>NZ_JAATJI010000001.1:2400000-2700000 GCF_011927825.1 Polymorphobacter fuscus | reverse complement strand
TGCTGCAGTCGCGCCGCTTCACCACCTTTCGCACCGTCCATGGCCCGGTGGTACGCGCCGCCGATGGCAAGTGGATCAGCGTCGCCTTGATGAACAAGCCGCTCGCGGCGCTCGAGCAGAGTTTCCTGCGCACCAAGGCCGCCGACCTCGCCGGTTTCCTGAAGGTCGCCGAGCGCAAGGCCAATTCATCGAACAACACGATCTTTGCGTCGGCGAAGGGGGAGATCGCCTATCTCCACCCGCAGTTCATGCCGCGCCGCGATGACCGCTTCGATTACAGCCGCCCCGTCGACGGCAGCGACCCGGCGACGGCGTGGCAGGGCGAACATGCGCTGTCGGAACTGCCGCAGGTGCTGACGCCGAAAAACGGCTGGGTGACCAACACCAACAACTGGCCGTGGCACGCTGCCGGCGCCGACAGCCCCAGCGCCGCCGCCTTTCCGCGGTACATGGACAAGGCCGGCGAAAATCCGCGCGGGCCCAACGCCGTGCGGGTGTTGTCGGCGCGCCGCGACTTCACCGTCGATAGCCTGCTCGCCGCCGCCTATGACAGCTATCTGACCGGCTTCGCCAGCCTGGTGCCCACGCTGGTCGCGGCCTATGACCGGCTGCCCGCCGCCGACCCGCAGCGCGCCGCGCTGGCCGCCCCGATCGCGGCGCTGCGGGGTTGGGACTACCGATCGTCCGAAACGTCGGTGCCGATGGCGCTGGCGACCTTCTGGGGCGAATCGCTGGTCGCGCGCTTCGGCGCCGCGGCCAGGCAGGACGACGAAGCGCTGGTGCCGTTCCTGGTCGCCCGGCCCAGCGACGCCGACCGGCTCGACGCCTTTGCCGAAGCGACCGAGCGGCTGACCCGGGATTTCGGCACATGGGACACGCCCTGGGGGCAGATCAACCGCTTCCAGCGGCTGACCGGCGACCTGGTACAACCGTTCGACGACAGCAAGCCGAGCCTGCCGATCGGCTTTTCCTCGTCGCAATGGGGGTCGCTGCCGGCGTTCGGCGCGCGGCCCTGGCCGGGCACGAAGCGCTGGTACGGCACCTATGGCAACAGCTTCGTCGCGGTGGTCGAATTCGGCCCTGCGGTGTCGGCGCGGGCGATTTCGGCGGGCGGCCAGAGCGGCGACCCCGCCTCCCCCCATTTCAACGACCAGGCCGAACGCTATCGCAGCCATGATTTTCGCCGCGTCTATTTCACTGATGCCGCGTTGAAGGGCCATGTCGAGCGCAGCTACCGGCCGGGGGAATAAGCCGGACGGCGGCCCCGCTCAATCTTCCCCGAACTTGTCCATCACCAGCCCGGCCAGCTTCGCCACCGCGGCTTCGGCATCGGGCCCGGCGGCCGAAATCTGGATCGATTCGCCGATGCCGGCGGCGAGCATCATCAGCCCCATGATCGAGGTGCCGGTGACGCTGCTGCCATCATGGCTGACCGTCACTTCGGCATCGAAGCTGCTCGCCAGCGTCACGAACTTGGCGCTGGCGCGGGCATGGAGGCCGCGCTTGTTGGTGATCGGAACGGTGACTGGCCCGGCAACGGGGCCGGAAGGCGCTTCGCCACCGGCGGTCAAGCGGCTTCGCCCAGCATCTTCGACGCGACGGCGATATATTTGCGCCCCGCCTCCTGCGCCGCTTCCACGGCGGCGGCGACCTTCATCGTCTTGCGCACCGACGCCAGCTTGATCAGCATCGGCAGATTGACGCCGGCGATGACTTCGACATTCGGCGCCATCAGCGAAATCGCCAGGTTCGACGGCGTGCCGCCGAACATGTCGGTCAACATGATGACGCCCTGGCCCTCGTCGGTCGCCTTGATCGCGGCCTCGATGTCCTTGCGGCGAAGCTCCATGTCCTCGTCGGCGCCGATGCAGATGGCGACGACACGGTCCTGCTTGCCGACAACATGTTCGGTCGCCGCCAGGAATTCCCTGGCAAGGTCGCCGTGCGTGACAAGAATCAGCCCGATCATGTCGCGCTGCCCTGACCCGTCAAAGGGGCCGCTGTCAATATGGCGGCATCATTGCCATTGCTGGCGACATCACGGTGGACGAGCAGCGGGGCATGGCCCGCCGCCGTCAACCGGTCGTGAAGTTCGCACGCTACGGCGACACTGCGGTGGCGGCCGCCGGTGCACCCCACCGCGATGGTCAGATAGGCCTTGCCCTCCGCCCCATAGCGCGGAAGCAGGGTCAGCAGCAGGTCGGCGATGCGGTCGACCGCCGGGGCAAAGGCCGGGTCGGCGGCGACATAGGCGGCCACGGCCGGGTCCTCCCCGGTCAACGGGCGCAGCGCGACGTCCCAATGGGGGTTGGCGAGGAAGCGCATGTCGAACACCAGGTCGGCGTCGCGCGGCAGGCCGGCGGCAAAGCCGAAGGATTCGATGGTGACGGTCAACCCGCCGTCCGCCGACCGCCCCAGCTGTTCGGCGATGCGGCGGCGCAGGTCGGCGACCGACAGCCCGGTGGTGTCGATGACCATGTCGGCCCAGCGCCGCAGCGGCGCCGTCAGCGTGCGTTCGCGGCCGATGCCATCGGCCGCCGGCCGGTCGGCGGCGAGCGGGTGGCGGCGACGGGTTTCGGAAAAGCGCCGGGTCAGTTCGTCGTCCGAACAATCGAGGTAGAGCAACCGTATATCGACCCCTTCGGCGCGCAGCGTGCGCAGCCGCACCACCAGCGCCTCGGCGTCGAACGCGCGGGTGCGGGTGTCGATACCGAACGCCAGCGGACGCGGCGGGCCGTCCCCGCCTTCCGCCGAGTTGAACAGGCTGTCGACCATGTCGAGCGGCAGATTGTCGACAGCTTCATAATCCAGGTCTTCGAGCGCTTTCAGCGTCGAGGACTTGCCGGCCCCCGACATGCCGCTGACGATCAGGATCGGCGGGGTTTCGGCGGGAAGGGCGGGCGCGGCGGGCACAGGGGCTTTTACGGCCGGCACGCGCGCCTGCAAAGCCCGCTCGACCTTCAGCGGCGCCGATTCGTCCCGGGGCGACAGCATGGCACAGGGAATGGCGATGCCGCCGAAGTCGCGCGATGCCGCCTCCGGCAGCCGCTCCGGGGTTCCGGCAAGATCGATGACGAGCGCCACCCGGGCTTCGCGCAGCGCCGGCTCGGCGACGATGCCGACACCGCGGACTTCGATCAGCCCGGCGATCGGCGCCGGCGCCGAGGCCCAGAGCGCGCCATCGCGCACCGTCAGCACCACCCGGTCGTCGGCCACCAGCCGCCAGCCGCGGTCGATCAGCCGCAGCGCCAGGTCGGACTTGCCCGCTCCCGACGGCCCCAGCAGCAGCACGGCGCGGCCGTCCAGCGCGACGGCGGTGGCATGGACGGTCGGTGTCATGCCGTCGCCGGCAGGGCGACGGTGAACAGCGCGCCGCCGCCGGGAGCGTCCTCCACCCCGATGCTGCCGCCATGCGCCTCGATGATGGCGCCGGCAATCGACAGGCCCAGCCCCGAATGACGGCCGAAATCCTCCGCCTCGGGCCGCTGCGAATAGAAGCGCTGGAAGACATCGGCGCGGTTTTCGCGCGGCACGCCGGGCCCGGTGTCGGCGACCGACAGCCGCACCCGCCCATTGTCGGCGGCGACCGTCACCTGCACATGGCCGCCCGGCGGCGAAAACGACAGGGCGTTGTCGATGAGGTTGCGCAGCACCTGCGCCAGCCGCGCCGGGGCGCCGCGCACCAGCGCCGGCTGGCCGGGCTCGGCATAGCCGATCGACAGGTCGGACGGCAGGCCGGCGGTGTGATAGGCAGCGACCAGCCCGGCCGCGAGCGCCCCCAGGTCGACCGGTTCGAAGCGTGTCCGCGACAGTTCGGCATCCAATCGGCTGGCATCGGCGATATCGCTGATCAGCCGGTCGAGCCGGCCGACATCGTCGCGAATGACCGCCAGCAGCCGCGCGCGCAGCGCCGGCGCCTCGACGCTTTCCAGCGTGTCGACGGCGCTGCGCAACGACGCCAGCGGGTTCTTCAGTTCATGGGCGACATCGGCGGCAAAGGCCTCCGTGGCATCGATGCGCAGCCGCAGCGCGATCGACATGTCCGACAGCGCCCGCGCCAGCGCACCGATCTCGTCGCGCCGCTCGGGCAGCCGCGGCACCACGACCTCGCGGCTGCGCCCCAGCCGGACGCGGTGCGCGGCGATGGCGAGCATGCGCAGCGGCCGCACGATGGTGCGCGCCAGATACCAGGTCAGCCACAAGGTCAGCCCGGTGACGCTCAGCAGCAGCCAGAACGACGTCAGCCGCTCGGCCCGCAAGATCCGCGTCAGGTCGCCGGCATTGTCGGTCAGGTGGACCGTCCCGCCCGAGGCAACGGCCGCGGCGGCGCCGAGCATGAAACTGCCATCGGCGGCGCGGCGCAGCCGGGTGACGGCACCGGGGCCGTCCAGCGCCGCGATTTCGGACCATTGCGCCGCCGTGTCGGGCACGGCCTCGCGATAGGGCGGCAGCCGCTGGAACGAGCCGACGACTTCCAGCGCGCGATCGATGAAGCGCGCCGAACGCCGGCGCCAGCTCTGCTGCGCCGGGTCGTCGACGACGAAGCGGGTGACGCCGGGGCGCCGCCAATTGTCGGCCGCGACCTGCCCGTTGCTGTCGTACAGCCGCAGCCGCGTGCCGCGATCGAAGCTGCGCTGTTCAAGGCTGGCGACGCGCAGCGACGGCGGCAGGTCGGCGGCGAAGCCGGCGATGGTCGTCGCCTGGTCGGCGAGCGCCGCGGTGCGCTCGTCGAGCAGGCGCGACCGCACCGTATCGATGTAGAGCAGCATGATCGCCAGCACGATGACGGCGATGATGTTGACCGCAAAGATCCGCGCCCTGAGCGAACCGAAGCCCAGGTTTCGCCGCCATTCCTGAACCTCCGACGGTTCGCCGGCGGCACGCGCCTGCGACGCCGCGTCGACGCCGCGCTCAGGCTTCGTTGAAGCGATAGCCGACCCCATACAGCGTTTCGATGCCCTTGAATTCATGGTCGACGGCGCGGAATTTCTTGCGCAGCCGCTTGATATGGCTGTCGATGGTGCGATCATCGACATAGACATCGTCCTGGTAGGCGGCATCCATCAGCTGGTCGCGCGACTTGACGAAGCCGGGCCGGCTGGCCAGCGTTTCCAGGATCATGAATTCGGTGACGGTCAGCGCGACATCGCCGCGGCGGCCCTCGCCGGCGTCCCAGGTGACGCGGTGGCGCGCCGGGTCCATCGTCAACCGGCCGCGGATGATCGGTTCGGTGGCGACGATCTCGCTGCCCTCCTCGGCCGGCAGCGCCCGGTTGGCGGCGCGGCGCAGCACGGCGCGGATGCGTTCGATCAGCAGGCGCTGGCTGAACGGCTTGCCGATATAATCGTCGGCACCCATCGCCAGGCCGAGCGCCTCGTCGATCTCGGTATCCTTCGACGTCAGGAAGATCACCGGCACCTGCGATTTTTCGCGCAACCGGCGCAGCACCTCCATGCCGTCCATGCGCGGCATCTTGATGTCGAGCACGGCAAGGTCGGGCGGATTGTCGATGAGCGCCTTGAGTGCCGAATCGCCGTCCGAATACATGCGGACGGTGAAGCCTTCGGCCTGCAGGGCGATCGACACCGAGGTCAGGATATTGCGGTCATCATCGACAAGCGCGATGACCGGAGGGGGGGCGGCATCAGACATTGGCGCTGTTCTCGCGCCGCAATGCCGATTTGGCAATGGCAAGCACAGCGGCGGACCGAGCGCGGCTCATGGCAGCAGCAGCGGTTCCTTCTTCTTGCGCGGCTGCGAAAAGGTGCGCGCCTGGTCCATGATCTGGTCGAGCGCCGACACATCGGTCGTCGGCGTGTCGGCGCGGCTCTGGGTGAGCTGGCCACCCTCGAGCAGCGCCCGCAGCGCGGTGCGGGCGCGGGCGACGCGGCTCTTCACCGTGCCGGTGGCGCATTGGCAGATTTCGGCGACTTCCTCGCAGGTCATGCCGCCGGCGCCCATAAGCACCAGCGCCTCGCGCTGTTCGGCGGGCAGCTGCATCAGCGCGCGCTGCATGTCGCCCAGTGCCACATGGCTGTCCTGCCCGGCCGGGATGGCGAGCAGCAGGTCGGCGGAATATTCGTCCCATTCGCCCTTGAAGCGCGCGCGCCGCGCCTGGGAGAAATAGATGTTGCGCAGGATGACATGCGTCCAGGCGCGCATGTTGGTGCCGGCGACGAAGCGGTCGCGCGCCACCCAGGCCTTCAGCATCGTTTCCTGCACCAGGTCGTCGGCGGTATCGGGGTTGCCCGACAGCGAGCGGCCGAAGGCGCGCAGATGCGGGATGACGGCCGCCAGCGCCGCCTTGAATTCGCGGTCGCCGAGCGCTGCGGGGGCGGAGCGTTCCGGCTCCCCCTCCCCCAGCTTTTCGAGAAGTTCGAGGAACACTGCCGGCAGCGTCGCTTCCTCGACGGCGGCAAAGGCGAGCCGCAGATAGGTGCCGATGTCGCGCTCCGCCGGCGTCTGGGCGGCGGCGCCCGGCAGGCGGTCGACGGGGGCAGTCTGTGGTCGGCGGCTCATCGCAGGGGTCCCTTTCGGTGGAACGTCGAAGTCGGCGTCAGGCGCCCGGCTGGGCGGTCGAGTTGAAGAACAGCGCCTGGGCAATCGCGGCCTTCACCGTTGCCGTCTGGAACGGCTTGGTGATCAGGAATGTCGGCTCCGGGCGCTCGCCCGTCAACAGCCGTTCCGGAAAGGCGGTGATGAAGATGACCGGCACCGAGGCTTCGGCGAGCATGTCGCGCACCGCATCGACACCGCTGCTGTGGTCGGCGAGCTGGATGTCGGCGAGCACCAGGCCCGGCCGTTCGGCGCGGAACATCGCCGTCGCCTCGTCGGCAGTGGTCGCCATTCCGGTGACGCCATGGCCGAGATCGCGGACGATGGTCTCGATATCAAGCGCGATGATCGGCTCGTCCTCGATGATCAGCACGCGGGTCGTCGTCTGGCGATCGATGTCGGCAAGCGCCTCGGCGACCAGCTTGAGCACTGCCGGCGTCGGCTGGTCGATCAGATAGCCGACATCGTCGCTGGTGAAGCCTTCCATCGCGCTGAGCAGCAGCGCCTGGCGCGGCAGCGGCGTGATCGCCGCCAGCCGGCTGCCGGCCATGACCTCGAAATCGCTGTCGGCGTCGGTGCTGGTCGTCTCTGCGCCGCTGTCCCGCCAATGCGCCTGGAAGGCCTTGTACAAGGCCAGCCGCGGCGGCACATCATTGGCGAAGCTGCCCCGGTCGGCGACGATCGCCGCAAGCGTGGCGGCGACGGCGGCGTCGCCTGCCGCCTGCGATCCGGTCAGCGCGCGGGCGTAGCGCCGCAGATAGGGCAGGTGGGGCGCGATTTGCGAAGCGAGCGACATGGCAGGAACCCTTTGATGTTCGGGGCGTTGAATTGGCGCCTGGCAGAAATTTTACCGGCTGTCGCCGTTCTGACTTGGCCAACGATGTGTACAGCCAATGGTTCCCACGGTCATTGGATATAGTGATCTGGCAGTTGAAGTGACTATTTTTGATCGGGAAGAGCGATGCAGCATGTCAAAAGCCCGGTCAGTGTCGCATATAGCCATGCAAGATCCCGTGGCACCGACACATTCTGGCTGAAACAGATGGCTGAGAAGATCCCCACCCCGCCTCCGGCGCCGCAGCGCCAGCCGCCGGTCGATGGCGCCGATCCGATCGCGGCGACGCTTGCCCGCGCCTATGCCGCCACGCTCGCCGAACCGCTGCCGCCGCGGCTTGCCGATCTGCTACGCGCGCTCGAATAGCCGGATCCACACGTCGTTGACGACCAATCGCCAGCTTTCGAAGACTTTGGGCGGCGCGCTGATTTTGGCGCTGTTGCCGATGGGGCTGCTCGCCGTCTTGCTGTCGCTGCGCAGCTACAATGCCGTCATCGCGGTCCAGGGCGCCGTTTCGCCACTGGGGCTGTTCGGAATCGTCCTGCCGGTGCTGATCTGGATCACTGCGCTGGTTGTCGGCTGGTACGCCGTCAGCCGCCTCGTCGTCCAGCCGCTGCTCGCCATCGAACGCGGCATGGCGCTTTACGGCCGCAGTTCCGACCCGGCGCGGACGCGGCTGCGCTTCGGCGCCCGCGATTTCGGCAGTGCCGAACTTGCCAGCCTCGCCGCCAGCTTCGATTCGATGGCCGACGAGATCGACCAGCACAGCCGCAACCTGCGCAGCGCGCTTGTCGAACAGCAGCGGCTGACGCGCGAGGTCCATCACCGGGTCAAGAACAACCTGCAGATCGTTTCCAGCCTGTTGTCGCTGCAGGCCCGCGGCGCCGACAGCAGCGAAAGCGCCCAGACCTATGCCGTCATCCAGGCCCGGCTGGCGGCGCTGATGCACGTCCATCGCTGGATGTACGACGACGCCACCAGCCATGGCGTCGATCTGACCTCCCTCGCCGGGGAATTGTGCGCCGGGCTTGAAACCAGCCTCGTGTCGCCGGCGCATCCCAAGGTGACGATGGTCTGCGAAACGGCGCCGATCATCCTGCATCCCGATGCCGCCGTGCCGGTGGCTTTCCTGATCACCGAGCTTGCCAGTCTCGCCGCCTCCTATGCCGAACCCGGCCCGCTCGAAATCTGCGTGTCGGCGACCTTGCTGCCGCGCAACGGCGACGACCCGGTGAAATCGAAGATCGCGGTCGAATCCGCCGGCTTCAAGGGCGTCGATCATATCGCCGCGGCCAGCATGACCCCGACGGCGCGCATCATCCACGGCATGGCGCGGCAGCTGCGCAGTGCGCTGGTGCACGATGCCGATATCGGCTGCTATTCGGTGACCTTTGCCGGATCGGCCTGATCGCCGCCGGTGATGCGCCGCCAGATGCGCGCGGCCATGTCGAGAATCGAGTCATTCGCCGGCAGCGACTCCAGCGCCGCCTGCGCCGCCGTAACGTGGTCGCGCATGCGCACATCCGCGTCGGTCGATCCGGCACCTTCCGGCACCATGCCCTCGTCGGCGGCGGCGATCCGGTCACCCAGGTCCTGCGCCCATTCCGCGAGCAGCGCCTGCTGCTCCGATCGGCTGAGATTGCGGTCGTCGAGGATCGCCTGCGGGTCGGTATACCAGGCGGCCGGGTCCTGCCGGACCAAGTCGAAATCGCTGGTTTCGTCGCTGTGCGTCATGACCTGTGCCCCGGATGCCCTCATGGTGGCGACATAACGACCCACCGCGGAACCGGTTCCGCCGGGCGTCATGCGCCGTCGATCTGCATTGCTTCCGCCGCCAGCGCCGAGGCTTCGAGCAGCAACGCCGTGTCGGCGGTGCCCGCCACCCGTTCGCGACCGACTTCGAGAAGCACCGGCACCGCCAGCGGCGACACCCGGTCGAGCGCCACCAGCACCAGATTGCGCTGCGCGGTTTCGAGCAGCGCCGCCAGCCGGTCGATGTCGGTCAGCTTCGACCGGGCGTCGTGCCAGGCGGCGGTGAGCAGCAGGTGGCCGGGTTCGTGGCGGCGCAGCACGTCGTAGATGAGGTCCGACGACACGCTCATCGCCTTGCCGGTCTTGTGCTGCCCCGGCAGCGTCCGTTCGATCAGCCCGCCGATGATCGCGACTTCGCGAAACGCCCGGCGCAGGAACGGCGACGCCGCCATCCATTCGGCCAGTTCCTCTTCGAACACATCGGGGGAAAACAGCGGCCGCGGGTCGGTGACCTGCTGCAAGGACCAGACCGCGACGACATAATCGCTGCCGACAAAGCCCAGAGGCTGCAACCCCGCTGCCTCCATGCGCTGGGTCAGCAGCATGCCGAGCGTCTGGTGAGCGTTGCGGCCGGCAAAGCCATAGGCGACCATGAACCAGCGGCCATCGCGTTCGAAGGTTTCGACCAGCAGGTCGTCGAGCCCCGGCAACAGCGACCGCCGCTGCTGGATTTCCAGCCATTCGCGCACATCGGGGGGCATTTCGGCCCAGCGTTCGGGCGCATTGAACAGCCCGCGCACCCGCGCCGCGAGGTTGGTGCTCAGCGGCATGCGGCCGCCCACATAGGTCGGCACGCGCGGGTCGCCCCGGCCATGGCGGACGAAGATGTCGGGGCCTTCGAAGCCGGTCACTTCCAGCGTCTGGCCGGCGAACATGAAGCTGTCGCCGATGCGCAACTGCCCGCCGAACCATTCCTCGACCTGGCCGAAGCGGCGCCCGCTGCGGCCGTTCTTGCCGAAGACGACGTTCATCGTCACCGCCTCGACGATGGTGCCGGCGTTGAGCCGGTGCTGCGCCGCCAGCCGGGGGTGCGTCAGCCGCCAGCTGCCGTCCTTGCCCTGTTTCAACCGCTGGTAACGGTCATAGGCGCTGAGCGAATAACCGCCGGTGGCGACAAAGGCGATGACCTCGTCGAAGCGCGCCCGCGCCAGCCCGGCATAGGGCGCCGCGCCGCGGATTTCCGCAAACAGTGCATCGGCCTGGAACGGCGCTGCCGCCGCACAGGCGACGATATGCTGGGCGAGCACATCGAGCCCGCCGGGGCGGAAGCGATCCTCGTCGAGCTCGCCCTCGCGCACCGCATCCTGCGCCGCCAGCGCCTCCAGATATTCGAAGCGATTGCCCGGCACGACGATGGCGCGGCTGGCTTCGTCCATGCGGTGGTTGGCGCGGCCGGTCCGTTGCAGCAGCCGCGACGACCCCTTGGGCGCCCCCATCTGGACGACAAGGTCGACATCGCCCCAGTCGATGCCGAGGTCGAGGCTGGCGGTGGCGACGATGGCGCGCAGCCGGCCGCTGGCCATGGCATTTTCGGTCTTGCGGCGCGCTTCGGCCGACAAGGATCCATGGTGGATGCCGATCGGCAGCGCCTGGTCGTTTTCCGCCCACAGGTCGCGGAACACCAGTTCGGCGACGGCGCGGGTGTTGACGAAAACGATCGCCAGCCGCGACGCCTCCAGCCGGCGCATGACGGCGCGCGCCGCCCAGCGGCCATTGTGGCCGGCCCAGGGAATGCGATCCTCGATGACGAGGATTTCCACCACCGGCTCGGCGCCCGGGTCGCCCGTCACCAGCCGCACCGCGGCGCTGTCGGCATCGGGCGCCAGCCAGCCCTGATAGGCCTCGGGGTCGGCGATGGTGGCGCTCAGCCCGACGCGGCGCATGTCGGGCGCCAGCGCCTGCAGGCGGGACAGGGCCAGGCTCAGCTGGTCGCCGCGCTTGGTCGTCGCAAAGGCGTGGATCTCATCGACGATGACGGTCTTTACCCCGGCCAGCATGGCGGCGGCATCGGGATAGGAAATCAGCAGCGCCAGCGATTCGGGCGTTGTCAGCAGGATGTGCGGCGGCCGTTCGCGCTGCCGGCGCTTGCGGTCGGACGGCGTGTCGCCGGTGCGCGTCTCGATGCGGATATCGAGGCCGATCTCGGTCACCGGCGTCAGCAGATTGCGCTGCACATCAACAGCGAGCGCCTTCAGCGGCGACACATAGATGGTGTGGAGCCCGTCGCGGGGGTTTTCGGCAAGGTCGGCGAGCGTCGCCAGGAAGCCGGCGAGTGTCTTGCCGGCGCCGGTGGGCGCCACCAGCAGTGCGTGGCTGCCGTCGCGCGCCGCCGCCACCATTTCGAGCTGGTGCCGCCGCGGGTGCCAGCCGCGCTGCGCGAACCAGGCGGCAATGGGTGGGGGAAGCGACACGCCGTTGATATAAGGGGCGGTCAGCGGCAGCGAAAGGTGACCCCATGCCGACAGGTTCGTGTCTCTGCGGCGCCGTCCGCTTCACCGTCGCCGGCGAACTGGCGCCGCCCGATGCCTGCCATTGCAGCCAGTGCCGCAAGCAGACGGGGCATTATTGGGCGTCGACCGATGTCCCGCGCGCGGCGCTGACCGTCGAAGGCGCCGACAATGTCACCTGGTACCAGTCGTCCGAAAAGGTCCACCGCGGCTTTTGCGCCACCTGCGGCAGCGTGCTGTTCTGGGACCCGCCGGCGCGCGACAGCATCGCCATCGCGATGGGCGCGTTCGACGGGCCGACCGGCACACAGCTCCACATGCACATCTTCGTCGCCGACAAGGGCGATTATTACGACATCGGCGACGGGCTGCCGCAGCATATGGCCTGACGGCCGCCGGCGCGCCGACGTGCCGACACGCCGCGCTGGCGGATCGGGGCGGCGCATCCCATATTCGGGGCATGGCATCCCCCGACTGGCTCGTCCCCCATCCCGAAGGCATCCATATCGTCCCGGCCGATGTGTGGATCGACCCGTCGCAGCCCAAGGACAAGGCGCTGGTCACCCATGGCCATGCCGACCACGCGCGGTCCGGCCATGGCAAGGTGCTGGCCACCGCCGAAACGCTGGCGATCATGGGCGTCCGCTATGGCGACCAGGCCGGTGGCCAGGGGCTGGCCTATGGCGAAACGGTGCAGCTCGGCGATGTGTCGGTGCGCTTCGTGCCCGCCGGCCATGTGCTGGGGTCGGCGCAGATCGTCCTCGAGCACAAGGGCCAGCGTATCGTCGTTTCGGGCGACCACAAGCGCCGCGCCGACCCGACCTGCGTGCCGTTCGAGCCGGTGCCCTGCGACGTCTTCGTGACCGAAGCCACCTTCGGCCTGCCGGTGTTCCGCCACCCGCCGACCGGCGGTGAAATCGCCAAGGTGCTCGCCGCCCGCGCCGCCGACCCGGAGCGCGCCGTGCTCATCGGCGCCTATGCGCTCGGCAAGGCCCAGCGGGTCATCGCCGAACTGCGCGCCGCCGGCCATGACGCCCCCATCTTCATCCATGGCGCCATGCAGAAACTCTGCGACCTTTACCGCCATTTCGGCGTCGACCTCGGCGACCTGCGCCCCGCCACCGAGGCCAGGGCCGCCGACATGAAGGGCGCCATCGTCATCGCCCCGCCCTCGGCGCTCGCCGACCGCTGGTCGCGGCGCCTGCCCGACCCGGTGTCTGCGCTCGCCTCGGGCTGGATGCGCGTCCGCCAGCGCGCCGTCCAGCGCGGCGTCGAACTGCCGCTGATCATCTCCGACCACGCCGATTGGGACGAACTGACCGACACCATCACCGAACTCGACCCGGGCGAAGTCTGGGTAACGCATGGCCGCGAGGAGGCACTGGTCCATTGGTGCGGCCTGCACCAGCGCCGCGCCCGCGCGCTCGACCTGGTCGGGCGCGAGGACGAGGAGGAATAACGCTTGCCGGCAATTCCCGCATCGCGCCGCTGCCACCTTTGACGCCTGCCCCCCGGCACGCCATGACGCTGCCATGTTCCACGCCCTCCGCCCGCTGGTCTTCGCCCTCGATCCCGAACGCGCCCATGGCCTGACGCTGGCGGCACTGCGCTCCGGGCTGGTCCCGCGCGCGCCGGCCGACGATCCCATCCTCGCCACGCGCGTCGCCGGCCTGGCCCTGCCCAACCCCGTCGGGCTGGCGGCCGGGTTCGACAAGGATGTGCTGGTGCCCGACGCCATGCTGCGGCTGGGGTTCGGCTTTGTCGAATGCGGGTCGGTGACGCCGCGCCCGCAGGACGGCAACCCCAGGCCACGACTGTTCCGGCTGGTCGACGATGCCGCCGTCATCAACCGCATGGGCTTCAACAACCTGGGCCTCGACCATGCCGTCACCCGGTTGACGGCACGGCGCGGTCGCCCCGGCATCGTCGGCATAAACCTTGGCGCCAACAAGGATTCGAACGATCGCACCGCCGACTATGTTGCGGGGGTTCGCGCCGCGGGGGCGCTGGCCAGCTATGTCACCGTCAACATCTCGTCGCCCAACACCCCGGGCCTGCGCGCCCTGCAGGACGGCGCCGCGCTGACCGATCTGGTCGCGCGCGTCGTCGCGGCGCGTGGTTCGCTGCCGGTGCCGCTGTTCGTCAAGGTCGCGCCCGACCTGGAGCCTGCCGATTTCGACACCATCGCGCGGATCGCCCTCGATGGCGGCGTCGATGGCCTCATCGTTTCCAATACCACCATCAGCCGCCCGCCGCTGCGCAGCCGCGACGCGGGGGAGGCGGGCGGCCTGTCGGGCGCGCCGCTGGCCCCGCTCGCCCTGGCGGCGCTGCAGGGCTTTGCCCGCGCCACCGGCGGCGCGCTGCCGCTGATCGCCGCCGGCGGCATCGCTTCGGGCGCCGATGCCTATGCCCGCATCCGCGCCGGCGCGAGCGCCGTGCAGCTCTATTCGGCGCTGGTCTATGAAGGCCCCGGCCTCGTGCAGCGCATCAAGGCCGATCTGGCGGGCCTGTTGCGCCGCGACGGCTTTGCCAGCGTCGGCGACGCCGTCGGGGCCTGACGCCGCGGTGCTGCCTCTTGCCGCGGCGAACGACCCCGCTATGGTCCGCGACATGCGAATGATCCTTTCCCGCCGGGCGCTGCCGTTTCTTGTCCTGGCAGCCTGTGCTGCACCGGCCGCTGCCATCGCCCCCGAACCGGCGCCGCCCGGCGCCTTCATCACCGGCGTGTCGTCGGCCGATGCGCGCGGCACCGCCGCCGGCATTGCCATGCTCAAGCAGGGCGGCACCGCAATGGATGCCATCGCCGCGACCTTGCTGGCGCTGTCGGTGGTCGAACCGCAATCCTCGGGCATCGGTGGCGGCGGTCTGCTGGTTTACCAGCCGGCGCGCGGCGGCGCGGCGCTGACCTTCGACGGCCGCGAAAAGGCGCCCGCCGCGGCGACGCCGACGCTGTTCATCGGTCCCGACGGCAAGAAGCTCAGCTACAGCCAGGCGGTTCCGGGCGGCACGAGCGTCGGTGTGCCCGGCAATATCGCCATGCTGGCGCTCGCCCATGGCAAGCTCGGCAAGCTGCCCTGGGAAGCGCTGTTCCAGCCGGCGATCACGCTGGCGCGCGACGGTTACGAGATGACGCCGCGCATGGCCCGCGCCGTCGCCGCCAGCGCCAAGACCCTGAAACTCACCCCGGAGGCGGCCGCGCTGTTCCTCAACGCCGATGGCACGCCCAAGCCCGTCGGCACCCGCATCGTCAACGCGCCGCTGGCCAAAACGCTGGAGGCCATCGCCAAGGGCGGCCCCCAGGCCTTTTACACCGGCGACACCGCCAAGGCGATCGTCACCCGCGTCACCACCGCCCCCAACAACCCGTCGGCGATGACGCTGGCCGACATGGGCGCCTATCAGGCCAAGGCGCGGCCGCCGGTGTGCGCCACCTATCGCCGCCACAAGATCTGCACCATGGGGCCGCCGTCGGCCGGCGGTATCGCCGTGCTGGCGATCCTCAAGCAGCTCGAAGGCTTCGACCTCGCCCGGCTCGGCCCCGACAGTCCGGTGTCGTGGCATTTGCTGGCCGAAAGCCAGCGCCTCGCCTTTGCCGACCGCTCTGCTTATGGCGGGGACAGCGATTTCGTCCCGGTCCCCGTCGCCGGCCTCGTCGCCGATGATTATCTCAAGGCCCGCGGCGGGCTGATCAGCGCCACCGCCACCATGCCCAAGGTGACCGCCGGCACGCCCAGGGGGGCCGCGCCGCGCACCCCGGCCCCCGGCGGCGAAGTCCCGTCCACGACGCATTTCGCTGCCGTCGACCCGGCCGGCAATGTCGCCTCGCTGACCTCGACGGTGGAAGGCGGCTTTGGCAGTTCGCTCGTCGCGGGCGGCATGGTGCTCAACAACGAGCTGACCGATTTCAGCTTCGAACCCATGGCCGATGGCGCGCCGGTCGCCAACCGCGTCCAGGGCGGCAAGCGCCCGCGCTCGTCGATGTCGCCGTCGATCGTCTATGATCCGCAGGGGCGGCCGCTGCTCGCCATCGGCGCCGCCGGCGGCATGACCATCCCGGCGCAGGTCGCCAAGGCCATCATCGGCGTCATCGACTGGAAGCTGCCGGTCGGCGACGCGATCGGACTGCCGCTGATCTACGTCAACCAGGATGTCGTCGTCGTCGAAGCCGGGCCGCAGGGCGAAAAGCTGGTGCCGATGATCCCGGCGTTGAAGGCGCTTGGCCATAATGTCGTCAGCTTTCCGCTGCCGTTGAAGGCCAATGGGCTGGAACGTGTCCCCGGCGGCTGGCGCGGCGGCGTCGATCCGCGCAGCGAAGGCTTTGCCGCAGGTTTTTGAGGAACAGCCCCATGGCCCCCCCCAAATTTCCCCCGCTGCGCCCGGCGCGCCTTGCCGCGCGAGTCGATGCCGCGCCCAACCTCGTCACGCTGTTCCTCGACATGGCGGACGAACGCGGCGAAGCGCCGTTCCTGTCCCGAAAGCTCGCCGGCGTCTGGCAGACGCTCAGCTGGGCCCAGTGCCGCGACATCGTCGCCAGCCTGTCGGCAGCGCTGATCGGCCTCGGCATAAAGCGCGGCGACCGGATCGCGCTGGTCAGCGAAAACCGCCCCGAATGGTGCCTCGCCGACCTCGCCATCATGGCGGCCGGCGGCATCACCGTGCCGGCCTACACCACCAACACCCAAGCCGACCACAGCCACATCCTCGGCAATTCGGGCGCCCGCGCCGTCATCGTGTCCGGCCCCAAGCTGGCCGCCACCCTGCTGCCGGCGGTCGCCGCCAGCGACAATTGCCGCATCGTCATCGGCATCGATCCGCTCAAGGACGGGCAGAGCAGCGACATCGTCGATGAACTCCACATCCACCAGTGGCAGGCGATCGTCGCCGCCCGTGCCGGCCATCTGGCGGAGGATATCGCCGCGATGCGCGCCCGCACGCAGATGCAGCGCCACGACCTCGCCTGCCTGATCTACACCAGCGGCACCGGCGGCGCGCCGCGCGGCGTGCGCCAGCACCATGGCGCGATCATGCGCAACATCGCCGGCGCCATCACCATCATCGAACAGGATTTCGAACCCGGCGACGTCCAGGGCGAATTGTTCCTCAGCTTCCTGCCGCTCAGCCATGCCTATGAACACACCGCCGGCCAGTACATGCCGCTGGGGATGGGCGGGCAGATCTATTACGCCGAAGGGCTGGAAAAGCTCGCCGCCAATATCGAGGAAACGCAGCCGACCTTCATGGTCGTGGTGCCGCGGCTGTTCGAAGTGCTGCGCACCCGCATCGCCAAGCAGATCGAAAAACAGGGCGGCGTCGCCGTCACCCTGCTCAACCAGGCGCTGCGACTCGCGCGCAAGGAAGCCCGCGGCGAACCGCTCAACATCGCCGACCGGCTGCTCGACGCGGCGCTGGAACGCACCATCCGCAAGTCGATCCGCGCCAAGTTCGGCGGCCGGCTCAAGGGCCTCGTCGCCGGCGGCGCGCCGCTCAACCCCGAAGTCGGCGTGTTCTTTTCGGCCATCGGCATCATGATCCTGCAAGGCTATGGCCAGACCGAAGCGGGGCCGGTGATCAGCTGCAACCGCCCCCGTGCCAAGCTGAAGATGCACACCGTCGGCCCGCCGCTGACCGGCGTCGAGGTCCGCATCGCGCCCGATGGCGAGATCCTGGTCCGCGGCGAACTGGTGATGGACGGTTACTGGATGAACGACGCCGAAAGCCACAAGGTGCTGCAGGACGGCTGGCTGCTGACGGGCGACATCGGCCATTGCGACAAGGACGGCCACCTCGTCATCACCGACCGCAAGAAGGACATTCTCATCAACGATAAAGGGGATAATGTTGCACCTCAGCGCGTCGAAGGCATGCTGACCCTGCAGGACGAGATCGCCCAGGCGATGGTCTATGGCGACAAGCGGCCCTATCTGGTCGGCGTCGTCGTTCCCGAAACCGAATGGGCGCTGTGCTGGGCACGCGACAAGGGCGTGGCCCCCGACCTGAAGAAGCTGGCAAAGGAGCCCGAATTCCACCGCGCCGTCATGGCCGCCGTCGACCGCGTCAACGCCCGGCTGTCGGTCGTCGAAAAGGTCCGCCGCATCATCATCGCCGACGAAGCCTTCACCACCGACAACCAGCAGATGACGCCGTCGCTGAAAATCCGCCGCCATGTGCTGAAGCAGGTCTATGGTGCGCGGCTCGACAAGCTCTACGCCGGCTGAGCCGCGCCGCCGTCAGTCCGCCACCGGCACCGTGTAGTTCAGCCCCATCCGGCCGCCATCGGCGTAGATCGTCTCGCCGGTGATGTAGCTGGCGTCGTCGCTGGCGAGGAAGGCGGCGATCGCGGCGATTTCCTCCGGCTCGCCGGCCCGCCCCATCGGCGTGCGCGACAGGATCATCCGCCGCGCCGCATCGTCCGCCAGCACCGCTTCGCGTGCCAGGTCGGTCAGGATCGTGCCGGGGCCGATGCCGACGACGCGGATATTGTGCGGCGCCAGCGCAACGGCGGTGTTCCTGGTCAGCTGGTTGAGCCCGCCCTTGGCGACGTTATACGCCAGCAGCGACGGGATGGTCAGCACGGCGTTGACGCTCGACATGTTGATGACGACCCGCCGCCGGCGGCGATCAGGTGCGGGGCGGCCAGCTGGATGGCGTGGAACGCCGCGGTCAGGTTGGTGGCGATCACCCGGTCGAACTGGTCCGGGGTTTCGGTCAGGATATCGCCGCGCGGCGCGATGCCGGCATTGTTGACCAGCCCGTCAAGCCCGCCCCAGCGCGCCACCACGGCGTCGATGGCCGCTGCGATCGCGTCGCGCTGCGTCACGTCACAGGTGACGAACGCCGCTGCATCGCCGACCGCTGCCGCTTCTTCGGCGCCTTCCGGCAGCAGATCGGCGAGCATCACCCGCGCGCCTTCGGCCACAAAGCGCGTCGCGATCGCCAGCCCCAGGCCGCGCGCCGCCCCGGTGACGAGATAGCGCCGGCCCGCCAGCCGTGCCGTCACGCGCACCAGTGGATGTCGATGTCCATTTCAAGGTCGGCGAGCAGCCGGCCGATCGGCAACTGGCTGGCGGCGCCATCCTTGATTGCCTTTTCAACCAGCTTGCGCTTGTCCGTGCCGGTCAGCACCAGCGTCACCACCCGCGCCGACGCGAGCGCCGATTTGGTCAGCGTCACCCGGTTGACCGGCATGTTCGCCGGCATCGGATCGGGCCGCACACCCATGGCGCGGCGGATCCGGGGGCCGTTGATCGCCCCGTCATAATCGGGGCCGGGGAAGATCGATGCGACATGCCCATCGGCGCCGACCCCCAGCCAGGCGAGGTCGAGCGGCCATTCCAGCGCCGCCAGCCGTTCGTCGGCGGCATGGCCCGCCACCTGCGGATCGGTTTCGCCGGCGCACAGCGGCACCACGCGGGCGCGCCTGGGCAGGAACATCTTGGCCAGCATGCCGACGTTCGACCGCGGATCGGTCGGCGGCACCAGCCGGTCATCGGTCGGCACGATCGTCACATCGGCCCATTCGATCTTGCGCGCCGCCAGCAGTTCCAGCGCCGGCTTGGGCGTCTCGCCGCCCGGAAAGGCGACAATGGCGCGGCCGCGCGCTTCCAGCGCCTGTTCGATGATGAACCCGACATCGCCGGCAACGGCTTCGGCAAGTTCGGTGGCATCGTCATAATCCCACCATTCGGCTTCGATCATTGCAGGCTCCGGCAAAATTGAAGGCGGGCTTTGGCACAGAAGCCGCGGCGGGTCACCCCATCGCGGAACAGCGCGCGGCGGCAAGCGTTCCCCGGGCGACCAATCGTGGAGACCTGCCATGCCCGCCAAATCCGCCGCCCAGCAAAAAGCCGCCGGCGCCGCCCTGTCGGCCAAGCGCGGCGACACGCCGAAATCGAAGCTGAAAGGCGCGTCGAAGGCGATGGCCGAATCGATGACCGAGGCCGAGCTCGACGCGATGGCGTCGACGAGCCGCAAGGGCAAGCCGGAGCATGTGAAGAAATAGCAGGGCCGGCGGCCCTGCCCTAATCCGTCAAATCGTTCCAGGCGTCCTTCAGCTTGTCGAAGAACCCCGTCTGGCGCGGATTGTTGCGGCCGCCCTCGCCGGCTTCGAGCGCCTGGAATTCCTCGAGCAGCTCGCGCTGGCGCTTGGTCAGCTTGACCGGCGTTTCGACCTCGACCTGGACGACAAGGTCGCCATAGCCGCCGCCCGAAACGCCGCCGTTGAGCGCCGGCATGCCGCGGCCGCGCACCCGGAACTGCTTGCCGGTCTGGGTGCCGTGCGGAATCTTGACCACCGCCACATCGCGGTCGAGCCCGGGGACTTCGATCTCGCCGCCGAGCGCCGCTGTGGTGATCGAGATCGGCGCCACCGCGAACAGCGTCGTGCCGTCGCGCTTGAACAGGCTGTGCGCCTTCAGATGCACGAACAGATACAGGTCACCGGCCGGGCCACCGCGCGACCCCGCCTCGCCTTCGCCCGCCACCCGGATCCGCGTCCCGTCATCGACGCCGCGCGGCACGTTGACGTTCAAGGTCTTCTGCTTTTCGACGCGGCCGGCACCATGGCAGGTCTCGCACGGATCGGCGATGATCTGGCCGGCGCCATGGCAGGCGGGGCAGGCGCGTTCGACCGCGAACAGCCCCTGGCGCATGGCGACGCGGCCCTGGCCGTTGCAGGTGGTGCAGGTGCGTGCCGACGTGCCGGGCTTGGCGCCGCTGCCAGCGCAGGGCTCGCAGGCGGCAGCGACCTCGATGGTCAGCGTCGCCGCCTTGCCGCCGAACGCCTCCTCCAGCGTCATTTCGAGGTCGTAGCGCAGGTCCTGGCCACGTTGCGCACCGCCGCGGCCGCGCGGCTGGCGCGCGCCGCCCATGAACTCGCCGAAGATGTTTTCGAAAATGTCGGAAAAGCCGCCGAAGTCCTGCGCCCCGCCGCCACCGCCGCCGCCCTGGGTGAAGGCCGCATGGCCATAGCGATCATAGGCGGCGCGCTTCTGCGGGTCCTTGAGGCAATCATAGGCCTCGCTGATCGCCTTGAACTTCTGTTCGGCGGCCTGGTCACCGGGGTTCTTGTCCGGGTGCCACTTCATGGCGAGCCGACGATAGGAGGATTTCAGCACCGAATCATCGGCACCGCGCTCGCATTCCAGCAGCTCGTAATAGTCGATTTCAGTGCTCATCAAGTGGCTCGCCCCGCAGCCGTGCGTCCCTCGACTTCGCTCCGGATGAGCGGTTCTGGGTCACCATGTCCCAAAAGGAATGCGGTGCATCCCCCTCATCCGCTCATCCCGAGCGAAGTCGAGGGACGCACCCATTCCCGACCGCTTACTTCTTGTCGTCCTCGACATCCGAGAATTCGGCGTCGACGACATTGTCGTCCTTCGGCGCATCGCCCTCGGGCGATGCCGCCTTGGCCGCCTCGGCCGTGTAGATCGCCTCGCCCAGCTTCATGGCGGCGGTCTGCAGCGCCGTCGTCTTGGCGGTCAGTGCCTCGGGGTCGCCGCCGTCGAGGATCGCCTTCAGGTCGGCAACCGCGGTCTCGATCTCCGCCTTCACATCGGCACCGACCTTGTCGCCATGTTCGGACAGCTGGCGCTCGGTCGAATGAATCAGCGAATCGGCCTGGTTGCGCGCTTCGGCGACGGCCCGGCGCTTCTTGTCTTCCTCGGCGAACTTCTCGGCATCCTTGACCATCTGCTCGATGTCGTCCTTGGACAGGCCACCCGACGGCTGGATGCGGATCTGCTGTTCCTTGCCGGTGCCCTTGTCCTTGGCGTTGACCGCGACAAGGCCGTTGGCGTCGATGTCGAAGGTCACTTCGATCTGCGGCATGCCGCGCGGCGCCGGCGGAATGCCGACCAGGTCGAACTGGCCGAGCAGCTTGTTGTCCGCCGCCATCTCGCGCTCGCCCTGGAAGACGCGGATCGTCACGGCCGACTGGTTGTCGTCGGCGGTCGAATAGGTCTGCGACTTCTTGGTCGGGATCGTCGTGTTGCGGTCGATCATCCGGGTGAACACGCCGCCCAGCGTCTCGATGCCCAGCGACAGCGGCGTCACGTCGAGCAGCAGCACGTCCTTGACGTCGCCCTGGAGGACGCCGGCCTGGATCGCGGCGCCCATGGCGACGACTTCATCGGGGTTGACGCTGGTATTGGGCTCCTTGCCGAACAGTTCCTTCACGAACTGGCGGACGCGCGGCATGCGCGTCATGCCGCCGACGAGAATGACTTCGTCGATCTCGCTGGCCTTGACGCCGGCTTCCTTGATCGCGTCGAGGCACGGCTTGCGGGTGCGCTCGATGAGGTCGAGGACCAGCTTTTCGAGGTCGGTGCGGGTGATCGTCTTGACCAGATGCTTCGGCCCGGTCGCGTCCGCCGTGATGAACGGCAGGTTGACTTCGGTCGATGCCGACGACGACAGCTCGATCTTGGCCTTTTCGGCGCCTTCCTTGAGGCGCTGCAGGGCGAGCTTGTCCTTGGTCAGGTCGATGCCTTCGGACTTCTTGAAGTCGGCCGACAGAAATTCGACCAGCTTGGCGTCGAAATCTTCACCGCCGAGGAAGGTGTCGCCGCTCGTCGACTTCACTTCGAACACGCCATCGCCCAGTTCGAGCACCGACACGTCGAAAGTGCCGCCGCCAAGGTCATAGACGGCAACGGTCTTGGCTTCGGTCTTCTTGTCGAGGCCATAGGCGAGCGCGGCCGCGGTCGGCTCGTTGATGATGCGCAGCACTTCCAGCCCGGCGATCTTGCCGGCGTCCTTGGTCGCCTGGCGCTGGGCGTCGTTGAAATAGGCCGGCACGGTGATGACGGCCTGGGTGACGGTTTCGCCCAGATAGGCCTCGGCGGTTTCCTTCATCTTCTGCAGGATGAAGGCGGAAATCTGCGACGGCGAATAATCTTCATTGCCGGCCTGGACCCAGGCGTCGCCATTGGGGCCCTTGACGATCTTGTACGGCACCAGCGCCGCGTCCTTCTGGGTCAGCGGGTCGCTGAACGAACGGCCGATCAGGCGCTTCACCGCGAACACGGTGTTTTCGGGGTTGGTCACCGCCTGGCGCTTGGCCGGCTGGCCGACCAGTCGCTCGCCATCCTTGGTGAATGCCACCTGCGACGGCGTCGTGCGCGCGCCTTCGGCATTCTCGACAACCTTGGGGGTCGACCCTTCCATGACGGCAACGCAGCTGTTGGTGGTGCCGAGATCGATACCGATGACTTTTGCCATGATCTTGCTTTCGCCCTTTTGTTCGTGGAGCCCGTGCGACAGCACCCCGAGGCAGCGCCGCCCATCGTCTCCGGTTCGTGTGACCGGGCTGAGATAAGCGCAGCATCGTTGCGTTCAAGTCCGGCGCCGCATTTAAGCAACCGCGGGTCATAGGCAAGCCCCGGTTGCATCCCCCGCGCGCGCCGCCCATGGTCCCGCCATGCCCCGCCGCCCTCCCTCGCCCGCCCCCGGCCTGCCCAGCCGCGACGCCATCTTGGCCTTCATCCGCAGCCAGCCGACCGCCGTCGGCAAGCGCGAGATCGCCAAGGCCTTCGGCCTGCACGCCCAGGACAAGATCGCGCTCAAGGCGCTGCTGAAGGACATGCTGGACGACGGCGCGCTCGAAGTCGGCCCCGGCCGCACCCTGCAAAAGGCCGGCGGCCTGCCCAAGGTCGCCGTGTTGCGCATCGTCGAAGCCGCCGAGGACGGCCCCGTCGCCGTTCCCGACCGCTGGGACCACGCCGCCCCGCCGCCGCGCATCCGCCTGATCGAGGGGAAACGCCGCGCCGCGCTCGGCGTCGGCGACCGCGTGCTTGCGCGGATCGAGGAAACCGGCACAGGCTATACCGCCTTTCCGATGAAGGCGCTCGCCAAGACCGAGGAGTTCGTCCTCGGCATCCTGCGCCGCGACGCCGCCGGCTATCGCATGGTCCCCGTCGACAAGCGCGCCCGCGCCGACCTGGCGGTCAGCGACCCCGGCGACGCGAAGGTCGGCGACCTCGTCCTCGCCGAACCCGCCGGCCGGCCGCCGCGCCAGTCCGCCCGCGTTGTCGAAATCCTTGGCGATCCCTTCGCGCCGCGCTCCTTCTCGCTCATCGCCATCCACGCCAAGGGCATCCCCCACCGGTTCGACGAGGCCTCGCTGGAGGAAGCCGCCCAGGTCGCCCGCCGGCCCCTGAACGTTGGTAGCGGAGACCGCGAGGACCTGCGCGCGCTGCCGTTCCTAACCATCGATCCCGCCGATGCGCGCGACCACGATGACGCCGTCTGGGCGGCGCCCGATGCCGACAACCCGGGCCAGTTCAAGGCCATCGTCGCGATCGCCGATGTCAGCTTCTACGTCCGCCCCGGCACGCCGCTCGACCGCGCCGCCCGGCAGCGCGGCAACAGCGTCTATTTCCCCGATCGCGTCGTCCCGATGCTGCCCGAAACCCTGTCCGCCGACATCTGCTCGCTGGTCGAAGGGGAGGACCGCGGCGTCCTCGCCTGCCATTTGCAGATCGCCGCCGACGGCAAGGTGCTGGCGCAGCGCTTCACCCGTGCCGTCATCCGCTGCGTCACCAACATCGCCTATGAAGATGCGCAAGCGAGTATCGACAGCGCCAGCGGCGACTTCCTCCCCGTCCTGCGCGACCTCTGGGCCGCCTGGGGCGCGCTGTCCAAGGCCCGCGACGCCCGTGAACCGCTGGCGCTCGACCTTCCCGAACGCCGCGTCATCCTCGACGACGCCGGCCGGATCGTGTCGATCGCGCTGCGCCAGAGCCTCGACGCGCATCGCCTGATCGAGGATTACATGATCGCCGCCAACGTCGCCGCCGCCAAGGCGCTGGAAGCGAAGAAGTCGCCGTGCATGTACCGCGACCATGAGCCGCCGAGCCGCGAAAAGCTGGTGGCGCTCAAGGACTATCTCGACACCTTCGATGAAAAGCTGGCGCTCGGCCAGGTCATCAAGCCCGCCACTTTCAACCGCATCCTGGCGCGCGCCAAGGGCAAGCCCGAGGCCGAACAGCTGATGGAGGCGGTGCTGCGCAGCCAGACCCAGGCCTATTACAGCCCCGACAACAAGGGCCATTTCGGCCTGTCGCTGGGCAGCTACGCGCATTTCACCTCGCCGATCCGCCGCTATGCCGACCTTGTCGTCCACCGCGCGCTGGTGGCGGCGTACCAGCTCGGCGACGGCGGACTGTCCGATGCCGATGGTGCCGCGATGGGCCGCACCGCCGACCATGTCAGCATGACCGAGCGCCGCGCCATGGAGGCCGAACGCGACACCACCGACCGCTATGTCGCCGCCTTCCTGTCGACCCGGCTGGGTGAAGTCCTGCCGACGCGCATCACCGGCGTCGCCAAGTTCGGCTTTTTTGCCCAGGTCATCGGGCTTGGTGGCGACGGCCTCGTCCCCGTCTCCACCCTCGGCGACGAACGCTTCGTCTTCGACGAGGATCGCCGCACCCTGGAGGGCATCGAAACCGGCACCCGCTACCAGTCCGGCATGCGCCTCGACCTGCGGCTCGCCGAAGCCAACCCGATCACCGGCGCGCTGCGCTTCGAACTGCCGCTCGGCGAAGGCCAGCAACCCGGCGAACGCCGCGACCGCGTGCGGACCGGCCGCCGACCGGGCCAGTCACGCGTGCCGAAGGGCATCCGGCGCGGGGGGCGGTAGAGCCCCTCGCCGCCTCAGAACGTGCCCGAACGCGGGGACTTGTCTGTCGCCCGTCACTTGACACACGACAGGTACCGCGGTAGTCGGTGCCATGGAAATCGAATCCATCCGGCACAAGGCGCTTCGCAACTTTGCCGAGACCGGAACCACCAAGGGCCTTCCCGGCAATCTGATCGGCCGCCTGCGCAACATGCTGGCCTATCTGGTTGCCATCGAGGCGGCAGACGAATTGCTGGTGCCACCCAATTTCGGCGCGCATCTGCTGACCGGTGATCGCAGCGGCACCTGGTCGCTGACGGTGACCAAGAACTGGCGGATGACCTTTCGGGTGACGCAGGGCCTCGCCATCGAAGACCTCGATCTGGAGGATTATCACTGATGCCGATTACCCTGCACGCCAGCTTCGCCATCCATCCCGGTCCCTGGTTGCGCACCGAATTCATCGAGCCCCATGGCCTCAATGTCACCGTCGCTGCCCAGAAGCTTCACGTTACCCGCCAGGCGATGAGCAATCTTCTCAACGGCAACGCCGGTGTGTCGGCTGAAATGGCGATCCGCTTTGAAAAGGCTTTCGGTCTTCGCGCCGAGACGCTGTTGCGGATGCAGGCAGCGCATGATCTTGCCGCGGCGCGCGCGAAGGAAGCTGCGATTCTGGTGGACCGCATTGCGGCGTAGGGCGGCAGCCGGGGCGCCAACGCACGCCCGCCCTCAGCTGTCGCTGTCGCCGGCCCCCGCCGATCGCCCGAACGGTCCGATCAGGCGCCGGTATTCCGCTTCCGGCTGGCCATAGGCTTCACCGGAAATATCCTCCAGCCGGGCACGGTCGACGATGACGACGCGGCCGCGCTGGGACCGGATCATCCCTGCGCCTTCCAGGAAATGCAGCGTGATCGTCACCCCGCTGCGCTGCGCCGCGATCATCATCGCCATGAATTCATGGGTGATCTGGATCTCGTCGCCGTCCAGCCGGTCGTGACACATCAGCAGCCAGCGTGCCAGCCGCGCCTCCATGCGGTGATGGGCGTTCGACACCGCCGTATGCGCGGTCTGGACGAGGAAACTCTGCACATAGCGCAGCAGATGCGCCTGCAGCGACGGGCTGGCCGCCGCCGCTGCGAGCAGCCGGTCGCTGTCGATGCGCAGCGCGGTCTGCCCATCCACCTGCATGTGCGTATAATGCGGCGAAGACCTGGCACCGAGCATGACGGCCGACCCCGAAAAGCCTTCGCGGCCGAAAATGCCGATCTCGGTCATCCCCTGTTCGGGCAGGCGCGACACCACCGATGCGACGCCGCTTTCGAGGAAATAGACCTGGTCGATCGGCATGTTCGCGGTGACCAGGACCTGCCGCGGTTCCAGCACAACCCGCGTGAAGCCCGGCGCGAGCAGCGCCAGATCCGCGTCGGCCATCAGCCTGAGCAGAATATTGTGACTGTAATTGCGGAGATTCGACATTGTTCGCCTGATGGTCGGGGCGAAAACCTGCGCTGCCTTCAGTCAGTCGCGCCCTGAAACACTGGCGACCGATAGCCGATATATGGGAAAAATAAATTCTATTTACATAGGTAGTTCACGCATTGTCTCGCATAAAACAAGACTATATTAGTCCGGTATTTAGGAATACTGCCTTCGACACGTATCGAATACATCTGCAATCGGCACGTTTGCCGGGCTGGCACGCACGCAGAAATGGCCGCAGTCCGCGACGCGCTGCAGCGCCGCGAGATGGCGAATGACGACCTCGCGCCGGGCCAGCGCCACCAGTCCTTCGGCGCGCAGTTCCTGCAGTGTCCGTTCGATGGTGACCGGCGTCAGCGCCAGCACATCGGCCAGCCCATCGGCCGTCAGCGGCGGATCGAACCCGATTCCGCCGGCGCCGTCCGGCTTGCCCAGCCGATACGCCAGTTCGCAAAGCAGATGGGCGGTGCGCCCGGGCGCCGATTGCCAGTCGAGATGGGCGGACCATTGGGCGCGAATCGCTTCCTCGACATAGCGCAGCCAGGTAAAGCTGCACCTGATCCCCGGGTGATCGGCGACCAGTGCCAGCGCCTGTTCGCGGGTCACGCACACGACCGACCCCGGAGTCAGCATCTCGACACTGTAGTTCGCGCGCGCCAGCAGCA
This sequence comes from Polymorphobacter fuscus, assembly GCF_011927825.1. Taxonomy (NCBI): domain Bacteria; kingdom Pseudomonadati; phylum Pseudomonadota; class Alphaproteobacteria; order Sphingomonadales; family Sphingosinicellaceae; genus Sandarakinorhabdus; species Sandarakinorhabdus fusca. The sequence goes on along the minus strand of NZ_JAATJI010000001.1, from coordinate 2,672,589 downwards.
GGGCATCGATGGTGCAGGCATCGGTCGGCGCCAGCACGGCCAGCGTCTCGCGCTGCGCTTCGGGCCCTTCCCGGAACCGATAGGCGCGGCCGTCGGCGAGAAGATGCACTTCCCGCATCGGCTCGCCTTCGCGCACCAGCGGCTCCCCGGCGCTGACCAGCCGGAAATGCAGGCCGACCCCGGCGGCGTCGGGCTTGCCACCGGCCGACGGCGCCGTTGCTGGCCGGGGACCCCGCGGGCCGATCATTTCAGCCATGGGCACATTCACCGACGCTCGACACAACACGACTCCGTCACAATTTGTTAACCATGACTCCAAGATGAACGGGTCGATTGCCGGGCGAAAGCCTCTGTCCGGCAGCGAACATTCCACAGATATCAGAATATTATCTGATTCTTAACGATTGCACCGCAACCGACACGGCCGGCTGCCAACTGCCTGATCCTGTCCTACACGAACCGGATCGGTTACAAGGACGGATGCCCGAACATCCGACACCACGATCGGCAGTCGTATGCCCGCAGGCAGCAGGGCGTGGCGCCCGTTCGGGCGCAACGTCGCATGCCACAATCGGTGTGACTTTCGAGACTTTCGGCAGCGCCCGCCGCGCGGTTTACTCGCAGGCCAGCCCCGCCGCCATCGCCGGCGCGCGCACCAGCCCCGGCGCCACGCCGATCGCCGCATCGGCCCCGGCCAGCGACCAGCCGGCGAAGGTGCCGCCAGCGAACCACAGCGTCAGGCCATTCGGCCAGCGCGCGAAATCGCGGTCGCAGCCGGTGTCATGCCCTTCCGTCGCGGTGCCGAACGACCGTGCCAGGATGGCGAGCAGCAACGACTGGCGCAGCCCGAACGGCGCCGGCCTGGCGGCACCGCCGCGCGGATCGGTCAGCAACAGCCCGTCCTTCGCCACGGCGACGCGATACACCGGCAGCGCGTCCGCGGCGGCCTGCGCCGCGTCGGCGGCCGCCTTGGCCTTCACCTGCGCCGGGTCGGGTGCACAGCCGGCGAGCGCGAGCAGCAGCACGAAACGTTTCATGGCGCGATCACCAGCCTGTCGCCGGGCTGCAGCCGGTCGAGCCAGCGCGCCAGCACCGGCCGGTCGACAGCGACACAGCCTTGGGTCGGCCGGCGATCGGGCCGGGTGCAGTGGAAAAAGATGGCGCTGCCCAGCGGCGCCAGCGGCGGGCGGTCGTTGTGACCGAGGACGATGATGATGTCATAGGCGCCGTCATCGCGCCACAGCCGCTCGGCACCGAAGCGGTGGGGATGGCGCACCGGGCGGTTGTACGCCGGGTCGGCGGCATCGTCGGACCAGCCATCGTCGGCGCGCAGCCAGCGCCACGGCAGCGCCGTCGCCGGCGCCGCCATCCGGTCGGGGCGCAGCAGCGCCGCGCGGACCGGCCAGGCGCCGATCGGCGACGCGCCATCGCCTTCGCGCTTGGCGTCGGCGGCAATGGTGCCGGCGCGGCCGAAGACGGCGGGCACCGCCTCGTTGAAGGCTTCGACCGTGCCGGCGGACAGGCTGGCGAACAATGTCACAGCAAATGCCCCTGGCGGTCGCGCTTGGTGCCGAGATAGCCGATATTGTGCGGGTTGGGCGCCATGCTGTGCGGCACGCGGGACACCGCCAGCCCATGCGCCGCCAGACCTTCGACCTTCAGCGGGTTGTTGGTCATCAGTTGCACGCTGCCGACGCCGAGCTGGTGCAGCATCGCCGCCGCCAGCGTGAAATCGCGCTCGTCGGGCTCGAACCCCAGCCGTGTGTTGGCGTCGACGGTATCGAACCCCTGGTCCTGCAACGCATAGGCGCGCAGCTTGTTGATCAGCCCGATGCCGCGGCCTTCCTGTTGCAGGTAGAGCAGGATGCCGCCGCCGGGGTTGGCGGCGATCGCCGCCAGCGCGGCGTGCAGCTGCGGGCCGCAATCGCATTTAAGGCTGCCGAGCACATCGCCGGTCAGGCACGCCGAATGCAGCCGCACCAGCACCGGCTGGACGGGGTTGGGGTCGCCGATGACCAGCGCCAGATGCTCGGGGCCGCCATCGCCGGGGCGAAAGGCGACGACTTCGGTATCGGGTGCCTGCGCCAGCGGCAGCCGGGCGCGCGACGACAAGGTCACGTCGGCGGCGGCGGCGGGCAGCGCCAGCACGGCGTCGACAGCCACGGTGACGACCGGCGCCGCCGCGGCGATGGGCACCGCATAGACCGCCGGCAGCAGCGCCGCCTGCTTGGCGAGGGTGATCGCCGCCAGCGCCGCCACGCGGTCGCCATCGAGCGCCCGGCTGGTGAACGGCCCCTTCAATGGTGTCGCCATGTCGAGCACCGGGTCGGCGACGGCACGGCTGGCGTCGAGCCCGAGCCACGCCGGCCGCTCGACCCACACCGGCTCCGGGTCGGCGACGGCCGCGGCGCGCTGGTTGGTGATGGCGAGCACCGCCGCCCGCCGCGCGGTGATGATGAGGCCGGCGCGGCCGCTGCCTTCCAGCGCCGCCAGCGACGCCGCATCGGCAAGTTCGGCGGACAGGATCGCCAGGCCGCCATCCGGCCCCGCCAGCCCGACGATGCGCCCACGCCGCAGCGCGTCGATGGCGGCTTCGGCGACGCTCACAGGGCGAAGGTCGCGATCTGCGGGACATGGTCGGACGGCTTGCCCCAGTCGCGCGCGTCCTCGATCACTTCAAAGCCGGTTGCCGCCGCCGCCACCTCGGGCGATGCCCAGATATGGTCGAGCCGGCGGCCGCGATCGGACAGCCGCCAGTCGGTGGCGCGATAGCTCCACCAGGTGAACAGCCGCTCGGGCGGGGCGATGAAATGGCGGCCGAGGTCGACCCAGTCATGGCTGGCCTGCAACGCCGCCAGCGCCGCAACCTCGACCGGCGTATGGCTGACGACGTCGATCAGCGCCTTGTGGCTCCAGACGTCGCATTCCAGCGGCGCGACGTTGAAATCCCCGACGATCACGGTGCCGTCGCGCAGCGATTCCGACCAGCGCAGCATCCGCCCCAAAAAATCGAGCTTCTGCCCGAACTTGGGGTTGAGCGTGCGGTCGGGAACGTCGCCGCCGGCGGGGATATAGACATTCTCGATCAGCACGCCATTGGCCAGCCGGGCGCCGATGTGCCGTGCCTCGCCATTGTCCTGCCAGTCGAACCGCCGGTCCTCGGTCAGCGGAATCCGCGAGACGGTGGCGACGCCATGGTGCATGCGCTGGCCGTTGAGGATGCGGTGGTGATAACCCATCGCTTCGAACATGGCGTGGGGAAAGGCATCGTCGACGACCTTGGTTTCCTGCAGGCACAGCACGTCGGGGGCATGGTCGCGCAGGAAGCGTTCGACGATATCGAGGCGGAACCGCACCGAATTGATGTTCCAGGTGGCGATGCGCAGCGTCATGGCGCAGCGTCTAGCCCAACCCCGGGCAGGCGTCACCTGTGCGATGACAGGCGCGATGACAGGTCGGGCAGTCCGGGCTAAAGCGGCGCCATTCCTTGCAAAGGTCGGCGCCATGTTCATCCGCACCATCATCCTGTCGTTGCTGGCGGCCCCCGTGCTTGCCGCGGCGCCGGCACCGCCGGTCAAGGAAGCATGGGACCGCACGCGGCCGCAGGTCAGCGGCGCCTGGGTCCGCGCCGCGGCCGTGCCCGGGCGCCCGGCCGCCGGCTATCTCGTGCTCGCCGGCGGCGGCCAGCCCGATACACTGGTGGGCGTCACGTCGCCCGGCCTGCGCATCGAGCTTCACAGCATGTCGATGGCGGGGGGCATCATGAAGATGGCAAAGCTTGATTCGGTACCGGTGCCCGCCGGGGCAAGGGTGGCCTTTGCCCCGGGCGGCAATCATCTGATGATCTTCGGCATGACCGGCGCGCCGACCTCGCTGCCGCTGACGCTGGTGTTCCGCAACGGCAAGCCGCTGACGACCGTCGCTGCCGTCCGCGCGCCGGGGGCGACTCCGCCGGCCGATCCGCACGCGGGCCATTGATGCCGCCGATCGACACCGACCGACCGTTGACGGCCGGCGAAGTCGCCATCTGTGCACAGGTGTTCGGGCCTGCGCTCAACCCGGCGCTGGCGTCGATCCGGCGGCGCAAATTCTGGCCGCTGCACCCGCGCCGTGTCACCATGGCGCCCGACGGCCATGTCTGGTGCCACCCGGACGGCAACAACTGGTGCACCGATTATGCGGCAGCATCGCTCGGCCTGCGCGCGCATTTCGTCCATGAAATGGTCCATGTCTGGCAGCATCAGCAGGGCCGCAAGCTGATCTTCGCGCGGCCGCCGCTGGCGCGCTATGGCTATACGCTGAAGCCCGGCAAGGCGTTCGCACGCTATGGCATCGAGCAACAGGCGTGCATCGTTGCCGACGCCTATGTGCTGCGCGCCCAGGGCGATCGCAGCGGGCTGGCACCCTATCGGGCGGTGCTGCCCTTCGGCGACTGGTCAGCCTAGTTCCACACCCTGCGCCGCCGCCGCCGCCGCCAGCACGGTGCGGACATCGACACCCGGCGCATCGAGCCAGCCGGTCATCTGCGCCTTGAGCGATCCCAGGTCGGCCGAGCGCACCATCGCCTTGATCGGGCCGACGCCGGCGGGCGTGATCGACAGGCTTTCGACGCCAAGCGCCAGCAGCGCCAGCGCCTCCAGCGGCCGGCCGCCCATTTCGCCACAGACGGTCACCGGCACGCCGGCGGCATCGGCCTCGCGCACGATGCGGCGCAGCACGCGCAGGATGGCGGGCGACATCCAGTCATAGCGGTCGGCAAGCCGCGGGTTGGCGCGGTCGGCGGCGAACAGGAACTGGGTCAGGTCGTTGGTGCCGACCGAGACGAAATCGGTCAGCGGCAGCAGCACGTCGAGCATCTCGATCAGCGCCGGCACCTCGATCATCGCGCCATAGCGGACATGGGCCGGCAGATCATGGCCCTGGCGCGCCAGCAGTGCCCGCTGGCCTTCCACCAGCGCCTTGGCCTCGCGGAATTCCCAGGGTTCGCTGACCATCGGGAACATGATGTTGAGCGTGCGCCCGGCGGCACCTTCGAGCAGCGCGCGCGCCTGGACTTTCATCAGTCCGGCGCGGCCCAGCGCCAGCCGCAGCGCGCGCCAGCCCATGGCGGGGTTTTCCTCGCCTTCGCCTTCCTGCAGATAAGGCACCGCCTTGTCGCCGCCGATGTCGACGGTGCGGAACACCACCGGCCGCGTGTCGGCAGCTTCCAGCACCGTGCGATACAGCGCCTGCTGGCGTTCGCGCCGCGGCAGGGTGGCCGACACGAGGAACTGGAATTCGGTGCGGAACAGCCCGATGCCGTCGGCGCCGGTCAGGTCGAGCGCCTGGGCATCGTCGGCGAGCCCCGCGTTCATCAGGATGGCGACGCGCTGGCCATCGCGGCTGATCGCCGGCAAGTCCTTGACCGCTGCGAATTTTTCCGCCTGCCGCGCCTTCACATCGCGCATCGCCTCGTACGAGGTGATCATCGCCGCCTGCGGCCGCACCAGCAGCGCGCCATTGCCGGCATCGACGATCAGCTCGTCGCCGTCCGACACCTGGGCGAACAGGTCGGTGACGCGGCCCAGCACCGGCACCCCCATCGCCCGCGCCACGATGATGACGTGCGCCGTCAGGCTGCCTTCTTCCAGCACCACGCCCTTCAGATAGCGCTTGTCATATTCCAGCAGTTCGGCTGGCCCCAGGTTGCGCGCGATGAGGATGGTATCGTCGCGCAGCCCCGATTTCGCCGCGGTGCCGAGCTGCCCCGAGACGATGCGCAGCAGGCGGTTGGAAAGATCGTCGAGGTCGGTCAGCCGTTCGCGCAGATAGGGGTCGTCGATCGACCGCATCCGCGCCCGGGTGCGGGCCTGGACGCGTTCGATGGCGGCTTCGGCGGTCAGGCCGGTTTCGATCGCTTCATTGATGCGGCGGGCCCAGCCTTCGTCATAGGCGAACATCTTGTAGGTATCGAGAACGTCGTGATGGTCGCCGCCCCCGGCAAATTCGGCCTGGCCCATCATCGTGTCGATCTGCTCGCGCATCCGGGTGAACGCCGAATAGACGCGGGCGCGCTCGACATCGGTGTCGTCGGCAACTGTGTGCTCGACAACGACCCGCGGCTGGTGGAACACCGCCACGCCGCGGCCAAGCCCGTCGACCAGCTTCAACCCCGACAGCCGCAGCGGGCCGGAACTTGCCGCACGCGCCCGCGCCGCCTGGGCATCGTCGACCAGCCCGGCGCCGTGGATCAGTTCCGACAGCACCATGGCGACGGTCTGCAGCGCTTCGATCTCGACTTCGTCATAATCGCGCGGCTCGCGGTGCTGGACACCAAGGACGCCGATCGCCGCCTCGCGCCGCACGATCGGCACGCCGGCAAAGCTGTGGTAGTCATCCTCGCCGGTTTCGGGACGATAGGCAAAGTCCGGGTGTTCCTTGGCCTCGGCAAGGTTCAGCGGCTCGCGCGTCGCGGCGATGGTGCCGACCAGCCCCTGCCCCATGCTCAGCCGCGTCACATGCACGGCCGATTGCGCCAGCCCCTGTGTGGCGAACAGTTCGAGCATGCCGTCGCGCAGCAGATAGATCGACGCGACTTCGCTGGTCAGCAGCTCGGCAACGATGCGGACCACCTGGCCCAGTTTTGCCTCAGCGCCGCTCTTCGACGCCATCACTTCGTGAAGGCGGCGCAGGATTTCCCGAGCGGCGTTGGCGGCGGCCATCAGGCCGCCGATTCGAAGGGCGAAGCGCGGCTGTGGAGCGCCGCATCGGCCTCGGCAACGAGTTCGGCGATGATCTCCGCCACCGGCTGTTCGCGCGTGACCATGCCGACGGACTGGCCGGCCATCAGGCTGCCGTTCTCGATATCGCCATCGACCACGGCGCGGCGCAACGCGCCGGCCCAATAATGTTCGATGGCCAGCTGCCCCGCCGCAAGGTCCATCGCGCCGCGATCGACCGCTTCGGCAATCTCGCGCTGCTTGGCGGTGAAGGCCTCGGTGCCGGCGTTCTTGAGCGCGCGCACCGGTATGACCGGCAGCCGCGGGTCGATCTGGACGCTGGCGACGGCGTCGCGGGCGGAAGCGCGAAAAAACGCCTTCTTGAAATTGGCATGGGCAACACTTTCCGCCGATGCCGCAAAGCGCGTGCCGAGCTGGACGCCCGACGCCCCCATTTCGAGCCAGGCCGCGATCGCCGCGCCGCGCCCGATGCCGCCGGCGACGAACACCGGCACATCGGTGATGACCGGCAGGATTTCCTGCGCCAGCACGCCGAGCGATACCGGCCCGATATGGCCGCCGGCTTCCGACCCTTCGATGATGATGGCGTCCACACCCGATCGCACCAGCTTCCGGGCCAGCGCCGCCGTGGGGGCAAAGCACATCAGCTTCGCACCGGCGGCCTTGATCGCCGCAATGGCGGCCCCCGACGGCAGCCCGCCGGCGAGGACGATGTGGCTCACGCCGTGGCGCGCGCAGACGCCGATGAGTTCCATCATCGCCGGATGCAGGGTGATCAGATTGACGCCGAACGGCTTGTCAGTCAGCGCCCGCGTCGCCGCGATTTCGGCATCGAGCAGCGCCGGCGTCATCGACCCGCAGGCAATGACGCCAAAGCCGCCGGCGTTGGAAATGGCGCTGACCAGATGCCGTTCGCTGACCCAGGTCATGGCGCCGGCCATGATCGCCTGGCGCGCGCCCAGAAAGTCGCGGCCGCGTTGCGACAGCTGGTCGAGCCGGGTCATGCCGCGACGCCTTCGGGGGCATCGAGCCCATAGGCCGAGTGCAGGACGCGCACCGCCAGCTCGACATATTCCTCGGAAATGAGGACGCTGACCTTGATTTCGGAGGTGGTGATCGCCTGGATGTTGATGCCGCGATCGGCCAGTGCCCGGAACATCGTCACCGCAACGCCGGCGTGGCTGCGCATGCCGACCCCGACCACCGAGATCTTGGCGACGGCCGCGTCCGACAGCACCTGCGCATAGGCGATGTCGCCGTGCGATTTCGCCAGGACATCGAGCGACAGCGGCAGCTGGGTGCGCGGTACGGTGAAGGTGACGTCGGTGGTCCCCTCCCCCTTGGCGATGTTCTGGACGATCATGTCGACATTGACATTGGCATCGGCGAGCGGGCCGAAGATGGCGGCCACCACGCCCGGCCGGTCGGGGACGCCGACCAGCGTGACCTTGGCCTCGTTCTTGTCATAGGCGACGCCGGCGATCAGTTCGCGTTCCATGTCTTCATCCTCGTCCACAACCAGCGTCCCCGGCGCGTCGGTAAAGCTCGACAGCACCTGGACCTTGACCTTTTCCTTCATCGCCAGCTCGACCGAGCGCGTCTGCAACACCTTGGCCCCGACCGACGCCAGTTCGAGCATTTCCTCATAGGTGATGCGCGCCAGCTTGCGCGCCCGCGGCACGATCCGCGGGTCCGTCGTATAGACGCCGTCGACGTCGGTATAGATATCGCAGCGGTCGGCCTTCAATGCCGCCGCCAGCGCCACCGCCGATGTGTCGGACCCGCCGCGCCCCAGGGTGGTGACGCGATTGTCGTCGCTGACCCCCTGAAAGCCCGGCACCACGGCGACCTCGCCGCGCGCCATCGCCGCGACCACGGCATCGGTTTCGATGCCTTCGATCCGCGCCACGCTGTGCGCGGCCGAGGAATGCACCGGCAACTGCCACCCGAGCCACGACCGCGCCGGCACGCCGGCGGCCTGCAGGGCGATGGCGAGCAGGCCGGCGGTCACCTGCTCGCCGGCGGCGACGACGACATCATATTCGCGCGGGTCGGCCAGCGGCGAGGCTTCGCGGCAAAAGCCCACCAGCCGGTCGGTTTCGCCGGCCATCGCCGACACCACCACCGCCACCTGATTGCCGGCCGCGACTTCCCGGCCGATGCGCGCGGCGACCCCGCGAATGCGTTCGATCCCCGCCATCGAAGTGCCGCCGAATTTCATGACGATGCGGGCCATTGCGAACGAAGGATCCTTACCTGCGGCCGAGGACAGTGAAACACTTGGGCGCCGCGTGCGCGTCTGATAGGAATGACAGCCGCCCTTGGCAAGCAAGGTTGGGTTTCAGCTCGGACATGGTTCCGCGAACAGGATGGCGATGGCGACCCAGGCGCAGACAGATATCACGGCACCCAGCATAAACGCCGGCGAGGCCGAATTCTTCGGCAGGCTTGCTGCCGACTGGTGGAACCCGAACGGATCATCGGCAATGCTGCACCGCATCACGCTGCTGCGCAGCGCTTTGGTGCGCGATACTGCCGCGGCGCACTTCGGCCGTGGCATCGGGTCGCGGCGACCGCTCGTCGGGCTGCGCGCGCTCGATATCGGCTGCGGCGCCGGCTTGATGACCGAGCCCCTGGCCCGCATGGGTGCCGTTGCGACAGGCATCGACGCCGCACCCGAAAACATCGCCGCTGCTTCGGCGCATGCCGCGGCAGGGGGCCTGTCGATCGACTATCGCGCCGTGTCGGTCGAGGCGCTGGCGGCGACGGGCGGCGTCTATGACATCATCACCTGTTTCGAAGTCGTCGAACATGTCGCCGACCGTGACAGCTTCTTTGCCAGCCTGGCAATGCTGCTGGCCCCCGGCGGCGTTGCCATCCTGTCGACGCCGAACCGTACCGCGGCGAGCTGGGCCGTGCTGATCGCCGGCGCCGAAATCATCACCCGCACGATCCCGCGCGGCGCCCATGACTGGCAGCGCTTCATGACCCCGCCCGAACTGTCGGAGGCGCTGGTCAATGCCGGCCTGTCGGTGACGGCGACCCGGGGGCTGGGATGGTCGCCGGCGCGCGGCTTTGTGGTCGGCGACGATGTGGCGATCAACTATTTCCTCGTCGCGAGCCGCGCCGGGTGAAGCTCTACCACTGCCTCGGCGCGCGCAGTCTGCGGGCCCTGTGGACGATCGAGGAACTGGGGCTCGATTGCGACCTCGTCGTCCTGCCATTTCCGCCACGCAAGCGCGTTGCCGGCTGGATGGAGGCCAACCCGCTGGGCACGATTCCGCTGCTGGTCGATGGGCCGCTGCGGATGACCGAATCCGTGGCGATCGCCCAATATCTGGCGACCGTCGGCGCCGACACGTCGCTGGCAGTCGCCCCCGACGAAACCGATTATGGCTGGTATCTCGACTTTCTGCACCATGCCGATGCGACGCTGACATTCCCGCAGACCGTTTACATGCGCTATCGCCTGTTCGAGCCGCACCGCGGCCTGGAGGTCGCCGGCGACCTTTACGCGCAATGGTATGTGGCACGGCTGGCCAAGGTCGCCGCGCGGCTGGCTGACAGGGCCTATCTGTGCGCCGACCGTTTCACGGCGGCCGATATCGCGATTGCCTATGCCCTGTTCCTGTCGACCCGGATCGGGCTCGGCGACCGCCTGCCGCCCCGGCTGGTCGCCTGGCTGGCCACAATGACGGCCCGCCCCGCGTTCCAGTCGGCGCTTGCGCGGGAAGCGGCAACGCCGGTCGTGGACAGCATGATCGACTGAATTCGCTGCGCCGCAAAGCAAAGGGCCCGGAAGCATCGCTTCCGGGCCCCCTCGACGACTTGGATCGGCGCCTGTTGTCAGGCGACGACGAAGCCGCGGTTGCGGCGACGCGAGGCAAAACCGACCAGGCTGAAGCCAACGATCATCATGGCCCAGGTCGATGCTTCCGGAACCACCGAGATGCTGACATTGTCGATCACCGCACCATAGTTTTCGCCGGCCGAAAGAAGCGAGCGGAACTGGATGTTCTGAAAGTTGTTGCCGGCGATGAAGTCATAGGAAATCGTGTCATACAACATCGACGACGACGTGTTGGCATCGGTCAGCGTGTAGGAATAGATCTCCGCAAGACCGCCGGTCACCGAGGTGAGCACGCGGCTCGGCTTCGGGCGGGCTGCCGGATCGAACGGATTGGCCGAAACGTCGAAGGTCAGGCGATAACGCGAACCGACGGTAAAGCCCGACACGCGCTGCCACACACCGCCGGCGCCGAGGTTGGTGCCCAGTTCAACGCTGCGGTCGCCCGTGGAGGCCGCCCAGACGCTGCTGTCGACATAGTTCACGCCCTCGCTGAGCACGCGCCAGCCGGTGATCGACGTCACATCTTCGCTGGCGAGGAAGGTGCTGCCGGCCGGCGACACGCCATTTTCGAAGCTGCCGTTGACGACCAGATTGACCGCAGCCTGTGCGGAGGTCGAAGCCAGCAGCACGGCGCCGAGAGCGATAAGCGTACGCATTTTGCATCCCTTCTTTTAAACAACGCTAGATTGGTAACGCCAGAAGCGATGCAGGAATCGTGCCAAACGCCGAGTCCATGAAAAATATCGAAGATTTCGCAGGTGCAGCAAAAGCGTTGTAAGCTGTGCTTTACAGTTATGGTTAACGCAGTGTGATACTACCGAAACAATATGTTGCCCAACTATTTACAATAGCATTTTGCGGCGTTTTTGTGGATTTTGGCGTGTATTATGCCAAAGCAGGCACGCATGTTTCGGCATTTTGCTGCCAAAACCATTGCGACAAGGAAAATTAAACCGCTTGTGCAGTCACCATCTCTGGTGACTGTTTTCAAATTCTCGTTCTGTGCGGCTTTCTAGAGAAAGCGCGCCACGACTTCACGGTAACTGCGGCTGACCTTGACCTGGGTGTTCGATCCCAGAACGAGGAAACATTCGCCATTGGTGTGCGGCTTGACGCTCTTGATATTGTCGAGGTTGACGATCGTCGACCGGTGAATGCGCTGGAACTTGCGCGGGTCGAGCCGGCGTTCGAGGTCCTTCATGGTCTCGCGCAGGATCAGCGTCTGGTCGGCGGTGTAGATGCACATATAGTCACCGGCCGCGTCGATCCGCTCGATATCGGCGACATCGACACGGAAGATCTGGCCGCGATCCTTGATGTTGAGCACCTTTTCATAGCGGTTCGCTGCCGGTGCATCGGCATCCGCTGCCAGGTCGTCGGGCATCGCGCCGGGGGCAACCTCGGTCAAAATGCCCTTCAACCGCTCGCTGTCCTCGCAGCTGCGCTTTTCGGTCAGCCGCTGGCGCACGCGCTCGATGGTCGCCGCCAGCCGTTCCTCGTCGACCGGCTTCATCAGATAATCGACCGCCTGGGCATCAAAGGCCTTCAGCGCATATTCGCCGAACGCCGTCACGAAGACGAACAGCGGCGGTTCGATATCGGCGAGCCCGGCGACGACCGAAAAGCCATCGAAGCCGGGCATCTGGATATCGAGGAAAACCAGATCGGGCTTCAGCGTCTTGATGGCGCGGATAGCCTCCCGGCCATTGGCACAGCGCTCGATGATGGTGACATCGTCGAACGCCTGCAGCCGGAGCTCGAGCCCCTGAACGGCGAGCCGCTCGTCATCGACGATGATCGTGGTGATGGACATTGCGTGCTTCCTAATGGGCCGGGACCGGTTGTGGCCCAGGGTTGTTTGCCCCCATTCGGTTCTCGATCCGGTCGTCGCCCCCGACGACCGCGTGTGACGCTTCGGTCTGATATGGAATGTCGATCAGAACGATCAACCCTTGCGGGCTGTTTTCCGCCAATTCGAAACGGTGGTCCTCGCCATAGGCCTGCACCAGGCGTTCCCGGATATTGGCGAGACCGACCTGGGTGCCGCCCGGCATGCCATCGCCGTTGCTTCCTGCCAGGCCCGGCCCGGTATCGGCCACGGTCAGCACCAGCCGGTCGGCCATGCGCCGCGCGTCGATCAGGATATCGGCGCCGTCCTCGCTTGGCGTCACGGCATATTTGATGGCATTTTCGACAATCGGCTGCAGCAGCAGCGACGGCAGCCGCGCTTCCATCACATCGGGCGCGATGTCGAAGCGCGTGCGCAGCCGGCTTTCGAAGCGGGTGCGCTCGATATCGAGATAGAGCTTCAATGCTTCGGCCTCCTGCGCCACCGTTGCCAGCCCTTCGCGTTCGCCGACCAGGCTGTAGCGCAGGAAGGAGGCAAGCCGTGACAGCATGGCATTGGCGCGCTCGGTCTGCTTGAGCAGCACCAGTGTCGAGATCGAGTTGAGCGTGTTGAACAGGAAATGCGGGTTCAACTGGTAGCGCAGCATCTCGAGCTGCGCCGAATTGGCCTGGGCGGCGACGTTTATCATGCGTTCCGACTGTTCGGACAACAGCAGATAATAGTTGATGCCGTAGTAAAGCCCGCTCCACGCCGCCAATACCGAAAAATCGAGAAGGATGGCGCCGAGGAATTCGATGCCCTGCGGCTGCCAGCCCGGTTGATAGAAGGTGGCGTGCGCCCAGACTTCCAGCACCGAGAACAGCGCCGATGCACCGCCCAGGATGATCAGCGTCAGCGTCCAGACATAGACCGGCTTCATCACGATGATCCGGCGATAGGCCGCCGCCATCAGCAGCGTCAGCGAAAATCCGGTCGCGGTGACGATGACCGCGGGCAGGATGAAGGCAACGCCCATCGAATTGGCAAGACCCGACAGCGCCCGCAGCAGCAGATAGGCGACCCAGCCGCCACCCTGGAGGATCCAGAAGGCGCGGTTCTTGTCGTGAAAAAAGCCGAGTGGGCGCTGGTCTTCGAACATGATCCCAGCCTTCTTACCCGATAGCGGGGGCGGTCGACTACCCCGGCCCCTTCCGGCCCCGCGTCCGGCCCGCTACAAGCGCCCGATGTCCCTGACCACCGCCCAGCTCGCGACCGCGCTCGACGCCATCGCCGCGACCGAACCGGCGATTGCCGCGGCGCTGGCCCGCGCCGGCTATCCGGAACCACGCGGCCGGTCGCGCGGCGCCGCCACGATGATGCGCGCCATCGTCGGCCAGCAGGTCAGCGTCAAGGCCGCCGCGAGCATCTGGAACAAGCTGGAAGCGGCGTGCGGCGGCGATATGGACGATCATGCCCGGGTGGCAGCGACGCCGGTGGACGCGCTGCGCGCGGCGGGGCTGTCGGGGCAGAAGGCCAGCTATGTCCATGCCCTCGCCGAAGCGCTGGCCAGCGGTGCACTCGATTTCGCCGCGCTGCCTGCCGATGACGAGGACGCGATTGCGGCGCTGACCGCCGTCAAGGGCATCGGCCGCTGGAGCGCCGAGATCTACCTGTTGTTCGCCGAAGGCCGGCCCGACGTCTTCCCCGCCGGCGATCTCGCCGTCCAGATCGAACTGGGCAGGATCCTGGGCCTCGACGCGCGCCCGACCGAGAAGCGCACGCGGGAACTCGCCGAGCCATGGCGACCGAACCGGGGGGCGCTCGCGGTGTTCCTTTGGCACCACTACAATATCGATGCGTTGGGATGATTGCTGCCGCATGATCACCGACATCACCAGTCCCGCGAACCCGGTATTCAAGTCGCTGAAGGCGCTTGCCGACAAGAAGGCGCGGCGCGAGCAGCAACTGTTCCTCGCCGAAGGACTGCGCGTCTGCACCGAGGCACTCGCCACCGGCCATGTCCCCCACACGTTGATCTTCGCCGCCGATGCCGAGGACCATCCGTTGACCGGCGCGCTGGTCACCGCGACCCTGGCGCGCCGCGGCACGGTGCTGCGGGCAACGCGCGACCTGCTCCACCGGCTGACCGGCAAGGACAATCCGGGGGCGGTCGCGGCCGCCTATCCCATTCCCGACACCGGCCTCGCCGGCATCGATCGCAGCGCGGCGCGGTTGTGGGTGGTTGCCGAGAATTTGAAGGACCCCGGCAATCTGGGCACGATGCTGCGCACCTGCGACGCCGTGGGGGCCGGCGGCGTCATCCTGCTCGACCAGTCGTGCGACCCGTTCAGCCTGGAGGCGGTGCGCGCCTCGATGGGCGGCCTGTTCACCCGGCAGGTGGCGCAGGCGAGCGGCGCCGATTTTCTCGCCTGGCTGCGCTCCGGGCCGGGCAGCCTTGTCGGCGCGGCGCTGTCGGGCTCGACGGTCGACTATCGCAGCCATCCCTTCACCGACCCGACCTTCCTGTTCATGGGCAATGAACAATCGGGCCTGCCGGCCCCCTATGCCGATGCGTGCGACGCACTGGTCAAGCTGCCGATGAAGGGCACCGCCGACAGCCTCAACGTTGCCGTGGCGACGGCGGTGCTGCTCTATGCGGCGCTGGCGCAGTTCGAGCCGGTCTAGGCTGCGCGGCCGCCGACGGGTCAGCCCGCGGCCCAGCGCTGGAGGCCATCCTCATCCACCGTCACCCGGCCTTCGTCGCCGATCGGCGACCGGTCGAGCGACAACAGCGGACCGAGCGTGTCCGTATCGGCAATCTCGATCCGGCCGAACACCCGGTCCCCCGCCGGCGTGCGGCCGATGACGCTGCCATAGGAAGGCGCGCCGTCGCGATCATAGACGACGCTGAAGGTTTCGATCCGCGCCGGGCCCGAATAGGCGGCGTCGAAGAACGGCACATCGCCGCGCGCTGCCTCCGCATCTTCCTGGACGTCCTTGGGCAGCATCAGCGCCGCCGCGGCGCCCGGTGCGCTGCCGACGACCAGCGCGTGATGCTTGGTGACATAGCCGCCCTGGCCATAGAGCAGGGCATGGGTGGCCGGCGCCGCGCGCAGCGCGCGCACCATCGCACAGGTGGCGTGGAGCATATAGCCGTTGAGCGGCGTCCCGAAGAAGCTGAGCCCGCCAGTGACGCTGAACACCTTTGCCGGGTCCAGCCCCAGCGTGCGCCGCGCCATCTTGGGCACCGTCGGGAAGCAGGAATAAAGCTCCACCCGGTCGAAGCCGGCTTCGGCAATGCGCATGGCCTGGCCCAGCACGGCGTTCTGCGCCACCGAATGGGTGAACTGGTCGCGCATCAGATAATCCATCGGCTCCGCCGCCGCCGCGCCGCCATGGATGAACACCATCCGATCCTCGGCGATGCCGGCTTCGCGCGCCAGCGCCAATGTCGTCAGCACCACGGCGGCACCCATGTTGACGGTGTTGTTGGCGACCATGCGCTTGGTATAGGGCCAGGCGATCATCCGGTTGTCGGGCGACGGCGTCACGATCGCGTCGGCCGTGAAGGCCTTCGGCGTCCAGGCGTGCGGGTTGGCGGCGGCGACGTCGGAGATCATCGCATAGGCGGCGCCCGATTCCGCCAGCGCCTCGACCGGGGTCAGCCCCCAGGCGGCGGTGGTGGCGTTTTCGTACAGCGGATAGATGTGGACCGGCTGCATGATGCCGTGGCGGATCGCCATCGGCGTGACATGGTCGGACGGGATGATCGGGTTTTCGGGCGTTTTTGCCGGCGGCGTCCACGGCAGCTCGATCCCGGCAGCGCGGGCCTTGCCGACGGCGTGCTGCGCCTCCCCGGCCGTCACGATCGCGATCCGGCTGTTGCCATTCATGATCCGCACCGCGGCTTCGTGGATGCGCGCGGTCGGCGTTTCGCCGCCCACGACACCATAGACCGACCGCGCCGGATTGATGCCCAGCCGGGCATTGAGCCGGGAGGCGACACTGTCATAGCGCCAGGACACCATGTTGATGATGTCGATGCTGTCGACCCGGTCGAGCCAGCCACCCCCGGCATCGGCGTCGGCGGCGCGAATGGCGGCATCCATCAGCGCCAGCGGTTCCAGCGCCAGGGCAGGGTCCGCCGGCCGGTCGACGATCTCGCCGATGCCGATGATGACGGGGGTGCGGTCGGCAGGAAGCGTCATGGAATCTCCGGACTTATCAGCCGATGTTTCCTAGGTCATTCGGCCGGTGACCGGAACCTGCCAGATTGGCGGAAGCGGCCGCCGGATGGTGCGACAATCGCATCGCGCAAAAGTGTCACATGGGGGACTTGCGCCGATCCGAATCGCTCGCCAACATGCGCTGGTGCTGCGGTGCACAACGCGGGACGGGGGAACTGTGGATGGACATGGCAGGTGGGATGCCGACGCGGCGGGACATGCTGCATGCCATCGGCGTGCTGGGCGGCGCATCGGTCCTCTACCAGGCCATGGAAGCGATGGGTCATGCTGCGGAATCGCAGTTCGCCGGGCCGCCGAACCTGTCAGGGGCGAGGCCGGGGGCATCGGTGGTGGTGCTCGGCGCCGGGCTTGCAGGAATGCTAGCTGCCTATGAACTGCGCAAGGCCGGATATACCGTCGAGATCATCGAATACAACACGCGCCCCGGCGGCCGGAACTGGTCGCTTTATGGCGGTGACAGCTACACCGAACTCGGCGGCGCAACCCAGAAGGTCGGCTTTGCCAAGGGCAATTACCTCAACCCCGGCCCGTGGCGCATCCCCTACCACCACCGCACCGTGTTGCATTACTGCAAGGCGTTCGGCGTTGCGCTCGAACCGTTCATCCAGCTCAACCACGCCGCGCTCATTCACAACAGCAAGGCCTTTGGCGGCAAGGCGCAAAGCTATCGCGAGCTCGCCGCCGACTGGGACGGCAATGTCGCCGAACTGCTGTCGAAAGCCATCGACAACAAGGGCCTGAACGGAGTCGTCACCGCCGAGGATGGCGACCGGCTGAAGGAGGCGCTGCGCACCTGGGGCATGCTCGACAAGGACATGCGCTATGTCCGCGGCGAGCATTCGGCCGAGCGGCGCGGCTGGGACCGGCCCCCCGGTGGCGGCATCAATGGCGCGCCCATTCCGTCGACGCCGTTCGATTTCAGCGAGGTGCGCAAATCCGGCGTCTGGCGCGCCTTTGCCCAGCATATGGGGCATGAACGCCAGACGACGATGTTCCAGCCGGTGGGCGGCATGGGGATGATCGGCCAGGCCTTTGGCAAGCAGGTCGAAGGACTGGTCCGTTATGGCGCCAAGGTGACGCGGATCGACCAGAGCGGCGGCGCCGTGACGGTGACCTATACCGATGTCGCCAGCGGCACCCAGCGCATCGCCAAGGCCGATTATTGCGTCTGCACCATCCCGCTCGGCATCCTCAGCCAGATCGAACTCGATGCCTCGGCCGGGTTGCGGGCGGCGGTGGCGGCGGTCCCCTACTCCAACTCGGTGAAGGTCGGGCTGGAGATGAAGACCCGTTTCTGGGAAGACGAGAGTGCCATCTATGGCGGCATCAGCTTCACCGACAAGCCGATCAGCATGATCTCCTACCCCAGCGGCGGCATGACCAGCAGTGGCCCCGCGGTGATCCTGGGCGCCTATACCTTCGGGCCGGCCTCCTACAAATTCGCCGGCATGACGCCCGAGCAGCGCGTTGCCGAGGCGCTCGAACAGGGGTCCGTCTTCCACCCGGGGCGTTACAAGGAAGAGTTCAGCAACGGCACCGCGGTGGCATGGAGCCGGTCGCCCTTCACGCTGGGCTGCTGCGCCCAGTGGAACGAGGACACCCGCAAGGAACATTACCAGACGCTGGTGGCGGTCGACGACCGCATCGTGCTCGCCGGCGAACATGCATCCTATATCGGCTGCTGGATGGAGGGCGCGCTGCTGTCGTCGCTCGACGCCATCACCCGGCTTCACAAACGTGCGCTGGAGGCCTGACATGAAAACCGTGGCGTTTGTGCTTCTGGCCCTGGCGACGCCGACCTTCGCCGCGCCCGCGCCCGACCCCGGTGCCGTGGTCTACAAGGAGGTCTGCCAGGCCTGCCACATGGAGAATGCGATGGGCGCGGAAGGCGCCGGCCGCATCGCCGCACTGGCGCGCAACCGCAATCTCGAATCGGCCGATTACCCGATCACGGTGGTCACCGGCGGCAAGGGGCCGATGCCGTGGTTCCGGGGCGGCCTTTCGGACCAGCAGATCGCCGATGTCGTCAACTATGTCCGCAGCCATTACGGCAATCATTATCGCGACAAGATCACGGCGGCCGATGTTGCCGAACGCGGCGTAAAGGCACCCCCAGGGCGCGAACGCTAGCCGCCGGGCTCTTCGAACGGCTTCTCGCTTTTCGGCAACATCGCCGATCGACCGCGTTCGTCGCCGCCCTGACGGTCTGACTCATTTCATCGGATGCGGGGGCCTCCGGCCATGCCCGCAAAAAACCCGGCGGGACTTGCCCGCCGGGTCATTGCAGCGCGCCCGGGTCGGATCAGGCGGCTGGTTTGGTCGTATCGGCAGCGGCGACGGGGGTCGCTGCCGCAGCAGCGGCGATCGGCACCGCTTCGGCCGGAAGCGCCGGCACCGGGCCCGCGACGGGACCCTTCAAGGCCGGATAGTCCTTCAGCATCGGGACACCGCCCAGCGGTTTGGAAATGCCGCGATGGCAGGTCGTGCAATTGACCTTGCGCGGGTCGCCGTTCGGCCCGACCCGGTTCGCCGGCCAGGTGTTGCCGAGCGCCGTGATGTAATTGTCGTTGACGTCGCGCACCATGCGGATGCCGTACCAGGCGTTGACGCGCTGGACCCGCGAGTGCGACCAGTTGGCGAAGTTCTGGCTGTTGTGGCAATAGGTGCAGTTCACGCCTAGGCCCTGCGACATGTGCATCATCAGGCCATAGGTCTGTTCGGTTTTCTGGATCGAGGCTTCATGTCCGGTCGGGAAAGTCCGCGGACCCTGAACGCGGATCTCGTTCTTGCCCTGCAGGAGCGCGCTGAACGGATCATAGGGCAGCGATGCAAAGGCGACGGAGCGGGCCGGCGTGTTCTGGCCGTTCTTGTTGCCCCAGATCGTCGGAGGCGTCGGAACGCTTTCGGTCCAGTTCGCAACCGGCACCGGCTGGCCGCGGTGGCACGTCCAGCAGGTCACACCGGCACCCTTGCCGGCATAGTTGCTGTTGGAAAAGTGCGGCGTCCAGGTGGCGTTGATGGCGCGCGTCATCTGCAGCATCTTGCGCGCAACGACCTTGGTGTAAAGCTCGTCCGAGGCCATGTTTTCCGGGTTGTGACAATAGTTGCAACCGCCGTTTTCGACCGTGCCGTCTGCCGGCGAAACCCATTCGGTCAGCGCCGCCATTGTGTAGTTGAACTCGTCGGCGCTGATGTCGCCCAGCACCTGAACGTTCTGGTAGGTGTCGCGGGCGCGCGGGCCTTCGAGCATGTCCGGCGTCAATTCATATGGCGGCGCCGGTACCTGCGCGACGGTCGGCAGGTTGCGCTTTTGCGCAACCTGGGCGAGCCCGGTCCCGCGCGGACCGACCTGTTCCACGACCTTGGTGCCGAACTCGCACCCAGCCAGCATCAGGGCCGGGACGACAAGGGCGAGAAGCTTGAGTTTGCGCGTCATTGTGGTGCCCCCGGAAGAGTGGAGGGATCGACGACACCGGTTGCCGGATAATCGACAGCGAAATGATGTTCGACGGCCCAGAGATACCAATTGTCGACCACCGTGCCTGTCAGCAGGATGCCGATACCGCCGGTCAGCGTCGTCAGCACGGCGAACCACCAAGCCCAGCGATGGATCGATTCCATACTGGCGTTGAAGCCCATTGTCCAGCGCCAGAACAGCGCAGCGCGTTCTGACGCAGTGCCGCGATCGGTGATCTGTTCGATTTCACGTTCCCCGCCATAGCGGCCGACGGCCAGAATGGTGGCGCCGTGCATCGCGAACAGCAGCGTCGAACCGTACAGGAAGACAATCGAAAGGCAGTGGAAGGGGTTGTAGAACAGATTGCCGTACCGGATCGAAAAGGCTGCGGTCCAGTCGAGGTGGGGGAAGATGCCGAAAGGAACGGCTTCTGCCCAGCTGCCCATCGCCAGCGGCCGGATGAAGCCGAGGACAAGGTAGAGCCAGATCGCGCTGGCAAAGGCCCAGGCGACATGGGTGCCCATGTTGAGCTCCCTGGCGCGGCGATAGGTACGGGCCCACCAGAGCAGGATCGACAGGGTGAGGAAAAAGCCCGTGATGAGCCACCAGCCGCCTTCCGCCAGCGGCGGCAGGATGGTCAGACCGTATTTCGCGGGTGGCGGTTCGAGCGCGAGCCAGAAAAACTGGCGCACGAACTGGATCGGCGACCAGTTGACCGAGGCCAGCATGTTGAAGCCGATGATCTCGATGGCGATGAAGCCGCTGATCAGCGAGGCAATGCCCAGGCCACCGAGATAGATCGGCCCGATCTGGGTACCGCCGAGCTTGCCCATCCAATAGGTGAAACCGAACGGCCCGATGCGACCATCGTTGTGATTGCCGAGCGGAACGCCGGGTTCAAGCTCCCCGCGCAGCTGGACCTGGGTGAAAATGTTCTGATAAGCCATTGTCTTATCTCCCCTCAGCGCCAGACCGGCAGGTTAAGCCACCAGGTCCACCATTCCGGCCAGCCGCGCGACCAGAACGGCCCGCTGATGATGATGCAGACGGCGCTCCAGAAACCGGCGTTAAGCGCCAGCAACAGCCCGACACGGTGGATGCCCAGGGTGCCGACCGAATAGCCGACGAGATCGCGGAAGAACGTATCTTCATATTCGGGCGATTTGACGTCGGTGCCCTTGGCCGGGTTGACCGCCGACAGCACCAGCGAGCCGTGCAGGCCGAGTGCGAGCGTCGTGGTGAAGAAGAACGACACCGCCAGCATGTGCGCCGGATTATAGTGGAAGTGGAGATACTGGTAGCCGGTGTTCGACACCCAATCGAGGTGGGTGAAGATGCCGTAGGGGAAGCCCCAGCCCCATGCGCCCATCAACATGGGACGAATGACGACCAGCGAGACATAGGCGAAGATGGCGACGCCGAAGGCGACCGGCACATGATAGCCCATGCCGAGCTTGCGACAGATTTCGGCCTCGCGCAGCGCCCAGCTGACGAAGGATCCGATCGCGCACATGGTGATGATCTGCCACAGCCCGCCTTCGCGCAACGGCGCCAGCGCCAGGCCATATTTGATATCGGGCGGAGCGATGCTGATCAGCCAGGGGTTCCACGTCGGACCAATGGCGGCGCCGTACAGGATCAGTGCCGTGCCGAGCGCGGCAAAGAAGATCGTCGTTACGCCGAAGAAGCCGACGTAAAAAGGACCGACCCAGAAATCGAAGAGGTCACCTCCGATCAGCGTGCCACCGCGAACGCGGTATTTTCTTTCGAAACTCAAGAGCGCCATGGCGCACCTCCCCCCTGGGCTGGCACAAAAAGGCTCAGCGCGGGAAATCTAGCTGTTGGTGCGGGAGGGCGGGGACCGTTTTGCGGGACCCCGCCCGTCTCGCCTTGTCTCGTACGCAACGTAACTTGGTTGTCAGGCCGCTTCGCTGCCGGTGACAGCGATCGAAGCCACCGGCTGTGCGGCCGGTTCGGCGCCGTCGAGCCAGTTGTAGCGCGTCGTGCTGAGCAGGATGAAATGGATCAGGATCGCGAGCGTGAACAAGAACACCGCAAGGGCGGTCAAGATACGCTGCGGGTTGAACGTCTGCCAGATTCTCCACATCGTCGTTACTCCTTAACCACGGCCCGGGACGGCGCGCGTAGCGTCGGCCTGCTGAACTGATTCGATTGCGGCGAAGCCCTTGGGCGCACCGAGCCACGGACGCCACGACCAGACGAGGAAGTGGGCGATGACGGCGACGAACACGAAGAACGCCATGCTGACGACGAACCCCTTGTGGAGCTCCTTCGCTTCAGCGTCGGTCAGGTAAGTACCTGGCCCCATTGATTTGTCACTCATTTATTTTCCTCCATAGTATCCGCCGCACGGGGCCGGGAATGGCCTCGCCCGACCGGCAGCTTTGCGGCGTTGGAACCCACCGCAAAGTGGTCGAGACCCCCGAAGGGACCAAGATATGAGCGCGCCGCGATGCGGGCGCTTTTGTTGAACAGCCAGCGGCTCATGCCGCCTGGGCTTCGAAAAGTCGGGCCGCGGCGTGAAGCCGGTCCCGGGTGACCTGTTTTTCGCCGGCGTCGCGCGCGGCGCGTTCGGCGGCATCGCGCAGGCGCTTGGCGGCAGAAATCCGCACCAGCACCGGCTGCGCATCGACCAGGACATCAAGCTCCGACCGCGCTTCATCGTCCCAGCCGACCGGCTCGAGCAGACGCGACGGTGTTGCTTCGGCACGGTCCATCTGGCCGGCCAGCGGCAGGATGAAGAACAGCGCGTCGAACAGCGCGTTGCAGACTTCCTGGATCAGATAGGTGGCGCCCGAATAGCCCATATAGGGCGTTCCGGTATGGCGGCGGATGGCGGCACCGGGGAAGCTGGCGGCGACATAGATGGCGCGGCTGCCGTGCTCGGCCATGTACATCCGCTCGTTGTAGCTGCCGAACAGGATCAGCGGCGGGCTGGTCTTGATCGCTTCGATGACGGCTTCATTGTCGGGCTTCACCCCTGCCGTGCGCATGAAGCTGAAGGTGCAGGGCAGCCCCATATCGTCTTCAAGGAAGCTGCGCAGCCCGCGGACATAGGTTTCGGTGGCGACAACGGCGAAGCTTGCGGTCCCGAAGAAATCCTGGGTGACCGACCGCCACAGATCCCACAGCGGCTTGATTGTGGTGTGCTTCTCGCGCTCGATGAACGGCTCGGCGTCGAGCCCCGTAAGCTCGGCGAGCTTGCGCAGGAACAGCGTCGTCGAATTGAGACCGATCGGCGCCTGGAGATACGGGCGTTCGAGCGTTTCGCAAAGGCCGCGGCCCCATTCGCGATACATGCAGATGTTGACTTCGGCATCGGCGAGCCGGCGAATGTCGGCAAGGTGCGTCCCGAGCGGGAAGACCAGATTAACCTCGCAACCGATGCCTTCGACGAGACGACGGATTTCGGCGAGGTCGCTGGCCATGTTGAAGGTGCCGTACATCGGGCCGATGATGTTGACCTTGGGCCGGGCGCCTTCCTTGCGCGGGCGCAGCGGCGGTACCTTCTTGGGACCGAACTGCGTCCACAGCCAGGTCAGCGCGCGGTCGCCGGCCTGCCACTGGTCTTCATCGATGGTGCGCGGCAGGAAGCGCTGAACATTGGTGCCTTCGGGCGTCACGCCGCCGCCGATCATTTCGGCGATCGAGCCGGTGACGACCACCGCCGGCAGCGAAGGGTCGAGCGTCTTCCACGCGCGCTTCATCGCGCCTTCGGTGCCATCACGGCCCAGTTCCTGTTCCGACAGGCCGGTGACGACGATCGGCAGCTCGTGCGGCGGCAGGCCGTCGGTATAGTGCAGCACCGAGGTAACGGGCAGGTTCTCGCAACCGACCGGGCCATCGATGATGACCTGCAGGCCCTTGATGGCGGTGAACGCATAGACCGCGCCCCAATAGCCGCCGGCCCGATCATGATCGAGAATCAGCGTCATGAGCCGATCGCCTCTTCGGCCTTGGCCGAGGCCAGCATCTTGGCGGCGTACTTCTTCTTGAAATCGGGGCGGTCGGTCGGCGTATCTTCCCAGATGCCGGCGGAAAAGCCTTCGCCCACGCCTTCAAAGAAGGTCCGCATCGTGTCAAACCGCGCCTTGTTGCCGAGCGCCGCATTGATCACCTGCGCCAGGCTGCCGGCGCCGGCCGGGCCCATCAGCGGGCGGGCGGAAATCAGGTTGGTGAAATACAGCGCCGGTATGGCGTGCGACTTGGCGTGCTGCACGACCGGCGTCGTGCCGATGGCCAGATCGGGCTTGAAGGCATCCACCGCCGCCAGGTCCTGCGCCAGGCTGGCGCGATACTGGATGTGGACACCCTTGGCCTCGAGCCACTCGCGGTCGGGATCCGACCAGCGCGTCCGCGGGCAAGCAGTGCCGACATAATGGACTTCGGCGCCCGATTCGACGAGCAGCCGCGCCACCAGCAGTTCGGAGCCTTCATAGCCTGACACCGTGATGCGGCCCTTGATCGGCTTGGCCGCCAGCGCGCCGGCGATGGCAGGCAGGAACTTGTTCTGCGCAGCAGCGACCTTGTCTGCGGCAATGCCGCACGCGTCGCCGATGGCGGCGAGCCAGGCTGCGGTGCCGTCGCGACCGACCGGCGCGCTGCCGACGACCTTGCGGCCGGCAGCTTCGAACTCGCGCACCGACGCCGTGTAGAAGGGGTGGATCGCAGCGACGGCCGCGCAATCGAGCGCGGCGTAAAGTTCGCGCCACTCGCGAGTCGGGACGACCGGACCGGCGGCGAGCCCCATCGGCTCGAGCATCATCGAGATGCCGACCGGATCGGCGGGGAACATCTCGCCGAGAAGGGTGATGGTCGGCTTGTCGGGGCGCACTGCGGGGGCCGCGACCGGGCCGGCCTGGATTTCCTTGCGGGCGAAGGCGAGCATCGCGCCTGCAAGGACATCCTTGGCTTCGGCATGGGTCGGTACGCCGAAACCGGGAACGTCGATACCGATGATGCGGACGCCGTTGATGACGTCGGGAATGAGCTGCAGCGGCACGCCCGATGCCGTCGGGACGCACAGGTTGGTGACGACGATGGTGTCGTACAACGCCGGGTCGGCCATCTTGTACACCGCTTCGCGGATGTCTTCGAACAGCTTGCCGGTGACGAGCGTTTCGGAATTGAACGGCACATAGCCGACGGTGCGGCGGGCGCCATAGAAGTGCGATGTGAAGGTCAGGCCGTAAACGCAGCAGGCCGAACCCGAGAGGATGGTCGCTGTGCGGCGCATCCGCAGGCCGACACGCAGCGACCCGAACGCCGGGCACATCGACTGCGGCTGATCGTGCGGCCCCTTGGGATAATCGGCGGCATAGCGATCGAGAATGTCGGATTTGCCGGCCTTGGCCGCCGCGTCGCGCATCGTGTCGGCGCCGGCATGGCAACCGTCCGCTTCCGCCACCGGCAGTTCAAGATCGAGATGGTCAGACATTGTCGTAAACGACCTCGAGCGACGGCTTGGTAACAAACTCGCCGCCGCGCATATCGGCCTGGGTGGCCGGGCGCAGGGTGAAGCTGCCGCCGGTATCTTCGGGCTTGAACAGGCCGAGCAGCCCGTCCTGGTCGAGCGGCTTCGGCCGCACCGGCGGCGCTGTCGCGACATTTTCGGCCAGGCTCTCGAACAACGGGCCCCATTGGCTCTCGTTGGTGCCGATGATCTGGTAGTTGGCGGACTTCTTGCGAATGTCGTCATCCGCCGGGATCGACACCAGGATCGGGATGCCGACGGCATTGGCAAAGGCCTGGGCTTCGCCCGAGCCATCGTCCTTGTTGATCAGGATGCCGGCGACGCCGACATTGCCGCCCATCTTGCGGAAATATTCGACCGCCTTGCAGACATTGTTGGCGACATAGAGCGACTGCAGGTCGTTCGAAGCGACGACGATGACCTTCTGGCACATGTCGCGCGCGATCGGCAGGCCGAAGCCGCCGCAAACCACGTCACCGAGGAAATCGAGCAGGACATAGTCGAAGCCCCAATCGTGAAAGCCCAGCTTTTCCAGCGTTTCGAAGCCATGGATGATGCCGCGGCCGCCGCAACCGCGACCGACTTCGGGCCCGCCCAATTCCATTGCGAAGACGCCGTCGCGCTGGAAGCAGACGTCCTCGATGCTGATTTCCTCGCCGGCAAGCTTCTTGGCTGCCGATGTCTCGATGATCGTCGGCGTGGCCTTGCCGCCGAACAACAGGCTCGTCGTATCGGATTTCGGGTCGCAGCCGATGAGCAGAACGCGCTTGCCCTGCTGCGCCATCATGTAGCTGAGATTTGCCAGCGCGAAGGACTTGCCGCTGCCCCCCTTGCCATAGATGGCGATGATCTGGGTTTCCTTGGTGACCGGGCCGGTGTGGACCGGATCGGGCTCCATGTCGGCTTCGGCGCGCAGCGCCAGCACTTCGTCGAGCAGAGCGTTGACGCTCATGACATGTCTCTCCAGTCAAACACCATCTTCAGACAGGCCGGATCGGTGAAGGCGCGGCCATAGGCCGTCGCTGCCTCGGTGGCGGGCACGGTGTTGGTCACCAGGCCGTCGAGCGACAGCCGCCCGCTGCCGACCATCGCCACCACGGCGGCAAGGTCGTCGGGCAGGAATTCGGTGGCGATCCGGATCCGGGTTTCGCGGCGAAATGCCGGGGCGAAATTGAAGCTCAGCGGATCGCTGTAGAAGCCGGCAAGGACGATCTCGCCGCCATGGCCCATATGCGCCACCGCCGGGTCGAGGATCGCCGAATCACCGCTCGCGTCATAGACGCTGCGATAGTCGCGGCGGTCGTCGGCATCGGGGGCAACAACGTGGTAGCCCGAGGCGCCGTCCATGCGGGCACCGTTGATTTCCCAGACTGTCGGGTGACGGCCTTCGGCAACCGCCATGCGCGCCAACAAGCGGCCAAGAACGCCATGACCGATGATGAGATCGGGAAGGGCGCCGCCGGCAAGGGCGTGACGGGCGGTGGCAGCGAGCGACAGCAGCACCGCCGATTCGCCGAGACCTTCGGGAATCGACAGCACGCGCGCCGAGCCGGTGACCAAAGTCTGCGCCGAGCCGCCGAACAGCCCGCGGGCGCCGATGAACTTCGACGATCCGGGCACGAAGACATGTTCGCCTATGCGGCTGCGCGATGTCGCGCTGGCATTCGGACCCGCATCGACGACGCGACCGACGGCTTCATAGCCCGGGACCAGCGGATAGCCCATTCCGGGAAACGCCGGCATTGAGCCGTTGTACATCAGTTTTTCGGTGCCCATCGAGATGCCGCTGAAATCGACGGCAATGACCAGGTCGTCGCCTTCCGGCGGTGCCATGTCGAGACGGCGCAGGGCCACTTGACCCGGTGCCTCTACAACAACTGCCAGCGTATCCATCCCCGATCCCCGGAGAGCCTCCATTCCTGGTGGCTCTTCTCTTCCGGCAGCATCCTACCAACCCGATAGCAGATGTAAAGCTGGCTTGACGCTTTTTGGCGTCAATTTGTTTTGACACAGGTTTCTGGCAGTCGTCAGCGGTCGGCGACGAGCAGGCGGGTGACCATGGGCAACGCCGTGCGCTGTTCGCGGATGCGGCGGAAGCCGGCGCCCTCCAGAAAAGCCCGATAGGCAGCGGCAGTGCGCGGACGCCCCGACCCCATTGCCCAGAGATAAAGGCCGAAATAGGCGTCACCCATCGCCTCGGCGCCGCGCGTACCGGCCATCGGCTCGGCCACGATCAGCCGGCCGCCCGGCGGCAGCGCCGCATGGATCTTGGCCAGGAGCGCCTGCACCACGGCGTCGTCATGGTCGTGGAGGATTCGCACCAGGCTGACCAGATCGGCACCGGGCGGCAGCGGATCGTCGCGGAAGCTGCCGCCATGAACCTCGACCCTGGCGAGTCCGCGCGCGGCCAGCACGCCGCGTGCCGTTTCGACGACCGGCGGCAGGTCGAAGATCGCCAGGTCGAGCCCCGGGTGGCGCGCCGCCACCTCGGCGACAAAGGCCCCATGGCCACCGCCGACGTCGAGCAAACGGCGGTGACGGCCGAAGTCATAGGCGGCAAGCACCTGTTCCGCGACCATCGGCTGTGATGCCGCCATCAGCGCCGAATAGGCGCTGGCCTTGGTCGCCGCCGCGGGGTCGGCGCTGCTGCTGGCCGGCACGCCCTGCCCCGCTGCTGCCGCATAGCTCCAGAAATCGGCGAGCTTGCCGCCGCCGCGCCCCTGACGCAGCATGGCCAGCGGGTCGGCGAGATCATCGTAGAACAGCTTGTGATGCTCGATCATCGCCAGCGCGCCGCTGTTGTTGGCCAGCGCCGCCCCGCGCTGCCCCAGCGTCCAGCGGTCGCCGGGCAGCGGCGTCACGAGATCGATCGCCTGCGCCGCCGCAAGCAGCCGCGCCATCGCCGCCGGCGACAGGTCGGCGGCCGCGGCCAGCGCGGCCGTCGCCGCCGGTGCCCGGGCCAGGCCGCTGATGATGCCGGCGTCGACAACCGCGGTCAGCGTCTTGGTGTAGACAAAGCCGGTAATGACGCCGA
Source organism: Polymorphobacter fuscus (assembly GCF_011927825.1). Lineage (NCBI taxonomy): Bacteria > Pseudomonadati > Pseudomonadota > Alphaproteobacteria > Sphingomonadales > Sphingosinicellaceae > Sandarakinorhabdus > Sandarakinorhabdus fusca. The sequence goes on along the minus strand of NZ_JAATJI010000001.1, from coordinate 2,643,960 downwards.
ACATCGCATTGGCATGGTGCGATGCGACCCGGCGCAGCAGCGGCAGGCGCATCGACCAGTGCTGGAATCGCGGGTCACCGAGCCAGCGGTTGCGCCACAAAAGCCATTTCTCGCGCCAGCCAGGCCCAGGTATCGGATCGGTCATTGTGTCATCGACACTGGACAGTCGGCCTTGTCCGGTCAATCATATGCCGGTGATTTGGCGCCTTTGCCGGCGCATCGAGGACGCATTTTTTGAGCCGGACAGGCGATCAGGACCGCAGCGAACGGGATGGCGTCGTCATCATCGGCGCCGGCATCGGCGGCCTGGTGGCGGCGGCGTTGCTGGCGGGTCGCGGCGTGCCGGTGACGGTTGTCGAGCGGATGGCGGCGCCCGGCGGCAAGCTGCGCACCGTCGATTGCGGCGGCGTCGCGGTCGATGCCGGGCCCACGGTGTTCACCGCCCGCTGGGTCTTCGAAGCGATCTTTGCCGAACTCGGCGCCGACCTCGACGATCATCTGACGCTGGTGCCGAGCGAGCGCCTGGCGCGCCATGCCTGGCAGGACGGATCGCAGCTCGACCTGTGGGCCGATCCCGCGCGCAGCCGAGATGCCATCGCGGCGTTTGCCGGGCCGGACGAGGCGCGCGGCTGGGACGCGTTTCGGGCCGAATCGGCGCGGATCTGGAATGCGCTCGAACATCGCTACATGGAGGCGCCGGTCACCTCGCCTGTCGGCCTGGCGCTGCGCTTCGGCATCGGCGGCATGGGGGAAATGCTGGCGATCAACCCCTTCCAGACCTTGTGGACGGCGCTCGGCAAGCATTTCCGCGACCCGCGCCTGCACCAGCTGTACGGGCGCTATGCCACCTATTGCGGCGCCTCTCCGTACGAGGCCACCGCGACGCTGATGCTGATCGCGCATCTGGAAGCGCGCGGCGTCTGGCTGGTCGAAGGCGGCATGCACAAGGTGGCGGAGGCGCTCGCCGGGCTGGCCGCGGCCCGCGGCGCGCAGTTCCGCTATGGGGCGCATGTCGAGAGCATCCGGGTGGTGGCGGGACGCGCCGCCGGCGTGGTGCTGGCGAGCGGCGAAGTCCTTCCCGCCGCCGATGTGATCGCCAATTGCGATGCCAGCGCCATTGCCAACGGCTGTTTCGGCGATGCGGTGCGCGGTGCCGTCGATGGCACGAAAGCCGCCGATCGTTCGCTGTCGGGGCTGGTGACGATGATGACCGCCGAGGCCAGGGGGTTTGACCTCGACCGCCACAACGTGTTTTTCTCGGTCGACTATGAACGCGAGTTTCGGGAGATTTTCCGCGACCGGCGCTTGCCATCGGCACCCAGTGTCTATGTCTGTGCGCAGGACAGGCCCGGCGCGGCCACGGGTTCGGAACGTTTTCAGCTTATCGTCAATGCGCCCGCCACCGGAGACGGACGCGCACCAACCGCGGGGGAGATCGAAGCATGTCAGACGGCGACATTCGCGGCATTGGAACGATGCGGGCTGCAGTTGACACCGCACCGGACAGTGCCGGTGGGGCCGGCGACGTTCGAGGCGCTTTTCCCTTCGACGGGTGGAGCCCTTTATGGTCGGGCCTCGCACGGGTGGCGCGCCAGCTTCCGCCGGCCGGGCAGCCGTTCCCGGTTGGCGGGGCTGTGGCTCGCGGGGGGTTCGGCGCATCCGGGAGCGGGCGTGCCGATGGCGGCCTTGTCCGGCCGCTTGGCGAGCGCTGCGATCCTTTCGGCCCGCGCTTCGACGCGGCTGTCGGTGCCAATGGCTATCGCTGGTGGTATGTCGACGCCGAAAGCGACCCCGGCAGCCGGGACAGCTTCGGCCTGACCATCATCGCCTTCATCGGCTCGGTCTTTTCCCCCTATTACAAGGCCAGCGGGCGGCACGCGCCCGAAAACCATGTGTCGCTCAACGTCGCGCTCTATGGCCCGCGCGGCCGCCGCTGGGCGATGACCGAACGCGGCAACAACGCCCTGTGGCGCGACCGGACGCTCCTCAAGATCGGCCCGAGCCAGTTGCACTGGGACGGCAACGGCCTGACCATCGACATCGACGAGAAGGCCGCGGTGATTCCCCGCGCCGTGCGCGGCCGCATCCGCGTCACCCCCGAAGTGCTCGGGCAGCGCCGCTTCCGACTCGACCCGCAGGGCCGCCATGTCTGGGAGCCGCTGGCGCCGCGATCGCGCGTCGACGTCGCCTTTTCGGACCCCGATATCGCCTGGAGCGGCCACGGCTATTTCGACGCCAACCATGGCAGCGAACCGTTGGAAGACGGCTTTGCCGACTGGCAATGGTCGCGCGCCCACCTGAAGGGCGGCGACACCGCCGTCATCTATGAAGGGAAGCTGCGGTCGGGCAATGATTTCGGCATGGCGCTGCGCATCGGCCGGGATGGCAATGCCGAAGTCTGCGAGATGCCGCACGGCGTCGTCCTGCCGCGCACCGGCTGGGCGATCGACCGGCTGACCCGCGCCGATTCGGCCGCTGCCGCCCGCGTGCGCGCAACCTGGGAGGACACGCCCTTCTATTCGCGCACGGCGCTGTCGAGCCGGATGTTCGGAGAGGACGTCCACGCCGTTCACGAATCGCTGTCGCTCGACCGTTTTCGTTCGCCGATCGTGCAATGGATGCTGCCGTGGCGGATGCCGCGCCGAAATTAGGGCGCGCGCGCCCGCCGCAGGTCATTCGGCGCGGCGTTCCGACCGATATTCGTCCATGATCTCGTCGACGTCCCGGCGATCCTCCGCCGAAACCGGCTCGGGCCGATCATTGCCGGTTGCACCGGCGGCAAGGCACAATATGGCGCTGACCGGCAGATGGTCGGAGCCGACATTTTCGAGCACCCTCAGCGAACGAACCTCGAACTCGGGCGTGACGAACATGTGGTCAAGCGGCCAGCCGAGCAATGGCGCCCAGGCAGGGAAGGTCGCGAAAGTCCCGCGTCCGATCCGCGGATCGAGATAGCCGCCGATGCGCTTGAACAGCTGCGACGTGCGCGACCAGGCGACGTCATTGAAGTCACCGAAGGCAAGCACGGGGCGCTTGTCCCGCGCTGCCCTGCGGGCGGCAACGGCGATTTCGGCGTCGCGTGCTTCCGTATCCTGGCCAGGCGAGGGTGGACGCGGATGCAGGCCGATCACCCGAAACGGTCTTCTGGCCGTGAGCACCGCGCTGACGGAGGGGACATCCGCCTCGGCGATCATTTCGACTCGGCCTTCCCGCATCGGCAGCCGCGAGGCAAAGATCAGACCATAGGTGTTGTCCTGGGGCTGCGCGACGACATGCGGATAGCGCCCGAGTTGCGGCGCGAGCGCAGCTTCCCACCGCCGGTCGGTTTCCAGCAGCAGCAGGATATCGGGCCGCTCGCGGTCGATCAGCTTTGCAGTACGCGCATAATCGCGGTTCGATTCGAGGACATTGAGCGACAGCGCACTGAAGCACCCGTCGCCTTTGTCCTGCCGGTCGGCAAAGGCGATCTCCTTCGATCCCAGGGGCGTGTAGGGCATGATGCGGTACAGTTGCCAGCCTCCGGCCAGGGCGCAGCCAACCGCAAGCCATTTCCCCCATGCTCGGTCCCGCCACAGGACCAGGCCAGCAGCGATGATCAGCAGCGCAAGGATCTGCGCGCGCGGAAAATCCCAGATGCGGACCCACCATTCATTCGATTCGACAAGGCTGAGGCCGGTTGCAAGGATAAGCACGGCGGCAAGCAGTCGGGTGACGATGATGATCGCGCGATCCTTCGCTGGTCACCGCAGCAACGGCCAGGCCGCGACGATAGCCACGCCAATGGCGCAGGACCAGTCAAAAGCCGTCGCTCGCCCACGCCGGAGTCGACACATGCCACAAGTGGCGTCACAGGCTGCAAGCATGGCATCGGGCGCCCGTCCCGATGCCGAGGAGCGCGACCGAGCATGACCGAACCGCCAGCCCCTGCCAACAACCGCGCCGACGACCTGGGACGCATCGCGACGATCATTGTCATGGGCGTCGTCATCCTGGGTGTCGCGTGGCTGCTGCTGACGCTCAGCAGCTTCCTGATGCTGGTGTTCGCGGCGCTGGTGCTGGCGGCGATCTTCGATGTCATGACGCGCTTCGTCAGCCGGATCACGAAGCTCAAGCGCGGGCCGTCGCTGGCAATCTCCGTCATTGCCCTGCTCGGTGTCTTTGCCAGCGTTTTCACGCTGTTCGGTTCGCAGCTGGCTGACGAATTCGACACGATCCGCGAGAGCATCCCGCCGGCGATCGAGGAGGTCCGCGGGTTGCTCGACCGCGTCGGGCTCGGCAAGCCGGCACGCGACCTTCTCGACCAGGGCGGCGGCGATATCTCCGCGCTGGCCAGCCAGGCCGGCAGCTATGCGCTGACGGCCGGCAACGGCATTGCCAATCTGGTGCTGGTGTTCGTCGGCGCCATTTTCGTCGCCAGCGACCCGGGCGTCTATCGTCGCGGCCTGCTGTTGCTGATCCCCAGCCGCGCCGAGGACACGGCAGCGGCCGGGCTCGACGACGCCGCCCATGGCTTGCGCGGCTGGATGGTCGGCCAGGCGGTGTCCTCGCTCGTCGTCGCTGCCGTCACCTGGATCGGCCTTGCCCTGCTCGGCGTTCCGGCGTCGGGTGGGCTTGGCCTCATCGCCGGGCTTCTCGACGTGATCCCGATGGTCGGGCCGATCATTGCGGGCGTGCCGGCGGTGCTGCTGGCCTTCACCGTGTCGCCGACCACCGCCTTGTGGACGGTCGTCCTGTTCCTTGTCGTCCAGCAGCTGCAGGGCAATCTCCTGCAGCCGATGATCCAGAAACATGCCGTCGACGTGCCACCGGCCATCCTGCTGTTCGCGGTGGTGGCGGCGGGGCTGCTGTTCGGGTTCATCGGCGTGCTGCTGGCGGCACCCCTGACGGTGGTCGTCTTCGTCCTCGTCCAGCGCGTCTATGTCCGCACGCTGCTGGGCAAGGACATCAAGGTCGCCGGGCGGGACTGACGGCGACGCTACGCCGTTTAGACGGTTGACGGCGCCGCTACGCCGTCCAGGCGGTTAGGTCGTCCTGCGCGCCGATCAGCGCGAGGCCATGGGCGATCGACGTCAGTTCGCCGCCGGTGGCGATGCGATCGGCACCGAAGCGGTCGGCGAACAGCCGTCCGATGCACGGGATCAGCGACGAGCCGCCTGTCAGGAACACACGGTCGATCGCGCCGGCATCGACCGCCGCAGCGGCCAGGGCCCGGTCGACGGCGGCCGCGATTTCGGCGATCTCGGGCGCGATCCAGCGTTCGAAGGCAGCGCGGGTGACGTCGGCTTCGATCGCCAGCCCGGCGCCGCTGAAGTGAAAATGCGCGGTCTCCGCGGATGACAGGTCGCGTTTGACCTTGCCGACGGCCTCGTGGAGCCGAAACCCCAGCTCTTCCTCGATGATCGCGATCATGCGGCCGATGGCGCCCGGATCGAGCGCCGTACGCTGCAGCTTTTCCAGCTCGGCAACGGTCTTGCGGTTGCGCATCAGCGCCAGCCGCGACCAGTCGGCAAAGTCGGCAAAATAGCCGCGCGGAATTTCAAGCACCTTGCCGAAGGAGCGGTAGCTGCCGCCCAAACCGAGCAGCGGCATGACAAGCTGTTCGACGATCCGCGCATCGAAGCGGTCGCCGGCAATGCCGACGCCGGCATAGCCGAGCGGGATGCAGCGCCGCGCGGCGCCCGGCGCCTCGATGCGGACAACCGAGAAATCGCTGGTCCCGCCGCCAAAATCGGCGACCAGGATCGTCGCGGGATCGGTGATGCGCGTGGCGTAGCTGAAGGCGGCGCCGAGCGGCTCGTAGACATAGTGCCGCTCGGCAGCGATGCCATCGAACATCAGGTCATAGCGCTGCCGCGCCAGCACAGTGTCGGGGGCGTGACCCGCGTAAACCACCGGCCGACCGATGATCAGCCGGTCGACATCGGCCATGCTGCCACGGCTGTGGCCCGCCATTGTCCGCAGGAAGGTGCGGCCGAGATCTTCGAAGCGGTACCGCCGCTCGAAGATCGTCGCATGTTCGAAGCTCGGGCTCGCCGCGACCGATTTGAACGACTGCAGGAACCGGCTGCCTTGGGGAAATTCCAGATATTCGGCGATGGCCTGCGGGCCGGCTTCGACGGCGATGCCGCCGCGGACCGCCTCATCCTCCCAGAAGCACAATGCCGATCGAAACCCGGTCGTGCCGCCGTCCGGGCTGTCGAGGACGACAAGGTCGGATCCGTCGCCGCGCGCGACTGCGGCGACGGAGTTGGTGGTCCCGAAATCGAGACCGAGGATGCGGGGTGCGGGCATGGGCCGACGTCGCTACACAGGCGGACGGCTTTGCGCAAAGTCTTAGGACGCTGCCGTCCCCGCGTGCGGCTCCCTCAGCGGCGGCGATTGCCGAGCATCGACTCGATCTCGCCATAGCGCCGCGTCAGATAGCTGCGCTGCTCGGCGCTGTAACCGCGCGCCGAATAGGCTGCGTCGAGGCGCGCCAGATCGCTCAACTGCGCCCGCACCTGCACGGCGTCGTTGCGGGTGATGCTGCCGTTGCGCTCCGCCGTCGCCAGACGGGTTTCCATCTGTGTCCATCGTGCCGTGTTGCGGTCATTGCCGAAACCGCCGGTTTGCCCATAGCCCTGGCCGTAGCCCTGACCATTGCCCTGCGCGCTCATCCGCTGCGTCAGCGCGCGATAGCGCGACCGGAGTTCGGTGCGCTGCTGCTGCGACATCGCACCATTGGCCGAATATTGCGATTCGAGGCGGACGATATCGTCATATTCGCGCCGCATCTGGTCGGCCTCGTTGCGGCTCAGCGAACCATTTTGCACCGCGGTATTGATGCGCGCGTCGAGCTGGTCGCGGCGTTGTTCGAATGGGCGACGCCCCTGGTTCCAGTCCGATTCCAGCGTCTGTTCGCTGGCCTGCTGATTGCCGCCGAAAACGGAGCCGAGCAATTGGCCGAGGATTCCCCCTTGCTGCTGCTGGCCCTGGACCTGCGCCGTTGCCGCCGTGGAAAATGCCAGTGCGCCGCCGAGGACGCCGATGAGGACACGGGATTTGATGGGGGCTGTCATGGAAATTTCTGCTTTCAAACCGAAAATCGAGACCGGCAGGGGTCCACCGGTTGCACGGTTGAACGCGCCGTCCGCCACGTCGTTCCGCCCGCGTTGCGCGATGGCATCGGGTGACGTGCGTCGCTAGCCATCGTCCAAGCAGCGACCCGTGGCAAACGCTGGGCGGTTACCGCGCTACGTGCCACGCAAAATCGCCTCCAGCAAATCATGCCAGCGCAGAGCGGCCGGTGCAGGTCGGCCGCGTCTCCGGACGGATCATTTCTGCGCTGTTTTTGCAGCAGCTATCCCATCGAGCATCGTGTGCTCGACAAAGATGCCCGTGACCTCTTGGCCTCCAATGGTCAAAAGCCCATCCCGGCCCTTTCGCAGAACGATGTCGACGTCGTGAAAAGGTCTCAAAACGGTGACCTTCGGGATTGGCTTTGTCACGAGATAGCGTGGTTCGCCCGGTGTCAGGGGATAAAGTCCCAGCGTCGCCCAGATGTACCAGGCGGACATCGTGCCCGCATCGTCGTCCATGCCGTCGGCAAAGCCTTGCGGTGCCAGCGCAAAGCTGCGGCCAATCCAGGGTTCGGGGCGGACGCCCGAATTCGTGTAGCGATGTGCCACCGGCAAGGACAGATAGCGGCGAACAATTGCCAGGCTCGCATCACGCCGGCCGGCCCAGGCCAGCAGATAGGGCACGTGCAGGTCAGGCTGGTTGGTAATGTTGAAAAGATTGTCGCCGAAAAAGCGCTCCAGTTCGGGGATCAGCCGCGGTTCCATTGCCTGTGCCAGCCATGGCAGGTCGAAGACGGGGGCCCAGCGATACTGCGCCAGCGTTCCCTGGTACAGGCCGCGCGCCTTGACCACATCGGCGTCCGGCCCCAAATCGCGAAACGTGTCGAGCCACATGGGTCGATAGCCCAACGCCTTGTCGTGAAAGCTGCGGGCAAGGTCGGGTTCGCCAAGGTCGGCCGCAAGCTCAGCGGTCGCCCAGTCGTCATAGGCGGCCTCGATCTGCTCATCGGGCGTGTTGCGGGCCAGCGTCGAGCTTTCCGCCACCATGCCGGACAGCGCCGCCTTTGCGTCGAACCCGATGATACCCTTGCGGCGGAAATCGAGCAGAGCGATGCCGGCGTGCTCGGTCCGCACGGTCAGGAAGGGTTCGTCCGAGGTTGCCCAGCGCTGTTTGCCGCTGGCGTAGAGCCGCACCAGCGCGCGCGCGATCGCCTCGGCACGCACCGGGTCGATGAGCGCGAGCAGCGGCATCTGGGTCCGGTAATTGTCCCACATCGCCCAGCTGGCATAATGTTGTTCGCCCGGGTCGAGCTGCAGGATGCGGCCGTCGCTGCCCCGCGTCCGGCCATCGGGATCGGTGATCGCCACGGGCGTTTGCATGACGCGAAAAAGCGCGGTGTAGAACAATGCCTGTTCGGCGCGGCTGCCGGAAATCGTCAGGCGCGACAATTGCGTGTTCCAATCCGCCAAAGCGCGCGCGGCAACATGATCGAACGACATGTCGCCCATTTCGGTCTCGCGCACGGCAGCAGCTGCGGCGGCATCGACCGCCGAAAGGCCAGTGCGCAATTCGACGACATCGCCGCTGCGCACCGTCAGCATCAAGGTCGCGCGCGATCCATCGCCTTGCCAGTGCGCCGTCACAGGCTTGCCGGCCCGCAACAGCCGAGTCGCGGAATGCAGGTGATAGATCCCGGCATCGCAGACGGTGCCGGCCGAAAAATCGGCGTGCAGATCGCCGTCGGCCTTTGCCTGCCATTTCGCAGCGATCCGCTTTGCATAGCCAGGCCCGAAGTCGACGCTGACCGTCACCGGGCCCGAACGGGGCATGGTGAAGCGAATGGCGCCGGTGCCGCGTGTCGCGGTCATCTCGGCGATGATGCCCCTGCCGTAGGCGACGCGATAATATCCGGCATGCGCACGTTCGCGGCGCTTGTCGATCGGGGCCGCGAGAGGATCACCGCCATAGCCGACATTTATCCGCACATCGCCGCCGGCACCGCCACAGCCGACACCGACGCCGCGCGTATGCGAAAACCCGACAAGTCGCGTCGCTGCATGGTCATATCCGGCATGATTTGCCGGATCTGTATCGGGACCGATCTGGACCATCCCATAGGGCGCAACCGCCGCCGGACTGAGTTGGCCGAAGTCAGCGAGCGTGCCGACAAAGGGATCGACCAACAGCCCCGGCGGGCGCGCGACAGCTGGCGCCGAGCCGGCGGAAACGACGGTCGCTGCCAACGCGACAAGGAAGCGAAATGCTCTGAACCGCACGTTCATGGATCGAGCGGATCGGCAACTTCGACATGGAATGCCGCCGGATCGGGCTTGAACATCAGCGAAAAGCGATCGGGGCCAGGCGCCAGCGTGCCGGGCTGCAACCCCATTTCACGCAGATTGCGCACGGATAGTTCGGCACTGCCGATGTAGCGGATCGTCGCGTGGTCCGACACCACCAGCGCGGGCCGGTCGGCCGGAAAGCCGGCTGCGAGCAGCAGCCGCGCCGTATTGCGCAAATTGGTGGTGGTGTGGCGCGCATGCGGTTCGATCAGGATGCGATCGGCCGGAACGCCATGCTGTTCGATCAACAGGCGCTTCATCTCCACCGCCTCGTTGAACGGCGTGCGGTTGGGATGGACATTGCCGCCCGACACGATGATGAACGGCGCCAGCCGCCGCGCGAACAAGTCCGCCGCGATGCGCATCCGGATATGTCCCATGACACCGGTCCGCGACTGGGCGTCCTCCGGGCCGTGGCCGAAAACAAGCAGCGCGGAATGACGCTCGCCGCGCCAGTCGGTGCCGGCAATCGCACGAACGGTCGCGGCATTGTCGCCGCCCAGCAGCGGCCGGAAGGCGCCGGCATCGGCCCGCTCGTTGATCATCAGCAGCCCCGTCGCATAACGCTGCACGGGATCGAACACGGTGTCGTCCGGGGGCGGCAGCGCGGCAATGCTCGTGCCGTGCGCCGCCAGCAGCTGTGGATACTCGGGCCGCGCAACATCGAAGATCATTGCATCGATTTTGGGATATCGCGGCGGCTCGCCCTTGGCATAGATCGCGATGACGCGGTTGATGCCGTTGGCAGCATCGGCCCAGGCAGCACCCAGCAAATCCGCATCGGCAAGGGCTGCATGCCGTGCAAAGCGACCCGAAGGCCGCATCTGACGCACCACAAGCGCGTCGGCCAGCGCGCGGTCGCGCATGATCAGCCGCAACCGTTCCGAAACCTTGGCGATGTCGTCTGTCGTCCATAGCCAGGCATCGGCGAGGCATTGCGGTGCCGGGGCGCAGGCGTCGGGCGGGATGCGCGCCGCACGGGCAGACGCCAGCCGGGCGAGTTGGGGGTCAGCGCGCAGCGCCGCCGTCCAGCCCGGGGCGGCGTGCAGCATGGCAAACAACGGAAATACGCGCGTTTCGAGCGTATCGGCGAAAGGACGCGCATAGCCTGGCGGGTCCTGTGCCAGCACCGGCACCGGTCCTGCCAATACGGCCGCAAGCATCAAGGCGCCAAGCACAAGCCGCATCGACACGTCTCCAGAGCAGGGAGGCGCCGGCGCGATGGCCGGCGCGATCTTCGTCCGCTTACCAGCTGCGGCTGACGATGAAGCGGAAATTGCGGCCGAACAATGGGCGGCCGTAGATGGCCTCCGAAGCGTCCTGGCCGGCGAGCTGGTCGGTCCGCGGGTTGCCTTCGGTCACGCCCCTGGCATTGGTCAGATTGTCACCGACGAGCTGGAAGCGCCAAGCATCGCGGTTGACGGTCACGCCGGCAGCCAGCGTCTGATAAGCGGCCATCGATGTCTGGTTGAACAGGTCGACAAAGCGTTTGCCGACGAAGTCGAGGCGGCCATAGACTTCGATCTGGGTCTTGCCGGTTTCGAAGAACAGGGTCGGGCGGATATTGCCGAACACCTTGGGTTCACGGATGATCTGGTTGCCGTTGACCGCGCTTGGATCGGCGCCCGCGGTGTTCTGCAGGTTGCGATATTGGGGATCGGCAAAGGTGACGGATCCGGCCAACGAAAGCCAGTCGACGGGAACGAACCGGCCGTCGACTTCGACACCCTTGACGATGGCTTCGCCGATGAACGGCACGGACTGGTCATTGCGGCCCGTGACCGGATTGAACGCCACGAACGAGGCATTGAACGGGTCGAACTTGGTGTAGAAGCCGGTGACGAACAGGTAGGATCGGCCGAAGTCGGCGCGTATCCCCGCCTCATACTGGCGCGCCACGGTGGTGACTATGGTCGGCGTCGTGCTCAACGCGACCGTTGCCTGCGGCGGCACCTCGAGGGTCGAAACGCGGCCATAGGCGCCGAGGTTGGAGGTGAAGTCATAACCGAGGCCGACCGTCCAGTTGGTCGCCGTGGGTTTCAGCTTCGTTGTCACTCGGGCGCCGGTGAAACCGCGCGTGGCGTTGTCGGCCAGGGTTGTCGCATTGCCGAGGTCAATTCCCCCGGTCGACAGCAGCGAATAGCCCGAATAATCATACCATTCGTGGCGAATGCCTGCGTCAAGCCGCAGGCTCGGCACGATTTCCCAGGTGTCGTTGGCGAAAAGCGCCAGGACCTTGCCATCGGCTTCGCCCTGGTTGAGCGTGGTGGTAGCGCGCAAAGTGCCGTTGTCGGTCACATACCCCAGCACCTGGCCCGACGCGCCATAGGCGACCAGATCGAGCGTGCGCGGCTTGCCGGCGACTTCGATCAGCATGTCGCTGTAGACGGCGAGGTTGGTGGCGCCATAAGCGGCGCCATAGATGCCGGCCTTGACATCATGCGTTCCGATTCCGGTGACGAACTTGCGGGTGACACTCAATGTGCCCTGGCCCGAGTAAAAATCCGATTCCACGGCGCGGTACTGGCCCGACATGACGAGGCCCGAAGCCGCGGAAGGGTCATAGACCGCGGTGCCGTTCGAGCCGGCAATTGCATAGCCGAGCCGAGCGACCGGGGTGGCAGCGGTGCCGAACGCGGTTCGCGCGGCAGGCAGGAAGCCAGCCGCAAAGGTCCGAGCGTCGACGGGATTGGTCGTTGAATAAAAGGCATCGAAACTGTTCTTGCCCTTGGTGTAGCCAAGGTTGGCGGCAACGAGCCAGCCGCCGAAATCGCCCTCATACTGCAGGCCGATGTTGCCGAAGCGGATATGACGGCCATCGGCGAGATCGCGCTGCAGGGTCTGAACACTGTTGTTGCCGTCGCGATAGCTGATGTCCAGCCCGCGGAGCGATGGCGAGTTCATCGTGCCGGTGAAGAAGTTGATGAACGGATCGAGCGAAACCGCGGGGTTGCGCGGGTCAGCGAGCGGAATCGGCAGATAAAAGGTGTTCTTGTCGTTGAGATAGGTGCCCGACAGCTTGATGAAGCCATTGTCGAGCTCACGCTTGATGTTGGCGCGGATCTGGCCCCCCTTGTCATTGGGATAGCCATTGTCGCGGTATCCGTCGTGATGGCGCAGGAAGCCGCCGATCGCATAGAAGGTGCGGTCGGCAATCTTGCCGGACTGCACGAGGTCAAGCCGATAAAGGCCGGTGTCACCGAGCGTGACCTGCGCCATGCCGCGCGATTCTTCGCTGCCAGTGACAGTGATGTTGTTGGCAATGGCCGCAGCGCTGCTGGCATAGATCGGCGCCGGGCCGCCGCGCACGACCTCGACGCGTTCCGTCATCAGATCGAACCGATTCATGCCGTCGCCGGAGTTGAAGAACACGCCGTCGATTTCGTGAAAGAGCGGCAGGCCGTCCTGCTGGAAGATAAGGTAGCCGCGGTCGGTCGGGATGCCGCGCACGCGGGTGACGTTCTGCACTTCGCCCCCGGTCGCCTCGACATGGATGCCGGGCATGATGCCAAGCAGCTCGGCATAATTCTTCGGGGCGATCCGCCGCACTTCGTCTTGGGAAAGCGAATTGACTGCAAAAGAAGCATCAAAACGGCGCTGTGCGCGGGATGCCCCGGTGACGATGATCTCGCTTTCGGTTTCGACAGCCGCGTCGGCGACAGCCGCGTCCGCGACGGCGGCGGTTTCAACAGGCTGGGCGGCGAGAACCGGCGCGGCGAATGCCAACGCACTGACGGTCGCCAGCGCCCGCGCATGAATAGCTATGAATCGCGAAAACATTAAGCTCCCCTAACAAGCAAGGCGTGCAGTTAGGGGAGGTTTGTGACAGGTGGGCGGCGGGTCGATGACCATCTCGCGCAATGGCGCCGAGCGCGTTCCGGGCGGAACTCTCACATGCCATCACGAAACGGAAGCGTATCGGTCACTGTGCCGACACATTCAGACGGCGATCACGACCGCATCGGGATTGGACCGGCGTTCGGCGTGAACGGTTGCAACAGCCACTGCTGACGGTCGGCATCTGATCGCCAAGCTACAAAGCAGTGCCTGCCCCATTTCGTCGGCGTTGCTGGCCGGTGCCGGCGGACAGGTGAGCAATGTCGCAATGCCGGTCTGCCAGCGTCAGCCTCGCGCCGCGCCGCGTGTCGTCGCCATGCCATAGCCGGTGATGACGAGATAGCAGAGCGCCGGCAGCACCAGCGCCACGCGCAGGCCCGCCGCATCCGCCAGCACGCCGGTCAGCGGCGGGATGACGGCGCCGCCGACGATCGCCATGCAGATGATGCCCGAGCCTTCGGCGGCACGCGGACCCAGACCCTCGATCGCCAGGCTGAAGATGGTTGGAAACATGATGGCGTTGGTCAGGCCGATCGCCAGCAGGGCCCAGCCGGCGGCGGGTCCGGCCAGCGTTGCCGCCAGCAGCAGCAGCGTGATCGCGGCGGCGCTGACGCCGGCCAGCACAAGCCCCGGACGCAGCAGCCGCAGCACGAACGAGCCGATGAAACGCCCGACCAGCGCGCCGCCCCAGTACAGCGCCAGCATCCGCCCCGCCGCTTCGCCGCCGAGGCCCATGACATCGCCGGCCATCAGGAAGCTGACGATCAGCGAGCCGATGGCGACTTCGGCGCCGACATAGAGAAAGATCGACAAGGCGCCGAGGGCGAAGCGGCGGCGGCGCAGCAGGTCGAACGCCTGCAGCACGGGGCCGCGTGCATGCACATCCGCCAGCCGGTTGCGCATTGCCCAGACCGCAGCCGCGACCAGCAGCAGCGCGGCGGCAAGGCCGAGATAGGCGTGCCGGATGACGGCACTTTCCGCCACCAGATAGGCGCTGCGTTCGGCAGGCGCCAACTGCGCCGGGTCGGCGCCGCCAAGACTGCCAAGGATCAGGATCGCGCCGACATAGGGAAAGACCGTCGTGCCGAGCGCGTTGAAGGCCTGGGCGAAGGTCAGCCGGCTCGACGCGGTGCGGACAGGGCCGAGCAGCGACATCAGCGGATTGGCGACGACCTGGACGATGGTGATGCCGGCGGCCAGCACGAACAGCGCGAACAGGAACATCGGATATTGCGCCGAAGCGGTCGCCGGCAGGAACAACAGGCAGCCGGTCGTCATCACGCCGAGCCCGACCGTCGCGGTGCGCAAATAGCCGAGCCGCTGCACGATGGCGGCAGCGGGCAGCGAGACCACCAGATAGGCGGCAAAGAACGCCGACTGGACCAGCATCGCCTGGGCATAGTTGAGCGCGAACAGGCCCTTGAGCTTGGGGATGAGGACATCGTTGAGGCTGGTGATGCCGCCGAAGATGAAGAACAGCGCGAACATGAACGCCTGCAGGCCCGGCGCGCTGACCGACTCATCGCTGGACGCATGGCCAGGCGGCGCCGCGGTGACGGCCATGCTCAGCGGTTCCAGGCGGCAACGAACGCCGCGGCGTCGGCGGCAACGGCGCCGGCCGGCTTGCCGGGCTTGTAGAGGGCGGAACCGAGACCGAAGCCATCAGCGCCGGCGTCGCGCCATGGCGTCATGGTATCGGGCGTGATGCCGCCGACCGCCAGCACCGGCACTGTTCGGGGCAGCACGGCGCGGTGCGCCTTCAATATGGCAGGCGGGGTCGCGTCGGCAGGGAACAGCTTGAGACCATGGGCGCCCGCCGCGAGCGCGGCAAAGGCTTCGGTCGGGGTGGCATAGCCCGGCAGCGAGATCAGCCCGGCGGCAACGCTGGCGCGAATGACGCGCGGGTCGCTGTTCGGCGAGACGATCAGCGTGCCGGCATTTGCCGCGACGCGATCGACCTGCGCCGGATCGAGCACGGTGCCGGCACCCACCATCGCGCGATCGCCCAGCCGGGCGGCAAGGCGAGCGATGCTGTCGAACGGATCGGGAGAGTTGAGCGGCACCTCGATCAGGGTGAAGCCGGCACCGACCAGCGCGTCGCCGACGGCATCGACTTCGCCCGGGGTGATGCCGCGCAGGATCGCCACCAGCGGGCAAGCGGCAAAGGCGCGGGTGAACCGGGCGAAGGCGTCGGTCATCTGGAAAGCTCCCAAAGGCGATGGATGCCGGCCACAAAGGCGCGGTGGCTGTCGATATGTTCGGCGGTGCCGCCGAGCCGCACGATGGCGGCCGTGTAAAGCGCAGCCAACGGCCCTTCGGACAACAGATGCACTGGCGCGCCCGCATCCCCGGCCGCGGCGATTTCGGCGCCGATCAGCAAGCCGCTGGCAAAGGCAGCCCCGTCCGCTGCGGCGCGGCGACCGAGCAGGACCCCGGCCCGCACCTCGAACAACGCCGCCGTCAGATCCTCGCCGCGCCGGTCCACACCCTCGCAAAAGGCCGGACCCGGCGCCACCGGACCCTGCATCATCTCCGCCAGCACGCTCCGGTCGCGCAACAGCGCAAACAGTTCGCCGGTCATGCGCGTCCGCCAGCCGGCGATGCGGCCGCCCGCCATCGTCACCCATTTGCTGTGGGTGCCCGGCTGCACCAGCACGGCATCGGCGGGCACCAGGCCGGCAGCGACCGCCCCGAGCAGCTGCACTTCCTCGCCGCGCATCACGTCCGGGCGGTCGCCGTCGGCCTGGCAGACGCCGGGCACGATGGCGACGCCGTCGCCGACCGCCAACAACCCGGCGGCAATGGTTTCCAGCCCCGCCGGCGCCGCGACATAGGGCGCTTCGCGCCAGCCGCGCGTCGAACCGACCATCCCCGCCGCCAGGACCGGCAGCGCGCCGAAACGCGCCCGCAGCGCCGCGATCGCGGCCGGATAGGCCTCTGGCGACAGCGCGGCGACGCCCTCGGCATCATCGAGCCGGTCGACGACCCGGCCGTCGTCCAGCACATGATAGACACGCCGGTTGGTCGTGCCCCAGTCGATCGCCAGAAAGCCCTTGCCTGTCATCAGCTGCCCCGGGTCAGGATGAAGCCGGCACCCTGGAAGTCCCCGCGCAACGGCACGTCGAGCCCGCGGCCCATCCAATAGGCGCCGCTGGCGACCGCCGGCACACCTTCGGGCAGCGCCGCGCCGTCCATCCGTTCGATCCGGTAGCGCGCCGCCGGGTCGAGGCCTTGCAACCGGATCGGGGTACGCGGATCGAGCCGGTGGGTGCCCTGGACCAGCGTGAACAGCGCCGCCTGCGACTTGTCGGCCGCCACATAAAGCGTCGTCGATTCGACGTCCCCCGGCGTCGGCCGGACCAGCCGATACAGATCACCGCGCTGCACCGTGGCGCGGATGCGCTTGTAGGCCGCGACATAGGTACTGGCGGTGGCGAAATCCTCCGCGACCCAATGATTGAGGTTGGTGCCGATGCCGAGCCCGCCCTGCATTGCGGACAGGAAGCGGAACGACAGCGGCGTCGAGCGCTTGTTGAGCCAATTGGGGCTGTCGGTGACCCACGCCATCATCGTGCCGGGCGCATAGGCCTGGGTGAAGCCATCCTGGATCAGCAGGCGATCGACCGGATCGGTGTTGTCCGACGCCCAGACCTGGTCGGTCAGCCCCATGATGCCGAGATCGACGCGGCCGCCGCCGCCCGAACAGCTTTCAATCTCCACCCCCGGATGCCGCCGCCGCAGCTCGGCAAGAATGCCATAGAGGTTGCGGACGTAATCGACCCAGATCCGCTGCTGGTCGGCCGGCGCCGCGCCGAGCCAGCCGGGTTCCGACCAGTTGCGGTTATAATCCCATTTCAGAAAGGCGATCCTGTTGGTCGTCAGCAGTTCGTCGAGCACCTTGAGCAGATGGTCGCGCACCTCGGGCTTGGCGAGGTTGAGGA
This sequence comes from Polymorphobacter fuscus, assembly GCF_011927825.1. Lineage (NCBI taxonomy): Bacteria > Pseudomonadati > Pseudomonadota > Alphaproteobacteria > Sphingomonadales > Sphingosinicellaceae > Sandarakinorhabdus > Sandarakinorhabdus fusca. The sequence continues at coordinate 2,626,781 of NZ_JAATJI010000001.1, read as the reverse complement.
CCATCTGGTTGCGCCCTTCGGTGCGCGGGCGCCCGTCGAAGGCGATCACCCAATCGGGATGAGCGCGATACAGGTCGCTGTCGGCGTTGACCATCTCGGGTTCGACCCACAGGCCGAATTCCATGCCGAGCGCGTTGACGCGGCTGATCAGCGGCTTCAGCCCGTTGGGGAATTTCTGCCGATTGACGGTCCAGTCGCCCAGCCCCGCCTTGTCGTTGTTGCGCGCGCCGAACCAGCCATCGTCCATGACAAAGCGTTCGACGCCGATCTTGGCCGCCTTTCCGGCGAGCGCCACCTGCCCCGCCTCGTCGACCTTGAATTCGGTGGCTTCCCAGCTGTTGTAGAGGATCTTGCGCAGTGCCGGCGCCTTGTCGGCGGCATGCGGCAGGATCGTGTCGCGCTGGAAACGATGGAACAGGCGTGACGCCTCGCCCATGCCGCGCCCGGTATGGCCGGCGTAGAAGATCGGGGTTTCGAGCTTTTCCCCGGCGCCGAGCCGATAGGCGAAATCGAACGGGTTGTAGCCGCCGGTCACCCGCACCCGGCCGGCAACATCCTGGTCGACGGTGATGCGGTGCGATCCGCTCCACGCCAGCGCCCCGAACCAGACCGGGCCGTCGGCCTCCGTCGTCGCGCCGGCGCGCGATATGGCGAAAAAGGGGTTGTTCTCGCTGCCGGTCGAACCACGGCGGCTTTCGAGCACGGTGGCGCCGGCCGATACCGGGCGTTGCTGCCGCGTCCATTCCGCGCCCCAGCGGCCGGTCAGGAAATTCAGCTGATAATCCCGCCCGACCGGCAGGACATAGGTGCCCGACATCGCCTGGTCGACGCGGATATCGCCTGCGGTCCCGTTCACGATCGTGGCCGACCGGCCGACGATGCCGGTGTCGCGGTCGATCGTGTAGCGCAGCGTCACGTTCACCGGACGGCTGATGTCGCGCAACTGGACGGTGACGCCATCGCGTTCCAGCCGGTGCGCGGCATAGACGAGGACGAGGTCGCGATTGCCGTCGGGAAAGGCGATCTTCAGCGCCGCTTCGGCGAACAGTCCGCCGCCCCAGCCGGCATGTTCCTGCGGCACCACATTGGCGGCCACATCGAACCCGCTGAGGCCCTTGATCGCCGGCGAATCGACCGGGTCGCCGTTTGCCAGCCGGGCGCCCCAATAGACGGATTGCAACAGTCCCTGCCCGTCCACCTTGAATGCATAGGTGACATCGCCGCCATCGAGGCGGAAGACGCGCGTGCCTGCGTCATAGGCGGACTCGGCCGACGCCGACGCCAGGGGCGAGAGGCACAGGCCGGCAAGCAACACCCCCCGAATGAGCCGCGCCTGCATCGGTATCTCCCTGTTATCATACATTAGCTATGCGCCTCGCTCGGCTTGTGTCACCCGATCGCCACATATCAAGTCATAATTTGTCAAAGGGCACAAAATGCCGCTCGACAAACTTTGCGATAATATCATACTTAATGCTGCGAACATAACAAGCGCCTAGGGGAGGAATTCATGCGTAGCATAAGGTTGGCGGCATATCTGGTGACAACAGCCGGAATGGCCCTGTCGACGACACAGGTGATGGCACAGACGCCGGCACCGGCAACACCACCGGCTGCAGCCGCCGATGACATCGTCGTCACCGGCCAGCGCGCCAGCCTGGCGAAGTCGCTGGAAATCAAGCGCGACACCATCGGCATCGTCGACGCGATCTCGGCTGAAGACATCGGCAAATTCCCCGACCAGAATATCGCCGAATCCTTGCAGCGCATTCCCGGCGTGTCGATCGACCGCGTCAACGGCGAAGGCCGCGGCATCACCGTTCGCGGCCTGGGGCCCGAATTCAACACCGTGCTGCTCAACAACCGCCTGCTGTCGACCGACGCCGGCGGCCGCTCCTTCTCGTTCGACATCCTGTCGTCGGAATTGATCAGCGGTGCCGAAGTCTACAAATCGTCCGAAGCGCGGCTGCAGGAAGGCGGCATCGGATCGACCGTCATCCTGCGCACCGCGCGCCCGACCGACCGCGCCGGCTTCCGCATCTCGGCCAATGTCGCCGGCCGCCATGACAATACCTCGAACGAGGTGACGCCGTTCTTTTCGGGCGTCATCAGCCATTCGAACGAGGATCGCACCTTCGGCGTCCTCGCCAGCATCATCTACGACAAGCGCATTTCGCAGCTGACCAACATCAGCACCGACGGCTGGATCATCAACCAGAACATCGACACCAACGGCGACCGCGTCCGCGACACCCGCGGCGTCTCGTTGCCGCGCACGGTCAACTACACCTCGACGCGCAACGATCGTGAACGCATCGGCGGCACCTTCGCGCTCGATTATGTCGTCTCGGACGAGCTGAAGCTGACCCTCGACGCGCTCTACACCCAGCAGAAGGTCGACAGCCGCACCAACCAGCTCGGCTATTATGTCGATCCCGACCGCATCACCAACGCGACCATCAACGGCAATGGCACGGCGACGAGCTTCACCGTGCTGCCCGCCACCGCGACCTCGGGCCTCGCGTCCGACAATATCCTGTCGACTTCGCCGCAGGATGCCCGCACCTACCAGATCGGCGGCAACCTGGCGTGGACGCCGAGCGACGACCTGACCGTGGTGTTCGACGCCGCGCACTCCAACTCGCGCAACCTGTCCGACCAGCTCTTTTATGTCGTCGGCACCCGCCAGGTCGGCGTCACCCCGACCTTCAATCTTGTCGGCTCCGACGGGCTGCCGGAAATGACCAATATCCTGGCCACCAACGACAAGTCGCAGCCACGGCTGCATTGCTGCTCGGAACGCGGCGGCCGCAACTACGACACCATCAATCAGGGTTCGATCGACGGGACCTGGGACGTGGGCTCGGGCATTCTTTCCAAGCTGCAGGCCGGCGTCCAGTTCACCAACCGCCTGAAGACGACGGTGGTCCGCGAATCGCCCGAGCCGCTCGGCTGCTTCTATTGCGGCTATCTGGCGACCGCGCCGGGCACGCTGTTCAGCGACTTCTCGGCCAACGTCCAGGGCCGCGACATCACCTGGCTCGACTATGATCGCGACGCACTCGTCCGCTATTATGGCAGCGCCGCGGCGGTAAGCCAGGTCGGCGGCACCAGCCAGTCGGCGATCGACGCGCGCAATCGCTTCCTTGCGGTCTATGGCGGCAACAACAACAGCCTCGACCCCATCGATCGGGAGCGCGGCTCGGGAACAGTGCGCGAAAACACCTACGCTGGCTATGTCCAGGCCAGCTTCCAGGGCGATTTCGGTGAACGGCGCTGGACCGGCATGCTCGGCGCCCGCGTCATCCACACCAATTTGTTCGCCACCGGCTATTCGGTGACGCTGCTCAACATCATCCAGAATCCGGCCGATCCCACCGCCGCGGTGCCGGTCTATTCGCCGACGGTGCCGGTCACCGCCAACAACAACTATACCTATGTCCTGCCGACGGCGAATTTCCGCCTCGATGCCACCGACAAGCTGACCTTCCGCCTGGCCGGATCGCGTACGCTGACGCGGCCGACGCTGAGCCGGCTCGGCCTGTCGCAGGATTTCGTCTTCCGCCCCCCCAACTCGAACACGGTCAGCGGCGGCAACCCCTTCCTGAAGCCGTTCCTCGCCTGGAACGCCGATGTGTCGGCCGATTATTACTTCAGCCGCACCAGCTATGCCAGCATCGCCGGCTTCTACAAGAAACTGCAGAACTTCATCATTTCCGGCCAGCAGCCGGAAGAGTATTTCGGCCTGCAGTTCATCGCCAACCGTCCCTATAATGCCCAGGACGGCGATGTGTACGGGTTCGAAGCTGCGGTTTCGGCGACGTTCGACTTCCTGCCGGCGCCGTTCAACCACTTCGGCGGTGCGGCCAACTACACCAAGGTCGAAAGCTCGATCAGCTTCGATCCGTCGCTGAGCAACCAGACCTTCAATGTCGAAGGCCTGTCGGACAGCGCCAACCTGGTGCTGTTCTATGAAGACGACCGGTTCCAGATCCGCGGCGCCTACAACTGGCGCGCGCCGTTCCTGCGCCAGACCTTCGGGCCGCAGAGCCAGCCGGAAAACATCAACAGCTACAAACAGTTCGATGTCAGCGCATCGCTCCGCCTGTTCGACCAGGTGTCGCTCTATGGCGAAGTGCTCAACCTGACCAACCAGAAGTTCCGCAGCTATTCGCGGTTCGACGAACGGCTGATCACCCTGTCCGACCAGGGTCGCCGGGTCACGGTCGGCGTGCGGACCACCTTCTGACGCACGGCGATCATCGATAAGGGGGCCGGAGCGGCGACGCTCCGGCCCCTTTTCGTTTATGGGGCGAACATGATCACGGTCGAACGCACTTCATCGCTGCTACCGGACGGGCGCCGCTGCGGCGTGTTCCGCCTGACCGCTGCGGGCGGCATTGCCGTGACCATTGCGGAGCTTGGCGCCACGATCATGCGGATCGATGCGCCCGACCGCGAGGGCCGGCTGGCCAATGTCGTGCTGGGGTTCGATGATATCGCCCGCTACCCGGCCGCCGGTGGCCCGGGCGGTGACGCCTGCCTGGGCGGCAGCTGCGGGCGCGTCGCCAACCGTGTCGCGGGTGCCCGGATAACGATCGACGGCCGGGACATTGCGCTCGCCGCCAACGATGGCCCGAACCAGCTCCACGGCGGCCCCGACGGCTTTCACCGCCGGCTGTGGCAGGGCGAAGCGCTGGCGGACGGCGTGCGGCTGACGCTGGACAGCCCGGATGGCGACCAGGGCTGGCCCGGCGTGCTGCGCGCCGAAGCCACGATGCGGCTGATCGCCCCCGACACGCTCGCCATCCGCTACCGTGCGACGACCGACCGGGCAACGCATGTCAATCTCGTCAACCACGCCTATTTCAACCTGGATGGCGGCGGGACCATTCTCGACCACCGGTTGACGATCGCTGCCGACACATTCCTGCCGATCGACACTGCCGCGCTTCCGACCGGCGAGCGGCGCAGCGTTGCCGGCAGCCCGTTCGACTTCCGCCAGCCGCGCACCATTGCCGAGGCGATGCGCCAGCCCGACGGCCAGTTGCCCGCCGACCTCGGCTTCAACCATTGCTATGTTTTGCCGGCAGAAGGCCTGAAAACGGCGGCACGCCTGTCGTCGCCGCGCAGCGGCCGCTGGCTGGCACTGGCGACCGACCAGCCGGGCCTGCAATTTTACGACGGCTATGCACTCGGGCGTGGCGGCTCGGGGTTTGCCGACCGGGCGGGCGTAGCGCTCGAGGCGCAGGCCTGGCCGAACAGCCCCAACCGCCCGGACTTTCCCTCGACCCGCCTTGACCCGGGGGGCTCCTACACGTCGGAGCTGCAGCTCCAGTTCGGCGCGGAAGGTTGAGCGATGAGCCCCGAACACAAACGGGGTGCAGGGGCTCAGCCCCTGCCTAAAGCCGCCCCATCCGCCCGCCGTCGGCGACGATATCCTCCCCGGTGATGAAGCGCGCCGCGTCCGACACGAGGAATTGCACCAGTGCGGCGATCTCCGCCGGCTGGCCGACGTCGGCCGGATCGAGGACTTCGGCGCCGGAGCGGATCGCCGGGCTGTCGCGCAGCATCGCGGTGTCGATGGCGCCGGGCAGGATCGCGTTGCAGCGGATGCCGCGTTCGCGCCCCTCGATCGCCGTCGATCGCGTCAGGCTGACCATCGCCGCCTTGGATGCGGCATAGGCGGCAACCAGCGGCGTCGTCCGCCGGGCGTGGACCGAGGCGATGTTCACGATCGCCCCGCCCGGCGCCATTGTGCGCAGCGCGTGGCCGGTCAGCAATGCCGGCGCGACGAGGTTGACGGCGAGCAGGCGCTGCCAGTCATCGGCGTCGTGCGCGGCGATCGGCTTGAAGATCATCATGCCGGCGACATTGACCAATATGTCGATTCGGCCGAGCCGCGCCGTCGCCGCCGCCCAGACGGCATCGACCGCCGCCGGGTCCCCCAGATCGGCAGCGAACCATCCCGCGTCGCCGGCATCCCCGGGCACATCCCGATCGACCAGCGCCAGCACCGCCCCCGCTTCCGCCAGCGCTGCCGCCACCGCGCCGCCGATGCCCCCGGCGGCGCCGGTCACCAGCGCGACCTTGCCGGGAAGACCTACCATTCGCGCAACGCGCCGTCGCGGCCGCGCCAGACCGGGTTGCGCCAGCGGTGCGGCTTGATGGCGGCGGCGCGGACAGCGTCCTCGTCGATCTCCACGCCCAGCCCGGCCCCTTCCAGCACCGCCACCATACCGGCGCTGACCGACAGCACCTCGGGGTTGCGGACATAGCTGAGCAGGTCGGCGTCGGCCTGGTTGTAGTGGATGCCGAGCGACATCTCCTGAATGACGAAGTTGGGCGACGAGGCCGCCACCTGCAGGCACGCCGCAAGCGCCAGCGGCCCCAGCGGACAATGCGGCGCCAGCGCGACGTCATAGGCTTCGGCCATCGCAGCGATGCGCCGGCATTCCGAAATGCCGCCGGCGTGGCTGAGGTCGGGCTGCGCCACGTCGATGCTGGCGGCTTCGAAGAACGGCTTGAAGTCCCAGCGGCTGTAGAGCCGCTCGCCGAGCGCGATCGGCAGCACCGTCTGCGCCGCCAGCTGGGCGATGGCTTCGGGCTGTTCGCTGGTCAGCACCTCCTCAACGAACAGCGGACGCAACGGCTCGAGCGCCCGCACCAGTTGCCGCGCCATCGGCTTGTGAACGCGGCCGTGGAAGTCGATCCCGACATCGACGCCGGTTTCGCGCACCAGCGCCAGCCGTTCGGCGGCGGCGTCGACGGCGGCCGGGCTGTCGAGCCAGTCCATGTCCTCGGTGCCGTTCATCTTGACGGCGTCGAAGCCCTGTTCGCGGCGGCGCCTGGCGGCGTCGGCAACATCGGACGGCCGGTCGCCGCCGATCCAGGCGTATACGCGCATCCGGTCACGCACGCGGCCGCCGAGCAGGTCCGACACCGGCACCCCGAGCATCCGGCCCTTGATGTCCCACAGGGCCTGATCGATGCCGGAAATGGCCGAAAGCAGCACCGGTCCGCCGCGATAGAAGCCGAGGCGATGGAGCAGCTGCCAGATGTCCTCGATCCGTCGCACGTCATGGCCGATGATGCGGTCGCGCACGGCCTCCATCGCGCCGACAACGGCTTCGGCATGGCCTTCCAGGCTGGCTTCCCCCCAGCCGACGGCGCCTTCATCCGTGCCGATGCGGACGAACAGCCAGCGCGGCGGCACGATGAAGGTTTCGATCGTGGAAATTCTATGCATGGGACGTCTCGTTGGGCGCCGCGGCAGGCCGCCGGCGGAAGGTGGGCAGGCGGCCGCCCTGGCGCAGCCGATCGGCAATGACCGCGACGAGCAGGATGCCGCCGCGAACAAGATATTGGTAGAAAGTCGGCACGTTGAGCAGGTTGAGCGCATTCTGCGCAGCGCCCATGATGAGGACGCCGACGATGACGCCACCGATGGTGGCGACGCCGCCCGACAGCGAGACCCCGCCCAGCACGCACGCCGAAATCACCGCCAGTTCCAGCCCCATGCTGGTGTTGGGCTGGCCGCTGGTGATGCGCGCCGCGAGCACGATGCCGGCAACCGCGGCGGCCAGCCCCTGCAGTGCGAACACCATCACCCGCACCCGCGTCACCGGCACCCCGGCGAGCCGCGCCGCCTCCGGATTGCCGCCGATGGCGAGGATATTGCGGCCGAATACTGTCCGGTTCACGACAAGGCCGAAGACGACGAAGCTGAGCAGCATCACCCAGATCGGCCAGTTGATGCCGAGGAAACTGCCCGAACCGAGCGCGTAGAAGGCCTCCGCCGGAATGGCGACCGATTCGCCGCCCGACACCAGGAACGCCAGCCCGCGCACCATCTCCATCGTCGCCAATGTCACGATCAGCGAATTGACCTTCAGCCCGGCGATGACGACACCGTTGAACAGCCCGACGAGCGTGCCCCCCGCCAGCCCCGCCAGCACGCCGAGCGCGACGCTGCCGGTTGCGCCGATGACGACGGCGGTCAGCACGCCGGCCAGCGCCACTGTCGATCCCACCGACAGGTCGACCTCGCGCATGGCGAGCACCAGCATCATCGTCGCCGCAATGGTGCCGACCAGCGTTACCGACAGCATCAGCCCGCGCAGGTTCCGCAACCCCAGAAAGTCCGGAACGAACAGCGACAGCAGGACGAGCAGGACGGCGAGCAGGATCAGCGGCCCCGATCGCTGGAACAAACGACTGGCGGTCATGCAGACATCCTGTGTGGGGCGGCGGCGTCCGCATCGGGCAAGGCGAGGCGCAGCAGGCGTTCGGGCGTCGCGTCACCGCGCGCGACGATGCCGCTGATCGCCCCTTCGCGCATCACGACGATGCGATCGGCCACGCCGAGCACTTCGGGCATGTCGCTCGATGCGAACAGGATGGCGCCGCCGGCTTCGGCAAAGCGGTACATATGGGCATAGATTTCCTGCCGCGCGCCGACGTCGATGCCGCGCGTCGGCTCGTCGAGCAGCAGCACCCGGGCATCGGCCATCAGCCAGCGCGCGATGATCGCCTTTTGCTGGTTGCCGCCCGACAGGGTCGAAATGGCAACCTCTGGGCTGGCGGTCTTGACCCGCATCTGCGCGATCCGGTCGGTCGACGCCGCCTTTTCGGCGCGATCCTGCAACAATGGCGTCGCCCCGGCACGATTGCGCCAGGCCAGCGCGACGTTCTCGCGAACCGAGGCCAGCGGCACGATGCCTTCCTCCTTGCGGTCCTCCGGACACAGCGCCAGCCCGGCGGCGATGGCGGCGCGCGGATCGCCGGGGCGCAGCGGCGCGCCACCGACCGCGACAGCGCCCGATGCCGGCGGCACCGCGCCGAAGACGAGGCGGAAGAGTTCGGAGCGACCGGCGCCGACAAGGCCGAAAAAGCCCAGGATCTCGCCGCGCGCCACGCTGAGCGTGACCGGTGCGGTGACCCCCGGGCCGGTGATGGCGTCGAGCGCGATCGCCATGTCGCCGCTGGCCCGCGCCCGCCAGTCATAGATGTCGGCGATGGTGCGGCCCGCCATGGCCGACAACAGCCGGCCTTCGTCGTCCGGCCCGACCGGTGCCGCATCGAAGACATGACGCCCGTCGCGCAGCACCGTCGCGCTGTCCGCCAGCGCGAACACCTCCTCCATGCGATGGCTGACATAGATGATGGCGCGGCCTTCGGCGCGCAGCTGGCGGATGATCGCCATCAGCCGGGTGGTTTCGCGCGCGCTGAGCGAGCTGGTCGGCTCGTCGAAAGCGATGACGCGGGCGTCGCGGAGGAGGGCACGGCCGATCTCGACCATCTGGCGTCGGCCGATCGGCAGGTCGCCCAGCCGCGAATCGGGGTCGATGGGCTCGCCCAGCCGCTCGAGCACCGCCAGCGCCTGCCGCCGCAGGGCCCGCCGGTCGACAAGGCCGAAGCGGCCCGGCAACGCACCGAGCATCAGGTTTTCAGCGACGCTGAGATCGGGCGCCAGTTGCAGTTCCTGGTGGATGATGGCGATGCCGGCGTCGCGGCTGTCGCGCGGCGCGGCGAAGCGGCGGGCGACGCCATCGACCAGCAACGTGCCGCTGTCGGGCTGATACTGGCCCGACAAGATCTTGAGCAGGGTCGACTTGCCGGCGCCATTCTCCCCGATCAGCGCGCGGATTTCGCCGCCGGCCACGGTGAAGCTGACACCGTCGAGCGCCACGACCCCCGGGAAGACCTTGCCGACGCCGGCATATTCCAGCAGCGCGGTCACGCCGCCGCTTCCCGGGCCAGCAGGTCGCGATAGGTGTCGCGGGTGATGACCGTGCCGCTGGTCAGCGTCAGCGGCGGCGGACGCCGGCCGTCGCCCACCCATTCATACATGGCGAGCGCAGTGTCATAGCCATGGCGGCGCGGACTGAGCAGCACCGAGGCATAAAAGCCGGTCGGCCGCGGCTTCGCCAGGTCGGCGATCGCCACTTCCGACCCGCCGATACCGACCCCGATGATGTTGGCAGCGGCCATCGACAGCCCTTCGGCGGCGCGCACCCCGCCGACCACCGTCTCGTCGTTGAGGCCCAGGATGATCCACCTGTCGATGCCGGCGCGCGCCGTCAGCACCGGCGACGCGGCGCTGAAGGCGCCTTCGGTATCGGTCGTGCGCTGCGGCGCGCTGAAGATCGCCGATGCCGGATAGCCCGCCGCCTGCAGCGCCTCGACGGCGCCAAGCAGCCGTTCGCGGCCGGTTTCCAGGCTGTCGAAGCTGATCCGCAGGATGCCGGTTTCGCCGATCGGCCAGCCGCGGCGCTTGGCCTCTGCCGCAGCCGCCGCACCGGCCAGCGCCCCGATCTTGCGCGCCGAAATGCCGACATGCGGGATGCCGGCGATCGGCAGGCCATCGGCACCGGTCAACCGGTCATCGACCGACATGGCCTTCAGTCCCGTATCGGCGGCAAAGCCGGCGATGGCGGGCCCAAGCCGCGGATCGGGCGCGCAGATGATGAAGCCTTGCGCGAAACGCGCGTACAGCGTGTTGAGCGCCGACAGCACCCGGTCGCCATCTTCCGCGCCGATGGCGATGAGCGAAAAGCCGTGGCGCCGGGCCGCGGCACGGGCAAAGCGCCATTCATCCTGGAACCATTGTTCCTGCGGCTGCTTGACGAGGAAGCCGATGCGGATATCACCGGGCGCCGATGCACAGGCGCCGAGCAGGCTCGCGCCACCCGCCGCGGCGGCGCCCGTCAACCAGGATCGGCGCGTCATCGGCACCCGTTCACTCTCCCCGCAGCAATCGCGTCCACTCTTGCCGCCGTGATCGACAATCGTCAATTTATATCATACTTATATCGCAGGAGACATCATGACCGATTATCGAATTGTCCCGCGCGACGCACATGACATCCTGGGGGAAGGCCCGGTGTGGAGCGCGCGCCGCAACGCGCTGCTGTGGGTCGATATCATGGGCCAGCAGCTCTGGTCGCTATCGCTTGCCGATGATCGCATCACCAGCTGGCCGATGCCCGAACGCATCGGCTGGGTGGTGGAACGCGCGGGCCGCGACGACCTGCTGGCCGGCTTCAAGAGCGGCATCGTCACGCTCGCCCTCGACCCGCTGTGCATCGCGCCGCTGCATCGGCCCGAACCCGACCGTCCGCACAACCGGCTCAACGATGCCAAGGTCGATGCCGCCGGCCGGCTGTGGTTCGGCAGCAAGGATGATCGCGACCAGGATGCCAGCGGCGCGCTGTACCGGCTCGATCCCGGCGGCACCCCGGTCCGCATCGACGACGGCTACAAGGTCACCAACGGCCCGGCGTTCAGCCCGGACGGGCGCTGGCTGTACCACACCGACAGCGGCCTCGGCCGCGTCTATCGCTTCGCCCTTGGCGATGACGGCAGCCTTGGTCCCCGCGCGCTGTTCATCCAGTTCGAAACCGGTTGGGGCAGCCCGGACGGAATGACGATCGACGCCGACGGCCATTTGTGGATCGCCCATTGGGGCGGCGGCCGCATCAGCCGCTTCGACCCGGCCGGACGACTGGTCGACAGCGTCGCACTGCCGGCGACCAACATCACCAGCTGTGCCTTTGCCGGGCCGGGGCTCGACCGGCTGTTTGCCACATCGTCGACAATCGACGCCGAAGGTGAACCCGATGCCGGTGCGCTGTTTGAAATCCGGACGGGCGTGATAGGGTTGCCGCCGCACTGCCACGCCGGATGATTCCGGCCAGATGTCCAGATGAGGGAGCCGGATGAACGACCTGCCACGCCCGGCCATCGATCACGTGCCGAGCACCGATGACGAAGGGCGCAACCTGACCGGCAGCATCGTCAACGATCTTGGCCGTGCCATCGTCACCCAGACCTACACGTCGAAGCAGGCCTTCCCGACCGAGGCAGCGCTGTGCCAGCTGTACAGCGCCAGCCGCCCGGTGGTCCGCGAAGCGGTCAAGATGCTGACGGCCAAGGGCCTGTTGTTCGCCCGCAAGCGCGCCGGCACCGTGGTCCAGCCCGAAGAAAGCTGGAACCTGCTCGACCCCGATGTGCTGCGATGGATGCTGGAGCGCGATTTCTCGATCGACCTGATGATCGACTTCACCGAGATCCGCATGGCGATCGAGCCGCGCGCGGCGATGCTGGCGGCACAGACATCGAACGGCAAGCAGCGCCGCGCCATCATCGATGCCATCGACCGGATGTTTGCCGCCGAGCGCGGCGAGGATGCGCTGGAAGCCGACATCGGCTTCCACATCGCCGTGCTGGAGGCGAGCAACAACCGGTTCCTGCGCCAGTTCACCGACCTGATCGACACGACGCTGCGCTTCTCGATCCGGCGCACCAACGAATACAAGGGCGTGCCGCGCGCCAGCGCCCGCGACCACCAGAAAGTCGCCGAAGCCATCGCCGCCGGCGACGCTCGGCTGGCCGGCGCGCGCATGCACGACCTCATCCGCGACGCGCTCGACCTGCTGCTGGCGGCGGGCAAGCAGCCGCCGCGGCCCTGATCGGGAGGCCTGATCGCCTACCGGTCGAGGCAGCGACCATCGCCGATCGGCGCGGGCGCAGTGCGGCGGACGCCGTCATCCGGCCGCGCGGCGCCGGGCCGGTAGCGCCGCGATTCGAACGGGGCGAGCGCCGCGGCCGTCAACGGCACTTCGCGCAGGTCGCCGGCGACATAGCGGCGGGACTGATCGTCGAAATGCGGTGAGGCGGGGTCGCCGCTCTGCCCGCCGACCGACACCGCCCAGGCGCGCACCTGCGGCCCGAATTCGACCGCCGCGACAAAGCTGTTGCCGGTGCTGCCATAGAAACACCGCTGGCCCGGCTGGCGTTCGACGCTGAACGCTGCCAGCGAGCCGAAATTGCCCGAGGTGAAGCCGACCGGCAGGCTGGGCTGCGCATCGTCGAACGCCTGGGTGATCGCGCCGCTGATCCGCTGCAGCCGATTGATCCGCCCCCAGGCGATGCGCCAGCCACCGAAATCCCGCACCATCGTCGTCACCGCCGTGTCGAACGCGGCGATGCGGTCGGCATCGGTCATCCGCGTGTCGAACCAGGTGAACAGCGGCACATTGGCCGCCGCTGCCTTTGGCCCCTGCTGCGCCCACATCGCCTCGCCCCAATGGACGGCAAGGCTCGTCGGCTCGGAACCGCTGCTCCAGCGCCGGTCCCAGCCTTCCAGCAGCGCCAGCGGCGCCGCCAGCCGCGCCCGCCGCGGGTCGCCCGCCGGCAGCGCATCGAAGCCGCGCCGCAGCTGGGGGATCTGCGCGTCGAACAACGGCAGGAAAGGATCAAAGGCAGCCGCAGCAAGACTTTGCGGGGTGAATTTCGCCGCCGTGTCGAGCAAGGCGGTGGCGTGGACGCCGCGCGGGTTCTCGCCGAACTGGTCCATGTAGCGCGGAAAGTCCGCCGCCTTCGGACTGGCCGAACCGGCGGCGCCCCATGGCCAGTTGTTGGTGTTCATCACCCAGCCGGTCGCCGGCGCCACGGCCTGCGGCAGCTGGTCGAGCCGGTGCAGGCCCCGCCAGTCGGTGGCCGGGTCGCTGCCATCGACGGGCCGGGTATAGTCGAAGCGATCGTCGCGCACGGGGACGAACTGCGGGTGGAGATAGGCGATGGTGCCATCATCGGCGGCGAAGATGGTGTTGTTCGAGGAATTGGCCTTGCGATCGGAGGCGCGCAGATAATCGCGCAGGTCGGCGGCCTTGGTGCGCAGGAAACTCTGCTCCAGCGCGGCACGCGGCGCATTGAGCATTGCCACGGCAATCCAGCGCCCGCCTTCGGCGCGGATGATCGGGCCGTGGTGGGTGGACAGGACGGTGAAGCGCCGCGCCGCCAGCGCGCCATCGGCCTGCCGCACCCGCAGCGTCACGGCGCGCTGGCGAACCGGTCGCCATTTGCTGCCATGGCGGTAATGCAGCACGCCGCCACGCTTCGCCACTTCGACGCCGAACTCGTCGATGGTGTCGACTCCGCTCGACGTATGCATCCAGCCGACATGGCGGTTGAACCCCTGATAGACGAAAAACTGCCCCCAGGTCGCAGCGCCATAGACATCGAGCCCGGCGTCGCTCGTCACCTGTTGTTCGGCGCGGAAATAGAAGGAGGTATGCGGGTTGATCCACAGCAGCGCCCGGCCGTCGGAGCTTCGCGAAGGCCCGATGGCGATGCCGTTCGACCCCTTGGGCTCGGTCATTCGCCCCGCCAGGGCGAGACGCGCCGCCGGATCGGGCGCTGCCGCACCGCCGTATAAGGCCGCCAGCGCCGCCAGATCGACCCCGCGTTCGATGTCGCCGCCGATGCTGCCTTCCGAAAAGGCCAGCGCCATCCAGGGTTCGAAGCGGCTGATGACCTGCGGGCGCACGTCCGGATGCGTCGCGAGATAATGGTTCAGCCCCGCTGCCCAGCCATCCATCAACGCCCGCAACCAGCCCGGCGACCGGCGATATTCGGCCTGCAGGCCATCGAGATCGAGGAACAGCCGCTGGCGCAGATCGAGCCATAGCGCCGCCTCGCCATCGGCCTCCGCCAGCCGGCCCAGCGCCGCCAGATAGTTGCGCTCGATGCGCGGAAAATCATCCTCGGCCTGGGCATAGACCATCGCGAACACCGCATCGGCGTCGCTTTTGCCATGGACATGCGCGATGCCGAAGCCATCGCGGACGATACTCGACCGCGCCGCCCGCGCGTCGTCGCGCCCGGCAGCCGCCGCCGGTGCCGCCAGTGCCATTGCCAGGCCGATCGTCAGAAGCGCGCGCACCCATTCCTCCCGCCGTTGCGTTCACTTTAAGTCATATATATTGTCGCCGCTCAAGGACATTGGAGACTGAAATGGTTCGTCTGCGCGAAATCGCCATCCCCGACTTCGGTGCCATCGCCGATCCGGTCCCGCTGTCGGGGGCGACCTATGCCGCCCGGTGCGATGCTGCGTTGGCGGCGGCGGGGACCGACTGGCTGATGGTCTATGCCGATCGCGAGCATATGGCGAACATCGCCTTCCTCTCGGGCTTCGAGCCGCGCTTCGAGGAGGCGCTGCTGCTGCTCGGCCCGGCCGGCGCGCGCGTGCTCGTCGCCGGCAACGAATGCCTCTCCTACGCCCGCATTTCGCCGCTGCCGGGGCTGCGGCCATTGCTCAGCCAGACGATGAGCCTGGCCGGGCAGGACCGCACCATCGCCCCCCGGCTGACCGACGTGCTGCGCGACGCCGGCATCGGCCACAGCCACCGCCTGGGGCTCGTCGGCTGGAAATATCTGGAATCCGCCGAATGGGATGGCGATGCACCGCTGCCGATGTATCTGCCTGCTGTCCATGTCGCGGCGGCCACCCGTGTCGCCGGCAGTGTCGTCGACGCCACCCCGGTGCTGCTCCACCCCGAAACCGGCCAGCGGTCGATCATTGGCGCCGACCAGATCGCGGTGTTCGAAGCCGCCGCCGCGCGCAGTTCCGAAATGGTCTGGTCGATCCTCAGCCAGGTCCGCCCCGGCGACAGCGAACGCGAAGCCGCAGCGCGCATGGGCTATCGCGGCGAACCCTTTGCCGTCCACGCCATGCTGGCCTCGGGCGATGCCGCGGGTGGCCCGGTCATCGGCCTCGCCAGCGCCGGATCGCGCCGCATTGCCGAAGGCGATGGCGTGTCGACCGCCGTCGGCCTGTGGGGCGGCCTGACGGCCCGCGGCGGCCTCGTCACCGCCGGACATGACGCCTTCGAAAGCCTCGCCGCCGGCTATTTCGCCGGGCTGCTGCGCTGGTACGAAGTCGCCGACATCGGCGTGGAGGGCGGCACGCTCGAGGCCGAAGTCCAGGCGACTCTGGCGCAAGGCGGGCTGCGCTCGATGCTCAACCCCGGCCATCTGACCGGGCACGAGGAATGGTCGGCAACCCCCGTCCGCCCCGGATCGACCGACCGGCTGCGATCGGGCATGCACATGCAGGTCGATGTCATCCCGACGCCGATGCCCGACGGCTGGGCGCTCAATTGCGAAGACAGCATCGTCTTTGCCGACGAACACCTGCGTGCCGAGCTCGCCCGCGACTATCCCGCCGTCTGGGCGCGCATCACGGCCCGCCGCGCCTTCATGACCGATGTCATCGGCGCACAGATCGCACCATCGGTGCTGCCGCTGTCCGCGACACCGCTCTGCCTGCCGCCCTGCTGGCTCCGCAGCGACCGCCTGTTCAGCAGGGGGTGACCCCCTGCACCCCGTTGTTGGGGCCATCCGCCGACGCTTCGTTCACTTCAATAAATTGGGTGCAGGGGGTCACCCCCTGCCGGGCGTTCACTTCGGCAGCTTCGACGCCCTCACCGTCTTGCGCCGTTTCGCCATCGCCAGCACGGCGGCCGGGTCGGCGGCGGTGAAGCCATTGCCGCTGGTCGCCTCGGCGAGTTCGGCCCAGGTCAGCGGCACGGCGACGCCGGCGCCATCCCGGGCGCGCACCGAGAATGGCATGACGGCCGTGGCGCCGCGCTGGTTGCGCAGCCAGTCGATGAAGATACGGCCCTTGCGCTTGGCCTTGCTCATCGTCGCGGTGAAGTCCGCCGGACGTTCGGTTGCCAGCGCTTCGGCGAAGCTGCGCGCCCAGGCCTTGACCACCGGCCAGTCGGCATCGGGCACCAGCGGCGCCACGACATGGACGCCCTTGCCGCCGGTAACCATCGGCAGCGACGCCAGCCCGACCGCCTTCAGCCGATCACGGACAAGCAGCGCGGCCGCCTTGACCGCGTCGAATCCCAGCCCCTCGTCGGGATCGAGGTCGAACACCAGCCGGTCGGGACGCTCGAGATCGGCAACCCGCGACCCCCAGCCGTGGAATTCGATCGTCCCCATCTGGACGCAGGCGACGACGCCGGCGGTGTCTTCGAGATAGAGATAATCCTCCTGCTTGCCGTCGGTCTCGGCAATCGGGACGTGACGGACGCTGTCGGGAAACATGCCGCTGTCGTGTTTCTGGAAGAAACACGCCTTGCCGCGCCCCTGCGGACACCGCACCAGGCTGATCGGCCGGCCCGCCATGTCGGTCAGCATCGCATCGCCGAGCAGCGCGTAATATTCGGCCAGCGCCTGTTTGCTGAGGCCGAGGTCCGGAAACACGATTCGGTCGGGCGAGCTGATGGTGACACCGAGCGTTGCGAGCGCCGACGCGCCCGACACGGCCTTGCCGGCTGGCTTTTCGGCGATCACGGTCTTGGCCGGCTTGTCCTCGCGCAGGCCGATGAAGCTGGCGTGACGGACAATGCCGTCGGACGTGAATTCGGCAAAGGCAACTTCGGCGACCAGTTCGGGCTTGACCCAATGCGCCCGCCGCCGCGCCTCGGCACTCAGCTTGCCGGCAAAGGGCGTGGTATCAGCGGCAAGGCCGGCAAGCCGCTCGGTCAGCATCGCGAGCGTGCGGTCATCGAAGCCGGTCCCGACATGGCCGGCATAGCGCAGGCCGTCCGTTTCGTGCACGCCGAGCAGCAGGGAGGCAAAGCCGCGGCCCTTTTCCGATGCCGCCCAGCCGCCGATGACAAATTCCTGCCGGTGCGTGCACTTGGATTTCAGCCAGACCTTGGTACGCCCGCCGCGATACGGCGCGTCGGCGCGCTTGCTGACGACGCCTTCATAGCCGGCACCGCACAGCGCCGCGAACATGCGTTCCCCGCCGCCGCGGACATGCTCGGCATAGAAGAGCGGCGATGGCGCGTCGGCGAGCAGGGTTGCCAGCGCTGCCTTGCGCTCGGTCAGCGGCGCCTTGGTCAGGTCGATACCATCATGTTCGAGAAGGTCGAAGCCGAAGGCAACGATCGGCCCACCGTCCTTGAGCGCCGCCTGTAGCAGGCCGAAGCTTGGCCGGCCATCGCCATCGAGCGCGCAGATTTCGGCGTCGACCAGCGCCGATGCGCACGGCAGCGCGGCAGCAGCAGCGGCGACGCTCGCGAACTTTTCGGTCCAATCGAGCCCGCTGCGCGTATAGGCCAGCGCCTTGCCGCCACCCACGGCAAGCAGCGCCCGATAGCCGTCATATTTGGTTTCGTGCAGCCAGTCGTTGCCGGTCGGCGGTGTGTCGACCAGCGTCGCCAGCTGCGGCGCGCGAAACGCCGGTGGCGGCATCGTGCCCTGCTTTTTCGTCTTGGGTGACACCTTTGCGCCCTTGGCAATGTCGTCCATCGACCGCCCGGTCGACACGCTGACGTCATGGGTCGCCACCAGATCGGCGCCATTGGCATGGTCGTCGGCGATCTTGAACAGCAGCCAGTTTTCCCGGCCGGCCTTCTTCCCTTCATCGGGCTTGAGCCGAATCAGCACCCATTCGCCGTGCATGCGCTCGCCGTGGAGGATGAAGTGGAACTTGCCGTTCTTGACCCCTTCACGCGGCTCGTCGATCGGCTCCCAGGTGCCGCGGTCCCACAGCATCACCGTGCCGCCGCCATATTGGCCCTTGGGAATCGTGCCTTCGAAACTGCCGTAATCGAGCGGATGGTCTTCCGTCCGCACCGCCAGGCGTCGGTCCTTGGTGCTGGTGCTCGGCCCGCGCGTCACCGCCCAGGACAGGAGCACGCCGTCGAGTTCCAGCCGAAAGTCCCAGTGCAGCCGTGTGGCGCCATGCTTCTGGACGACAAAGGCGCGGGCCTTCGACTTGACCTTGCCCCGCTTGCCTGCCGGTTCCGTCGTCAGTGCAAAGTCCCGCTTGGCGTTGTAGGTGGCAAGCGGATCGGCGGTCATGCGCGTTTTTTCGCCTTGGGCGCGGCGCCGGATGCGGCCTTGGGTTCAGCCTTCGCCGGCGTCTTGGCGGCGGCCTTGGCGGGCTTTGCCGCTGCCTTGGCGGGCGCGCCCTTTGCTGCCGTCTTGCCGCCCTTCTCGATCGACTCCTTCAGCGCTGCCATGAGGTCGATGACATTGGACGGCTTGACCGACGGCGCGTCGGCCGGGGCCGGCTTCTTGCCGCGCTTGCTGTCGATCAGCGCCCGCAAGGCTTCGTCATAGCGGTCGTGGAACTTGGCGGGATCGAACGCCGCCGTCCGCTTCTCGATCAGCGCCGTCGCCAGTTCGAGCAGTTCCTCGGGCGGCTTGCCGTCCGGAATGTCGCGGAAGAACTGCTGCGCCTTGTTGACTTCATCGGCATAGCGCAGCGTTTCCATGATCATGCCGCGCCCGCAGGGCTTGAGGCTGCACAAATGCTCGTGACCGCGCATCGCCAGCTGGCCGAGCCCGACCTTCTTGGCGGCCTTCAGGGCATCGCGGATGACACCAAAGGCTTCCTCCGCCAGCGTGTCCTTGGGGACGACATAATAGGGCTTTTCGAAATAGATCGCGTCGATCTCGCTCGAATCGACGAACTGCACCAGCTCGAAAGTCTGGCGGCTTTCCAGCTTGACCTCGTCGAGCTCGGCATCGCTGAGCAGGACATATTCGCCCTTTTCGATCTCATACCCTTTGACAATGTCCTCGGCCTCGACCTCGCCGATGCCGGGGACGGTCTTTTCCAGCTTGATGCGCTTGCCGCTCGGCTTGTGAATCTGGTTGAGCGCGATTCCGGCGGTGCTGCGCGTCGCCGAATAGATTTCCACCGGGATCGAGACAAGCGCCAGGCGAAGCTGGCCGGTCCAATAGGCACGTGCAGGCATCGGCGGTCCTTTGATCGGGTCGGACGTCAAATGCTTATGGCAGCGATTCGTTCCGCGCGCGACGCCGTGCAGGCGTCAGCGTTTGGCCGTTGCCAGCAACCCGCACGCCACGGCGAAGTCGACGATCAGCGCCGCGTGCTGCGCCGGGGCTTCCTCATGCGCCAGATGGCCAAGGTCGGGCAGGATATTCAACCGGCCATCGGGCAGCCGGCCCGCTACCGTGCGCGAGGTCGCAGGCGGAATCGTCGTATCGCGGGCGCCGTGGAGGAGCAGCACCGGCAGGGCGATGCGCGGCAGCGCCGCTTCGAGCGGATGCAGGTCCCAATTTGCCATCAGCGCCAGCGCGCCGCCGAGATGCCCCGAGGTGCGCAACAACCGCTCGTACAGCGCGACGCCATGGGCATCGATCACCGACCCCGTCGAACGCTTCAGGAAGGACGCGACCTCCCCCGGCCGCCGCGTGCGCATGGCAAAGAGCTCGGGCGTCAGCGGATTGACGAACATCACCCGCGCCATGGTCGGGAACAGCTTTCCGGCCATGCCGGGGAACGGCAGCAGTGCCCCGCCGAGCGACACGACCGCCCGCGGCCGTGCCAGCCCCTTGTCGGCCATGGTCAGCGCGATCGCGGCACCGGCGCTGTGGCCGACGGTCAGCACCGGCGGCAGCCCCAGCGTGTCGACCAGCGCCGCCAGCGCCGTCGCGACATTCACCGGCGATGCCCGCCCGATCGCCGAAGTAAAGCCATGGCCGGGCAGATCGGGCGCCACGACGGTGAAGCGTTCCGCCAGCAACGGCATCAGGTCGCGCCAGCTGTGCGTGGCAGCACCGGTACCGTGGAGCAACAGCACGACCGGCCCCTGCCCCATGACCTGGACATGCCATTTCAGGCCGCCGGCCACGACGAAGCGGCTTGCGGCAGCGTTCGGCCAGTCACGGCCTTCCCGGTCCCAGCGCGGCGCTGCCATCAGCCGCGCACCGTCGCTGAATTGACGGCGGCGACCACTGCCTTGGCGTCGAGGCGCGGCAGCGCGACGAAGCGCGCGCCCAGCGCCGCCGCCAGCGCCGCGCCTTCGGGGCGGGGCCGCGCGCTGCAATCGATGAAGACGCTGGCGATGCCGGTGGCGCCGAGCGCCCGCGCGCTCGCCAGCGCCGCCTCGTGCGGACTGCGCGTCGCGTCGCCACCGACATTGGCACGGCCATCGGTCAGGATCACGATCAACGGCGTGCGCCCGCGCGCCCGCTCGGCCTCCGCCACCCAACGGGCGAGGTCGAGCCCGGCGGCGATGGGCGTGCCGCCGCCCCCCGCCAGCGCCGCGAGTTCCTTCTTGGCTCGTGCCAGGCTGCGCGTCGGCGGCAGGGTGACGGCGGCGTCCTGGCCGCGAAAGGCCACCAGCGCCACTTCGGCGCGCTTCACATAGGCCTGGGCCAGCAACAGCTCGATGGCGCCCTTGGCTTCGGACAGCCGGGCAAAGGCAGCCGACCCCGAGGCATCGACTGCAAAGACCGTCGTCGATTGGGCGCGGGCGACATAGCGCCGGATACGCAGGTCGTCATGGCGGATCGACAGCCGGCCGTCGTCACGCGCCCCGCGCAGTTTCTGCCACGGTGCCGCCGCCTTGATGGTTTCGATGAGCGCCAGCCGCGCCCCGCGGCCCGGCGCCCCGGCACGCACCCCGGCAGGGCGGCCGCTGGTCAGTGTGCGCAGCTTGGCGCCGCTGCTGCCCCCTGCCGGCGCCTTGAAGGCGATGCCATTGGCAAGCGCATCGAGCAGGCCCGGCGGCAGCGCGGTTTCGGCAGCCTCGACGACCATGTCGGTCAAATCCTGCGGGCTTTCGTTTTCGGATTCGTCGCCCGCGTCGTTGTTGTCGGACGGCGGCGGTGGCTCGGGCGGAGGTTCGGACTCGGCGGTCTCGGGCTCGTCAGGCTGCGGCACCTGCCGCGCCCGCGGGCCGAGCACCAGCGCCGCTGCGCCTTCCAGATCGGGGTTGGCGATGGCGCTGCGGCCATCGATGCGCGCCAGTGCATGGGCGACGCGCTGCGCCTGGATCGGTGCGCGGATCGACGCGATGCCGAGCTGCACCGCCGCCGTCGCCAGCGCCGTCACCGCATCGTCGACCGGCGTTGGGTCGCCGACGGGCGCCGGAGCCGGTGACGGGATCGCCGCCCCCGACAGCAGCGCCGCCATCGGCAGCCGCACCCGCGACAGGTCGAGATGGATGGCGAGCCGGTCGGCCAGCGCCGGTGACACCCGGTCCTCGCCATCGTCCAGCGATTCATCGAACAGCACCAGCAGCGGGCCATCGTCGTCCAGGGCGCTCGCCAGCCGGGCCGCCAGCGCCGGTGCCAGCCGCTCGGCCATCGGCACCAGCAGCACGCCGACGCCCGGGCCATCACCCAGTTCCGCCAGCAGCCCGCGCCGGGTCACCGGCCGCCCGGCGGCCAGCGTCGCGGTCAGATCGAGGCCACCGTCGAGCGCTTCGCCATCGGCGCTTGCCGGCAGGCGGCGGACATGCGCCACCTGCCCCAGCGCTGCCCCCCAAAGGTCCCGCACCGGCCCCGGCCGCGCCCGCAAAAGCACCCCGCCGACGCCCGCCGGGTTCCCGGCCAGCACCGCGACCACCCGTAGCGCCAGCGCCCAGCGCTCGGCACTCGCCGCATCGATCTCCGGTGCGTCGGGCGGCGCCAACATCGCCGCCACTCGGCTCATGCCGCGATCAGCTCGGCGACGGCGCGGGTGATGCGGACCGTCGATCCGACATCGTCGGTGACATTGCGGCGCAGCCGGTGGCGCAGCGCCAGCGTCGCGACCTCCCCGACATGGTGCGCCGTCACGGCCTTCTTGCCCGCCAGCGCCGCAGCCGCGCGCGCGGCACGCAGCAGCGTCAGTTCCCCGCGCAGCCCATCGGCGCCGACCGCCTGGCACAGCCGGCTGCCAAGCTCGAGCATGGCATCGGCGACCTCGACCTTGGGCAGGCGCTTGCGCGCCGCCGCGATGCGCGCCAGCGTCGCGGCTTCTTCGGCCGCATAGGTCGCAGCAAAACCTTGCGGGTCGCGGTCGAAGCGGTCGCAGCGCTTGACGATCTCGATCCGGTCGGCAAGTTCCGTCGGCGTTCGCACATCGACCGACAGCCCGAAGCGGTCGAGCAGTTGCGGCCGCAGTTCGCCTTCCTCCGGATTGCCCGATCCGACGAGGATGAAGCGCGCCGCGTGGCGGATGCTCAGCCCCTCGCGCTCGACCAGGTTCTGCCCCGACACCGCCACATCGAGCAACAGGTCGACCAGATGATCCTCGAGCAGGTTGATTTCGTCGATATAGAGAAAGCCGCGGTTGGCCTTGGCGAGCAGGCCCGGCTCGAACCGCTTCTCGCCGGTCGCGAGCGCGCGTTCCAGGTCGAGGCTGCCGACCACTCGGTCCTCGGTGGCGCCGAGCGGCAGATCGATGAACGGCACCGGCACTTCGGCGACGGCCTTGCCGGCACGCGCCCGGCAATCATCGGGGCACGGCGCCGGATCGCCGGGAGCGCAGCCATAGCGGCACCCGGCAACGATCGTCATCGGCGGCAGCAACGCCGCCAGCGCCCGCACCGCCGTCGACTTGCCGGTGCCGCGATCGCCGAACACCATGACACCGCCCAACCGCGGTTCGACCGCCGCCATCAGCAGCGCCTGCTTCATTTCGGACTGGCCGACGATGGCCGAAAACGGGAACGGGGCTTTCATGACTGTCCATCTAGCATGACACTTCCCGCCCGCAAGCGGCACGTCAGCCGAACGGCTTGTCGAGGCTCGTCGGCGGCACGCTGAACCATTCCGGACCGGCCGCAGTCATGTGGAAACAATCCTCCAGCCGCACCCCGAACTGGCCCGGCAGATACAGGCCGGGCTCGTTCGAAAAGCACATGCCCGGCGCCAGCGGCGTCGCTTCGCCATGGACGAGGTTGACCGGTTCATGCCCGTCCATGCCGATGCCATGGCCGGTGCGATGCGACAGGCCCGGCAATTGGTAACCCGGGCCAAAGCCCTTGGCCTGGTAAAAACGCCGCACCGCATCGTCGATGCTGCCCGCCGGCGCCCCGATGCGTGCTGCGCCGCGCGCCACCTGCTGGCCCTGCGCGACAATGTCCCACACCCGCCGCACCGCATCGGGCGCCTTGCCAAGCACGAAGCTGCGCGAGATGTCCGAGGCATAACCGCCGACCGAACAGCCGCAATCGAGCAGCACGACCTCGCCTTCGCGCACCGCCTGGGGCTTGCGCGAACCGTGCGGATAGGCCGATGCCTCGCCGAGCAAGACGAGCGCGCCGGTTGGCGTCCCGCCCAGCACCGTCGTCGCCGCATTGACATGCGCTGCGATCTCGCCAGGCGTCATGCCTTCGCGGATGCGCGGCCAGGTCCAGCGGAACGCCGCAGTCGTCACGTCATTGGCGGCCTGCATCAGCGCGATTTCTGCCGGCGTCTTGATCATCCGGCAGCCCCGCACGATGGGGTTCGCGGACACCAGCCGTGCGCCGGGCAGGCGTTGCGCCAGGCCGTCGCTGGCAAAGAAGCGCACCGTTTCCTCGATGCCGATGCGGCCCGACCCGGCGCCGCGGTCCTTCAGCGCGCCGGCGAGAAGCGCCAGCGGATCCTCATCCTCCTGCCACACCCGGACGCTGGCGGGGATCCCCAGGCTCTGGCGGACGGAGGGTTCTTCGAAGAACGGCGTGATGACGATCGCTTCGCCGCGCGCCGGGATGACGGCGGCGGTCAGCCGCTCGCTGCGCCACCACTGGACGCCGGTGAAATAATCGAGCGAAGCGCCGGGTTCGAGGACGATTGCGGCGATGCCCGCCTTCGCCATCAATTCCTGCGCCCGCGCGAGGCGGCCCGCCCTTTCGGCGGCGTCAATCAGTTTGACGTCGTCGGTCATCGGCATCAGGCCGGCGGTATCGATCGCGCCGGCCGTCGCCGCCCAGGCGGCGCGCGGCAGGGCGGCGACGGCGCCGAGAGTGAGGGCAGCAGCGCCGAAGCGCCGGCGATCGAAGGACATTGGCATCATGCCTGCGACTTTCGCAGAGCCGCAGGCGAATGCAAGACGGACGGCCGCCGGTTTCAGAAGTCCTTGCGCACCGTCACGAACCATTGCCGCGGCGCGCCCGCCAGCAGCGTCTGGTTGTCACCGCTGAACCCGTATCCGTTGGAGCCGATGGTGGCGACGTAGCGCTTGTCGGTCAGGTTGGTGACCGAACCTTCGATGCCGAAGCCGTTGAGCAGGCCGCTGGCGCCTTCGAAGCGATAACCGACCTTGGCATCGAACAGCGCACGGCCCGGCACCGAGCGGTCGTTCGAGTAGGTGAAGAAGCGTTCCGACATGAAATTGCCGTTGGCACGGGCATAGAAACCATCCTGATCGAAGGCGATTTCGACATTGCCGATATGGCGGGGCGAGTCGACGACCAACTTGCCCTTGATTGCCTGGGTAACCGCCCCGGCGGCGTTGACGACATTGTCGCGATAGGTCGAGTCATTATAGGCATAGCTGGCGGTGACGGTGATCGGATCGATGACCTTCCACGTTAGCCCGGCTTCGACGCCGAGCGACCGCACCGACCCGACGTTGGCGAGAATGACCGGGTTGCCGACAATGCCGGCGCCGGCCTGGGTGCCGAGGATGCGGTTCGAAAAATCGACATAATAGCCTGCGATGACACCGCGCACCGGGCCAAAGCCGAAGCGATAGCCAGCTTCGACAGTTTTCGACCGTTCCGGCCGCAGGTTCGGGCGCAGCGCGGCAAAGCCGGCCTGGGTGGTCGCGAACGGCCCGGTCGTCGCCGATGCGTTGAAGGCGCGCTGGTTTTCGGTGTAGTTGGCAAAGACTTCGCCGGCGCCGGTGCCCAGTTTGTAGAGCACACCGGCCTGCGGCAGGAAAAAGTCCTCCGACTTGATATTGCCCAGCGCCAGGGCGCCGGTGACGATGTTTTCGCGCGCCCGCAGCTTGACGCTCTGGCCCTTGAAGCCGGCGGTGATCGACAGCGCATCGGTCAGGCGGATGTCGTCCTGCAGCGCATATTGGACGGTTTCGGTGTTATAGGCATTGTCCCACTGCGATGTGAACGGGTTCGACTGGAAGGTCAGCGCCGTCGTGCTCGGTGTGGTGGCACCGGCGACATTGTAGAACCGCCGCGCCTGGTCGAAGTCGTTGTTTTCCCACCACAGGCTCAGTTTTAGCGCATTCGACCCGATGTCGGCGGCGAGGTCGCCGAGGAAGCCGACGCGTTCGATGCGATATTCGGTGGTGCGCAGCGAAATGCCATTGCCCGACGGGCTGGCGAGATAGGGCGTGAACCACGACCCCTGGCCCTTGTTGTTGTGGTAATAGCCCTGGACATTGGCGCGCAGCCGGTCGGTCAGCGGCACTTCCAGCTTCAGCCCGCCCAGCCAGTCGCGGCGCAGGCCTCCGGCATCGTAATAAGCGTCATCGACGCTTGCAAAAGGTGCCGGATAAACCGTGCCGGCGGTGTTGGGCAGCCGCGGCACGGCGCCGCCGACATCGCCGCGATTGGCGGCGATCTGTGCGATCCGCAGCGCCAGCGGCCAGTCGCCCGAGATATTGTCCCAATCATAGCCGAGGCGGTTGATCATCCCCAGGGAGAGATCCTGATAGTCATTTTCCCGGCGGTCGGTGAAGTTGACAAAGCCCGTCATGCGGCCGCCGCCGGCGAAGTCGTAGGTCGCCTTGGTATTGACCTGGTGGGACCGCTGCTCGCCGACGCCCTTCCACTTCTTGGCGTTGAGATAGGCGTAGGACACGCCGGCGCGGAAGCCGCCGATGTCGCCGCTGTCGATCGCGGCATAACCGCGGATCGTGTCGTTCGATCCATAAGTGAAATTGCCGGCGACGCCGAGGTCCTGCGACAGTTCGCGTGAGCTGAATTCGATCGTGCCGCCGAGGTTGGAGGTGCTGGCAGTGCCGAGCGCACCGGCACCCTGGCTGACCCGGACGCTGCCGACATTGTCCGAAATGATGGCACGGCTGATATGAAGGCCGTTGACATTGCCATAGCTCATGTCGCCGAGCGGCACGCCATCGAGGGTGAAGCCGAGCTGGTTCTGGTTGAAACCGCGCAGGCTGATCCGCGTCGACCATTCATAGACACCGAAGGGATCGGCAGACTGGAAATTGACGCCCGGCAGCTTTTCGATCGCCTTGAACGGGCTGGACCCTGCCACCGTCTGGCGCATGTCCATCTGGGTGACTTCGGTGACCTGGCGGACCTGGCCGCGGCCGAAAACGATGATTTCACCATCGTCGGTCGCATCGGCCGCAGCAATCTGGGTAACGGCGGGCGAAGGCGTCTGGGCGAAGGCAGCAGAGGCGGCAAAGGTCAGGCTGGCCCCGGCAAGCAGCAGGGCGCGGACAGGCATCATGGTCATGGGTTTCACCGCTTGGCAAGAAGGACAGCCGGCGTCTGGCGAAAGATTGTGACGTTGTTATTCAAGCTTCGTTGCAGATTGGCTTCGCCGCACCGCTGTTGCCCTACCGCAACATTCGGTCAGATCCCGAAAACCTTCAGCACGGCATCGATGGCGCCTTCCAGCCCGTGGCGGATACCGCGCTTCGCTCGCCCGGCCATCGGCGCCTCCTCAGCGATCAACAGCCCCGATCCGGCAGCGACCCTGTCTTTCAACAGCGGCTCCCTGCCGAACAGATAGGGAATGAAGGTCTCTGTCCGCCCGGTCGAATAGGCAATGCCGGCCGAAAAGCCGATCAGCTGGTCCTGCCCGATGCTCCGCCCCGCCAGCGCCGGTTCGACCCGCACGCCGCGGCCGCCGGTCAGGATGATCTCGGCAGGACCGTGGAAGACCAGGAAGCGCAGCTGCCAGGTCAGCCAGGCGTTGAGCGTGCCCAGCCGCCAATGGGCCGTCACGCGCAGTGGCGTGCCGATCGGCTGCACCACCCCGGCAATGGCGCGCGGTTGCAGCACGGCGGCCGCCCCCGCCGGCAAGCCGAGCACCGCCACTTCGGCAAAGGCATCGTGCGTCGCCGATACCGTCACCGTGTCGCCCGGCCCGCCGCGAATGCGGGTCAGGAAATACAGGCCCGACACCAGGCTGCTGATCGGGTGGCGGGCATCGAGCAGCCACTGGGTCGCCTTGGCACCGCCCAGCGACACGGTCTGTTCGAACCCCTGCCGCACCAGCAATTCCTGCCCCGGCGCCAGCAGGATTGTCTTCGACACGGAGGACCGCTCGGCGGGCAGCGGGATCGGCACTGTGGTGTCGAGCAGCTTGATCGGCCGCTGCAGCGATGCCAGCGGCGCCAGCACCCAGTAGAACAGCGTGCGGATGGCAAACGGCGTCACGATGATGGCAAGCAAGGCCCAGAAGGCCGGCCACAACAGGTCGCCGATGCCCAGCTTTGCGTACCAGCGCCGCGCTTCGCGTTCGGCGCTTGCCTCCAGCACCTGCCTCTGGGCGGCGGCAGCGGTTTCGAGCGGTTGCAGGCGCGCCTGCAACGCGGCGAGGGCAAGCTCGGGCGTCGCCAGCGCAGTTATGTCGCCCAATTGCCGCCGCGCCGCGATCAGTGCCGTCCGCCGCGCCGCGTTCGCGGCCCTTCGCTCCGCGTACACGTCGCCGAGATCCCGCACCGCAAGCCCTTCCCGAACGTAGCGCTGCGGTGACATTGCCGGCGGCAGCGCGGCGATATTGGCGGCGTCGGCCGCAATGCGCCGGTCGAGATCGGCAATCTGGTTGTCGAGCGAAAGCGCCCGGCCGCGCGTTTCGACATTGTCGCGCAGCCGTTGCAGAAACGCGATTTCCTGGTCGAGCCGTTCGATGGCAAGATCGCGTCGCACCCCGGCGACGATCGCATCACGTGGTGCCCGCAAAACATCGGCGCTGCCCGGCTGGCGGCGCAGCAGTGCGTCGCGCTCGCTGGTCGCGACCCGGATGCGTGCGGCGATGGCCGTCTGCGAGCTGCGCTGCGCGTCATCGAGCCCGGTGACCGCCTTTCCACGCATCTGCTCGATGTCGTTGGCGAGTTCGGTCCGGGCGCTCTCGATCCGGGCAATCGACGTCGACACGCCGTTCGATGACGCGGCGGACTGCCGATACTGGCCATAAATCGCCATGGCGGCGATGAGCAGGACGAACACCAGCGCATGGCGCGCGATCCACCCCAGAATATTGCCGAGAAGTGTCATGGCGACGGGCTATGCCGAGCAACAGGCAAAGCCGGCCAGCAAAGCATTGTGCTTCGCTGGCCGGCTTTGAGCCTGTGCGCGCGACACGCGCGCCTGCGGTCGGCGTCTAAGCCGCTGCTTCAACCCGGTGCAGCGCGCACTGGCCCCAGATATCGCTCAGCGCCCGGACCAGCCGGTCGATATCGTCATCGCTGTGCACCGGACCTGGCGTGATGCGCAGCCGCTCCGTCCCCACCGGAACCGTCGGGTAATTGATCGGCTGGACATAGATGCCGTGGTTTTCCATCAGCCAGTCGCTGATCATCTTGGCCTTTTTGGCGTCGCCGACCATGACGGGAATGATGTGGCTGGGGTTTTCCAGCTGCGGAATGCCCATGGCGCGCAGCGCAGCGCGCACCTTGGCAACGCGCTCCTGCTGGCGCTTGCGCTCGAACGGGCTGGCCTTCAGATGCCGAACGCTGGCGAGCGCCCCGGCGGCGATTGCCGGCGGCAGCGCTGTGGTGAAGATGAAGCCCGAGGCGAAGCTGCGGACGAAGTCGCACATGGCCTTCGACCCGGCGATATAGCCGCCGACGACGCCGAAGGCCTTGCCGAGCGTGCCTTCGATCACCGTCAGCCGGTCCATCAATCCTTCGCGTTCGGCAACGCCGCCGCCACGCGGGCCGTACATGCCGACAGCATGGACTTCGTCGATGTACGACATGGCGCCATGCTTTTCGCAGACGTCGAGGATTTCCTTGATGGGCGCGATATCGCCATCCATCGAATAGACGCTTTCGAACGCGACCAGCTTGGGCCGACCGGGCTCGATCGACGCCAGCAGCCGGTCGAGGTCGGCAACGTCATTGTGGCGGAATTTCAGGCATTCGGCGCGGCTGTGGCGGATGCCTTCGATCATCGAGGCATGGTTGAGCGCGTCCGACAGCACGACGCAGTTGGGCAGCTTGTTGGCAAGCGTGCCGAGCGCCGCCCAGTTCGAGACATAGCCCGAGGTGAACAGAAGCGCGTCTTCCTTGTCGTGCAGATCGGCCAGTTCGAGTTCGAGCTGGCGATGGGCGTGCATGGTGCCCGAAATATTGCGCGTGCCACCGGCACCGGCCCCCGACCGGTCGAGCTCGTCGTGCATCGCCTCGATGACCGACGGATGCTGGCCCATGCCGAGATAATCGTTCGAGCACCAGACGGTGACGTCCTGGGTCTCGCCATTTTCCAGGTGACGAGTCGCACGCGGATATTCGCCCTTGCGGCGCTGCAGTTCGGCAAACACGCGGTAGTTTCCGCGTTCTTTCAGGCCGTCGAGCGCCGCCTGGAAATGGGCTTCATAATCCATGTACTATCTCCCCGGTACTCAATGCCGTGCACTTTCAAGGCTCGCAAGCGGATTCGGCGTGCGAAGTGCCACGGTTTCGGCCGTTCTTGTGCCGTCGCGGTGGGTGGAATGGGCTATTGCGACACGGTCGCGCATTGCCCAGCGAAAAAGCCGTGTGTCCTGCCATGGCACGACCAGAAAACCGTGTTCGATGAACGCCAGCACGACAAGCGCGAACGCGAGCGCATAGCCGGTGGCGACCCCGCCTTCCGCCTGCATGGCGGCGTTGCCCAGCCACGCCGCAAGCGCCGCGATCCCCGACAGGCTGGCGATGAAAAAGCCGCTGGCGGGACGGATGCGGAAGTAGCTGGCGAGATAGCGCATGTGATCGGGCATCATTTCGGTCGAAAGGTGCGGCACGCCGGCAAAGATGTTGAACTTGGCCGACAGGCGCATGACGAACAGCAGCAGGAAGGTCAGCGTCGCCGTCTGGTTGGGCTGACCCCAGGTCGCAGCCGCCATGACGACGACGGTCGCGAACATCGCGACTTCATGATGGATGAGTGTGGCAGCAGCGAGGCGAAACCGACGCCAGCCGCGTGCTTCGGGCGGGCAAGGTTCGCGGTTCGGCCCGGTGACAAAGCCCATCAGGAAGCTCAGCTCGTGCCAGCCCCAAAGCACCAGCGCGCAGGCAAATGCTGCATAGGCGGCGGCGGGGCTGGTTTCGGGCGCCGTCGCGATGACCCCCGCCATGGCGAAACCGCTGGCGATTGTCGCACCGACCAGGCTCGCCGGCCAGGTGCGGCTCGGCAGCCGGTCGAGCCACAGCACAAAGCCTGTGGCGACGAACCAAAGCACCGTTGCAAACAGCAAGGGGAACAGGAACGGTTGGGCCAGCATCTTACCAGACGGGCTGGAGCCGGATGCTGGCTGGCAGTTCGGTCTTCTGGACCGGCTGCAGGTAGAGGCGCGCAAAGGTCACGCCCGCCGACAACTTGAGCCCGAGGCGCTTGACCGCCGCCACCGCGCCGCCCTCCTTGTGCGTCGCATCGATCGCCGCCGAAATGCCGCGCATCTTTTCGAGAAGCGCCCGGAACTGCGGAGCGTCGGTATCGAGCGCCAGCGGGAACACCTGCCGCGTGATCATCGTCGTGATGTCGAACACTTTGAAATCATACTCGGTCGGGTCAATTCCGAACGCTTTGTACAGGACCGGCCGATTATGATCACGCACGTACATCGTCGCATAGACGGCGACGAGGAAGAACCGAATCCACAATTTGTTATAGCCCTGGATCAGCTTGGGGTCGGCGCGCATCAACAGGGCGAACGCTTCGCCATGGCGAAACTCGTCGTTGCACCAGGCCTCGAACCATTTGAAGATCGGGTGGAAGCGCATTTCGGGATGCTGCTCGAAGTGCCGATGGATCGTGATGTACCGGGCGTAGCCGATCTTTTCCGACAAATATGTCGCGTAATAAATGAACTTTGGGCGGAAATAGGTATATTTCTTGGTCTTGGTCAGGAAGCCCAGGTCGATGCCGATGCCGGCATCCTTCAGACTGTCGTTGATGAAGCCCGCGTGCCGCGATTCGTCGCGTGCCATCAGCTTGAACAAAGCCTTGGCGTCGGGGTTGGTCACCCGCTTGGCGATTTCGGCGTAAAGGATGCAGCCGGAAAACTCCGACGTCATCGACGTCACCAGAAAGTCGGTGAACTCGATCCGCAACGCCGGCGGCAGGTTTTCGATGACGCCGTCGAACTCTTCCGTGCGCTTGAAGTGGCGCTTGTTCGGATCGGCGGTCATTTCGGCGATCAGCGCATCCCATTCGCCGCGGACGGCGCTGACATCGATCTTGTCCATCGCATCGAAATCGGTGGTGTAGAAGCGCGGGGACAACACCGTGTCCTCGTTCGCCATGGCCTGGGTCACGTCCTTGGTGATCGCGACGGCGCGGTCGGCGTCGCCCTCCGCATCGGCTATCGCGATCGGCACATGCGCGTTCATTGCGCTTTCTCCCCACCCGCGTTCATCGCGGCTTTTCCGACGTGAAGGTGATCTCGTACAATTCGGTCAGGTCGAACTGGGCGCGCAGCTTCGTCCACCACTGCATGACCAGTCCCGCGCGCGACACCGTCGCCCGCCGCCGCAGCGTGATCGCCTCGCCGAACGGCAAGCGCACCGGCGAACCATGGACGCGCACCTGGTCGCCCGGGCCGAGCAGGACATTGTCATCAAGCTCGACATGCGCGTGCAGCGCATCCGCCGTATGTTCGACGGCGATGGTGCAGCCGGTCTCCCAGCTTTCCCGGGCAAAAAGCCGCGTCACGCGGGGTCGGCCGCGGACACCGGTGCGGAGGTCGCAACCGGTACATCAGGCAAGGTATTGCCGACGCTGCTGTTATCGTCCGGCGTGCGCGGGCCATTGGGCTGCATCTTCTGGATGCTTTCGACCACATGCACCCCCGGCGCCAGCAACTGCGCAAAGGCTGCGCGGTTGGTGTGTCCGAAGCTGCCAAGCTCGAGAATCCGCCCCGTCGAAGGGTCCTTCAGCGTCAGCGCGCCATCGGCCCATTGCGTGATCGTCACCGCGCCGTAGCGCGAGACATCGTGCAACATGCGTTCGCGCATCATGCCGCGCATAACGCCGCGGATAAAGCCGCTGTTCGATCCCGGTTCGAGGATGAGCGCCGGACGACCGGTCTTGGCATCGTTGGCAATAAGCGCGCCATCGGCACGGTCCGCAAAGACGAAATCGCGCTGGGCGACAATGCCGACATGCTTCTCGATCCGCTGTTCCGGCGCCGTCGGCCGGCCGGGAAGCACCCCGAGCCGGACGCTGAACACGACGAGGATCGTGATACCGACGACCCCGCCGGCGACACCCAGCACCCAGGTCGGAAATTTCTCATGGGCAAAATCGCTCATGCGGCGACGCCGATCGCGGGCGACGACAACTCGACATGCGATCCCGCCGCCTGGGGTGCCAATTCAACCGTGCTGGTCTGGACCGGATCCGCACCCCTGAGAGCCTCGGCGAGGATCGGCACGAAACTTTCCGGGACGGCGCGCAGCATCGGCTGTGGACTGGCCACCTTCCAGGGCTGGACATGCGGCCACATCTGCAGCCAGCCGAGCGGGAAACGATCGGTCGGACGCAGGACGATGTCGACGCGGCCATTGCCAAGGTTGCGCACGTCGGCTGCGCCAATCGCCTTCAATGGCAGGTTGATGCATTTCGGCAACGCCACGCCGAAGCGCATGACGACACGGCGGCTGGTCAACGTGTAGATAGTGGAACGCGATGAGGCCCGCGCGAGGAAATACAGGACACCGAGCCCGAGACCTGCCGCCAGAAGCGTCACCAACGCGCCCTTGAGGCCGGTGCCGCCGGCCACAAACGCCAGCGACGCGACAAAGACGAACCACACGGCCACGAGCCGGGTGTGGAACACGGCACGCGCAAGAGTCTGCCAATCAGGCGACCCCTGCCAGACAATGGTTTCCCCGGCCGGCAGGTTGCCGGGCAGTCCGGGGATGGGTTCGATCTCGTACTCGATGGTCACAACAGCGGCTCCGAACGCTCGGGCGTTGCCCACAGATAGCCTGCTCCGAAGTAGGCCGAAACCTTTTCCTCCTCAAGCAAGGTAATCTGCGTAGGGGATTTCAACTGCGGGCAACCTGCGAACTGCGACGCCTTGATCGCGTCCGACACGACGCCGCGGCGGGAAATGCGCGCCATCGCCATCGGCAGGGTCGCGGTGCCGCCATCGGTCAGCGCCACGTCGATGTAGCGGATCACATGTTCCGCCCGGTCCACCCAGATGTCGCGCACCGTCCCGGCTACCAGGCCATCGAGCCCGGAGACCGGCAGGCCGCGCGGATCGACGTCCTTGGTCGCGACGCTGACATGTTCGGCAATCGCCATCGGCACGATGCGCGGCCGGCCGAACATGTCGATGTCCGGACGGTCGGCGCGCAGGGCATAGCCACCGGGCCCGACCCCCGACCCGAGCGGTTCCCCGATCACATCGAGCGGCGTGCCGGGATAGACGCGCGGCAACACGTTGGTCGGCAACGCGTCGCGCGGAACGGCCTCAGGCGTGTAGGTGCCGAGTCCGTGCGGCAGCTGAAAGGTCTTGCGGTCGCTGAAGTCGAGCCGGGCGACATCGTTGCCGACCACGCCCGAGATATCATGTTCGAGCGGATAACCTTCGCGGCGGCTTTCCCGGTTCAGATACCAGACCAACCCGATGAAGAAGAGGAAGAACAGGTAGAAGGCGAGCTCGGCAACGTCGAGACCTCCGACAAGAATGACACTGGACATTTGAGTCTCCCCTTCAGGTTGGGAATTCGGTCAGGCCGAAACGGGCGCGGGATTGTGCGTCCACAGCTCGCCGCGCCAGCGGGCCTAGGGCGATAAGACTGCCGAAAAGCAGGAAAATTTCGATATGCCAGACAATCGAATAGCCGGTTGCCGGGTCGACGAGGCCAGGCCCGAGTTTGCCGGCCATTGCCATCGCGCCGACGCCGTCCCGGATGATACCCGACAACAGGATGCCGAGGCCGGCCGCCGAAGCCTGCACCGCGCCCCAGACGCCGAGCGCCAGGCCCGAGCCGCCTTCCTCGCCCAATGCCATCGCGGCCGTCAGCGTGCACACCGCAAACAAGCCATTGCCAAGACCGATTCCCGTTGTGCCCAGCGACAACAGCGCCACCGAATGCGTCGGCGCCGAAAACACCACCAGCGCAAAGGCGACGATGCCGACAAGCGCCCCGCACGCCGCCAGCCGCGCCGCGTCACGGCCCTGTGCCAGCGCCTGCGCTGCCATCGACAGCCCGATCAGCGTTCCCATCGACGATAGCGCCGTCAGCCCGGTGGTGCGTCCCACCGAAAGTCCCAGCACCTGTCCACCATAGGGTTCAAGCAGAATGTCCTGCATGCCGAATCCCGCTGCGCCGAGCGCGACGGCGGTCAACAGACGGCGGGTGCGCGGTGCGGCGGTGAAGTCGCTCCAGCGCACGGCAAAGGCCTTGTCCTCTTCGGCCGTCGTCGTCGTTCCGCCGACCTGGCGGACTTCCTGCTTCCAAAGGGCGATGACGTTGAGGACCAGCGTGACGACCGCCGTGCCCTGGATCACGCCGACCAGCTGCGTCTCGGTAAAGTCGGTCAGGATCCGGCCGAGCACGACCGACGAGATCAACATGCCGACCAGCAACATCGTGTAGAGCAAGGATACGACGCGCGGCCGCGCATCCGCCGGCGCCAAGTCATTTGCCAGCGCCAGGCCGGCAGTCTGCGTCACGGCGACGCCGGCACCGACCATCAGAAACGCAAGCGCGCCGAAGATCTCGCCGGCCAGCGGGCCCGACTGGCCGCCGCCGGTCATCACCAGCAGCGCGAACGGCATGATCGCCAGCCCGGCGAACTGCATCATCGTGCCGGCCCAGATATAGGGCACGCGCTTCCAGCCGAGGATCGAACGGTGCGTGTCGGACTTGTGCCCGATCAGCGCGCGCATCGGCGCGAACAGCAACGGCAGCGCCACCAGCACCGACACCAGTGTCGCCGAAATCTTCAACTCGACGATCATCACCCGGTTGAGCGTCGCGTTGAGCAGGACCATGGCGAGTCCGACCGACACCTGGAACAGCGACAGGCGCAGCAGCTGCGACAGCGGCAGTTCCTTGGTCGCGGCGTCGGCGAACGGCAGGAAACGCGTGCCGATCTTCTTTACCAGGCCCGTCGTGCGGCTCATGCAGTCAGCACTTCCTGCGCGTGAGAGGTGTAGAAGCCGCGGCTGACGCGCGTATCGCGCCCCAGCCGCGCATGCGGAACGGCGCGCGCCAGATTGGCCTTCAAATGGCCATGGCCGACCGGGATGATCGTCGGCGAGCGATCGCTTTTGGGGAACAGCCGCCCCACCGCGCGCGCCGTGCGCAGCAGCGGTGTGCCGGGCGCGAAGGTGAAGATCAGGCTGTGCCGTGCCCGACCCGCCAGCTTGGCGGTTGCGGCGGCAATCTCGTCGGCTTCGTAATGGATCAGCACGTCCATTGAAACGATATGGTCGAAATCGCCCAGCGCCGGATCGAGCATGTCGCCGGCCACCAGCGTGATCCGGTCGCGGACATCCTCCGGCAACCGTTCCATGCCCGTCGCGACAAGCTGCGGAGAGACGTCGACACCGACCACGGTGGCGCCGCGCCGCGCCGCCTCGATCGCCAGCATCCCGGTACCGCAGCCGGCATCGAGCAGCCGGCGCCCCGACAGGTCCGCCGGCAACCACGACAACAAGGTGTTGCGCATCTCGGTGCGCCCGGCGCGGACCGTGGCGCGAATTTTCGAAACCGGCGCGTCGCTGGTCATCGCCGCCCAGGCGTCATAGGCGGTGCGGTCGAAATAGTCGGTCAGCCGGGCGCGCGTCGCCTGCCAGCCCGGAGGATGCATGTCAGTCATCGAGGCGGTGCTGCCGATCATTCAAACCCGAGGAACTCGAAGATGTCGCGGTCCTTCATCGGATTGGCTTCGAGCGGACGCGTGCCGGCCCAGAGCGTCGCCGCCAGCCGTTTGTATTCGTTGCACACGGCTTCGATCTCCGGTGTCGAGTCCATTTCGAAGATCGTGCACTTCTTCAGGCGCGACCGGCGGATGGCGTCCAGATCGGGGAAATGCGCCAGTGTCTCCAAGCCCGTCGCGGCGCAGAAACGATCGATCTCGTCGGTCTGCGCCGAGCGGTTGGCGATGACGCCCGCCATGCGAACCTCGTAGTTCTTCGACTTCGCCTTGATCGCGGCGACAATGCGATTCATCGCGAAAATGCTGTCGAAGTCGTTCGCTGCCACCACCAATGCACGGTCGGCGTGCTGCAACGGGGCTGCAAAGCCACCGCAGACGACATCGCCGAGCACGTCGAAGATGACCACGTCGGTTTCCTCGAGCAGGTGATGCTGCTTGAGCAGCTTGACCGTCTGCCCGACGACATAACCGCCGCAGCCCGTGCCCGCCGGCGGTCCGCCCGCTTCGACGCACATGACGCCATTATAGCCTTCGAACATATAGTCCTCGGGCCGCAGCTCCTCATGGTGGAACTCGACCGTTTCCAGCACGTCGATGACCGTCGGCATCAGCTTCTTGGTCAGCGTGAACGTGCTGTCGTGCTTGGGGTCGCAACCGATCTGCAGCACGCGCTTTCCAAGCAAGGAGAAGGCCGCCGACAGGTTCGACGACGTCGTCGACTTGCCGATGCCGCCCTTGCCATAGACAGCGAACACCTTGGCGTTGCCGATCTTCATGTTCGGGTCGAGCTTGACCTGCAGGCTGCCTTCGCCATCGGGCGGCGTCGCCGGTCGTTCGAGATCGAGCAAACCCATAGACTTTTCCTCAAGCCGCCTGTTGCACGCCGCCGGATACCCCTTCCAGGATATCCTCGGCCGCGTCGGACGCCGCGCGCAGCGCAGCCAGCGTGGCGGCATCCGGCGTCCAGTAATTGCGTTCCGATGCTTCGATCAGCCGGTTGGCGACCTTGGCAGCAGCGCGCGGGTTCATTTCGGCGATCCGGTTGCGCATCGCCTCATCGAGCACATAGGCCTCGGTGATACGCTGGTACACCCAGGGATCGACTTCGCCGGTCGTCGCCGACCAGCCCATCGTCGTCGTCACGCTCGCCTCGATCTGGCGCACGCCTTCATAGCCGTGGCGCAACAGGCCTTCCTGCCAGACAGGGTTGAGAATGCGCGTGCGTGTCTCCAGCGCCACCTGCTCCTGCAGCGATCGCACCTTCCCGGCCCCTTGCGACTGGTCGCCGATATAGACCGGCGCCGTCGTGCCGCCCTTGGCACGGGTGATGGCGCGGCTGATCCCGCCGAGCGTATCGACATATTGGTCGATCGCGGTGATGCCGAGTTCGACGCTTTCGAGGTTCTGATAGGCGCAATCGACGGTCTTCAACGCCGACGCCAGCAGCCCCGCCTGGCGCACCGGTGCACCCTTGACGCCATAGGCATAGCCCTTCTGCTTTTCATAGCAGTCGGCGAGCTCGTCGGGGTCGGTCCAGCCGCTCGAATCGATCAGCAGGTTGACGTTGGCGCCATAAGCCCCCTCGGCGTTCGAATAGACCCTGAGCGCCGCCGTCTCGAGATCGCAGCCATGTTCGGCGGCGTGCGCGAGGCTGTGCTTGCGGACGAAATTGTGCGTTGTCGGCTCGTCAGCCTGCGCCGCCAGAAGTGCAGCTTCGGCGAGCATCCGCGTCTGCAACGGCAAAAGGTCGCGGAACACGCCCGACAGCGTCACCACGACGTCGATCCGGGGCCGGCCAAGCTGTTCGAGCGGGATAAGTTCGGCCCCCGACAGACGGTTGTAGCTGTCGAAACGCGGCCGCGCGCCGATCAACGCCAGCGCCTGTGCCAGCTGCGCGCCTTCCGACTTCAGATTGTCCGTACCCCACAAGACCATCGCCACGGTTTCGGGAATATGGCCCGAATCTTCGATGCTGCGGTCGATAAGACGCTGCGCCTGGGCAAAGCCGTCGCGCACGGCAAAAGCCGAAGGCAGGCGGAAGGGGTCGAAGCCGTGGATGTTGCGGCCGGTCGGCAGGATTTCCGGCGTGCGCAAGATGTCGCCGCCCGACACCGGCCGAACATAGGCACCCTTCAGCGCCTGGACGAGGCCGTCCATCTCGTGATTGGTCGCCAGCGCGTCATTGAGCGCCGACAGTTCCTTCATGATCGGCGAATCGAACCGCGCGGTGCCGGCGACAATGGCTTCGATCGCGGCGCGCGGCACGACCGCGTCGCGCGTCATCGCCACGGCCGCGAGCATGTCGACCCGCTCCTCGGGCGTCGCGGCCTGGCCGGCAACATGCAGCCCTTGCGGGATGAGCTCGCGCTCGATTTCGTAGAGCCTGGCGGCCAGAGCCGGCACATCGCTGCCATCGAGATCGAGTGCTGCTGCCTGCTCGACAATGACATCGTGCAGGGCACTGATCTCGTCGCTCGCCGGATCGGCGCTGCGCCAGCGCTCGACGGTCGCCTTGAGGTCGGCAAGACCCTTGTAGACGCCCGAATTGGTCAACGCCGGCGTCAGATAGCTGACCAGCGTCGCTGCCGACCGCCGCTTGGCGAGGACACCTTCCGACGGATTGTTGGCGGCATAGAGATAGATGTTGGGCAGGTCGCCGATCAGCCGCTCGGGCCAGCAGTCGGCGCTGAGCCCGGTCTGCTTGCCGGGCATGAACTCCAGGCTGCCATGGGTGCCGAAATGCAGCACGGCATGGGCACCGAAGTCGTCGCGCAGCCAGCGGTAGAACGCCATGAAGGCGTGGGTGGGTGCGAAGCGACCATCGAACAGCAGCCGCATCGGGTCGCCTTCATAGCCCAGCGCCGGCTGGATGCCGATGAAGACATTGCCGAACTGCGCCCCCAGGATGAAGACATTCTGGCCATCGGTCTGAAACTTGCCCGGCGCCGGGCCCCATTCCGCCTCGATCTCGGCAAGGAACGGCTCGCGCGCGACGATCGTCTCGGCGCTGACCTTGGCGTGGACATTGGCTTCCATGCCATAGGCCATGGCATTGCCGTTGAGGATGCGGCGACGGACTTCGTCGGCGGTTTCCGGCACATCGACGGCATAGCCTTCGCGGTGCAGCCGCTTCAGCGTCTCGTGGAGCGATTCGAAGACTGCGAGGAACTGCGCCGTGCCGGCGGCACCGCCATTGGGCGGGAAGTTGAACAGGACGACCCCGATGCGACGCTCCGCCTCGGCCGAACGCCGCAGCGCCGCCAGCTTGAGCATCCGCGCCGCCATCGCTTCGGCCCGCTCCGGGCAGCTTTGCATCGCCCGCACCTGCCCGCCGACCGGCCAGGTGCAGCGCCGCGCGCACCCTGTGCACGGCGCGTCGGAACCGTCCGAACGGCCGCCGAACACCATCGGCGTGGTCCCGCCATCAAGTTCCGGGATGGCGATCATGATCGTCGATTCGAGCGGCAGCAGCCCCTGCTTGTTGGCGCCCCAGCCCTGCAGGGTCTGGAATTCCACCGGGTGCGCCGCGACATAAGGCCGATCGAGCCGCGCCAGGATTTCCTCGGCTGCCTTGGCATCGTTATAGGCCGGGCCGCCGACGAGGCTGAACCCGGTCAGGTTGATGACGGCGTCGACGGTGGCGACACCATCGGCCATGAACAATTCCTCGATCGCCGGACGCGCATCGAGCCCGCCGGCGAAGGCCGGAATGACGTTGAGGCCCTTGGCTTCCATGGCGCGGATGACGCCGTCATAATGGTTGGCGTCCTTGCCGAGCACATAGGAGCGCAGCAGGATGAGGCCGATCGTGCCCTTGGCGTCGGCCCGCAGCGGCAACTCCGCGATGTGCGTGCCGATCCGCTCGGGCAGATCGGGATGATAGACGCCGATATCGGGGTAATCGCGCGGCGCGTCCGCCTTGTGGGTTCCGCGCAGCGACCGCCGCGGGCCATCGGCGTAGCGATCGACCAGCGCCCGGACCATGGCAAAGGCATTGTCGTCCGACCCGGCGAGCCAATATTGCAGGGTCAGGAAATAGGCGCGCACGTCCTGCGCCGTGCCCGGCACGAACTTGAGCAATTTGGGCAGGCGACGCAGCACCGCCATCTGCGCGGCACCACTGTTCGGGGCACCTTCCTTCGACGAACCGCGCAGCTTTTTCAGCCAGCCGAGCGGACCCTTCGGCGGCGCGTCCATGCGGTAGTCGCCCATCCGCGTCAGCTTGACGATCTCGGATGCCGACATCAGGTTGACCATCGCGTCGCAAGCTTCGCGCCGCGCTTCCAGCGCCGGCTTGATGGCGCGGATCTGGTCTTCGAGGAAGATCATCGAGGTGACGATGATGTCGCCGCGGGCGATATCGGCGCGCGCCGCGTCGAGCTTGGCCTGGTTGTCCCAGTCGGCGGCGGCGTGAAAGCCGATCGACACACCCGGCTGTTCGCGCTCGAACCGCGCCCGGGCGCGTTCGATGGCGCCGGACAGATGGTTGTCGAGCGTGATGATGACGACCCGTGCCGAAGGGTCCGACGAGCCGTGCGATGGGGGCGTATCAGCGCGCATAATGGGCTTTGGCCTCGTAAAGCGTCTCGACCGAGATCGCGGCGACGCCCTTTTCGCTGGCGTAGCGTTCCGTGTTCCG
Source organism: Polymorphobacter fuscus (assembly GCF_011927825.1). Taxonomy (NCBI): domain Bacteria; kingdom Pseudomonadati; phylum Pseudomonadota; class Alphaproteobacteria; order Sphingomonadales; family Sphingosinicellaceae; genus Sandarakinorhabdus; species Sandarakinorhabdus fusca. The sequence continues at coordinate 2,585,561 of NZ_JAATJI010000001.1, read as the reverse complement.
CTTGGCCTTGCCGCGGACAAAGAAGGGGATTTTCATCAGTTCGCGCGTGGCTTCGGCGGACCAGCCGCCGGCCTCGACATGCGCCGCAACAGCCGCCGGGGTCGGCGCTTCGGCAGCATCGGCCATCGCCGGCGCTTCGGCATGGGCCGGGGTCGCTGCGCCATGCCCGAGATGGCTGGGACCAGCGGCGTCCGAAAATTCGAAATCGTCGCGGAACATCGTCAGCAGATGCTCCTCAAGCCCCATCACCAGCGGATGGACCCAGGTGTCGAAAATGACATTGGCGCCTTCAAAACCCATCTGCGGGCTGTGGCGCGCCGGGAAATCCTGGACGTGGACCGGCGCCGAGATCACCGCGCACGGCAGCCGCAGCCGCTTGGCGATGTGCCGCTCCATCTGGGTGCCGAGCACCAGCTCGCAGCTGGCGGCCGCAATGGCTTCTTCCACCGCCAGATAATCGTCGGTGATCAACGGTTCGACGCCATAGAGCTTGGCCGCCGCACGGATGTCGCGCGCAAATTCGCGGTTGTAGCAGCCGAGCCCGACAACTTCGAAGCCCAGCTCGTCGCGTGCGATCCGCGCCGCGGCGATGGCATGGGTCGCGTCGCCGAAGATGAAGACGCGCTTGCCGGTCAGATAGGTCGAATCGACCGAGCGCGACCACCAGGGCATCCGGCCGGCATCCGCATCGGCCGGCGCCGCAATGCCCGCCAGCGCACAGACTTCCGCGATGAATTCGCGGGTGGCGCCGACGCCGATCGGCACGGTCTTGTTATGCTTCTGGCCAAAGGTCTTCTCGAGCCAGCGCGCCGCTTCATGGGCGATTTCGGGATAAAGCACGACGTTGAAATCGGCCTCGCCCAACCCTGCGATCGCCAGCGGCGTCGAGCCGAGCGGCGCTGTCACATGTACGTCGATTCCAAGGTCCCCGAGCAGCCGGGTGATCTCCTGCACATCGTCGCGGTGGCGGAAGCCGAGCGCCGTCGGCCCGAGGATATTGGCGCGCGGACGACGGCCTTCGCGCGGCGGTGCCACACGCGCCTTGTCGGCGAGTTGCCGGACGATCTGATAGAAGGTCTCCGCCGCGCCCCAATTTTCCTTGTGGCTGTAGCTCGGCAGGTCGAGCGCGATGATCGGGCACGGCAGGCCCATCGTCAGCGCAAGGCCGGCAGGATCGTCCTGGATCAGCTCCGCCGTGCACGAGGCGCCGACGATCATCGCCTGCGGCTGGAAGCGTTCATAGGCGTCGCGGGCCGATTTCTGGAACAGCTCGGCCGTGTCGGTGCCCAGGTCGCGCGCCTGAAAGGTCGTATAGGTCACCGGCGGCCGCTCGCCGCGCCGCTCGATCATGGTGAACAGCAGGTCGGCATAGGTATCGCCCTGCGGCGCATGCAAGACATAATGCAGCCCCTTCATGCCCGTCGCGACGCGCATGGCCCCGACATGGGGCGGGCCTTCATAGGTCCAGACGGTCAGCTGCATCAGACGGTCAATCGGTCACGGCGGACCAGCGGCCGCGCAAACAATTCGGCAAGGTCACCGGCCTGTTCGAAACCATGAACCGGCGAAAACACCAGCTCGATCGCCCATTTCGTCGACAATCCCTCGCGCTCCAGCGGGTTGGCAAGGCCGAGGCCGCAGACAGTGAGATCGGGCCGTGCCGCGCGCACCCGGTCGAGCTGCTTGTCGACGTCCTGGCCTTCGGAAATCTGCGTGCCGGCCGGCAACGCCGCAAGATCGTCGGCGAGATGGCCACGGTGGAGATAGGGCGTCCCGACCTCGACCAGCGTCATCCCCAATTCTGCCGACAGGAAGCGCGCCAGCGGCACTTCCAGCTGCGAATCCGGCATGAAGAAGATCGACTTGGCATTGAGGCGCTCGGCATGATGGGCAAGCGCGCGCTTGGCACGCTCGCGACCCGGCGCGACGACGCTGCGAAAGTGCATCTCGTCGATGCCGAATTCGCGTGCCGCGGCGTGCAACCAGGCCGTGGTGCCCTCGGCGCCGAAGGGGAACATCGCCGGCAGATGCCGTGCGCCGCGCGTTTCGAGCGCGCGCGCCGTATCGCCGAGGAACGGCTGCGCCAGCAGGAAGCGCGTGCCCGGCCCGACGCCCGGCAAGTCCTTGGCCCGGCGCGGCGGCAGCGACTCGACGCGGGCAATCCCCAGCTCGGCAAACAGGCGGCGGAACTGGTCCTCGACGACATCGGGCAAGGCCCCGACGATCAGCAGCTGGTCGGCGGCTTCGGCGCGCATTTCCGGCACCAGTGCCGCCAGGCAGGCGTCTTCGCCCTGGGTGAACGTCGTTTCGATGCCGCTGCCCGAATAGTTGAGGATGCGGACACCGTCGTAGCTGCCGTTGAGCCGCTCTGCGGCACGGCCGAGGTCGAGCTTGATGACTTCGCTCGGGCAGCTTCCGACGAGAAACAGCAACTTGATCTCGGGCCGCCGCGTCAGCAGCTGGCGGACAACCTTGTCGAGTTCCTCATTGGCATCGGCGAGGCCTGCAAGGTCGCGCTCCTCGATGATCGCGGTGCCGAAGCGCGGCTCCGCGAACACCATGACGCCCGCGGCGGATTGCAGCAGATGGGCGCATGTCCGGCTGCCGACGACAAGGAAAAAGGCATCCTGGACCTTGCGATGCAGCCAGATGATCCCGGTAAGCCCGCAGAACACCTCGCGCTGGCCGCGTTCGCGCAGCACCGGCAATTCGGCGGGGCGAACGGGTGCGAGCACGCTCATGCGGTCACCGCTCCCGGCGTTCCGCCATCGGCTTTCGCCGGCGCTTCGAGTCGCGCCATCCGCAGCTTCCAGATGAACTGCCCGGCGTTGATGACGTAGGTGAAATAGGCCGCCAGTGCGAGCCACATGAGCTGTTGGCTGTTCAGCGAATTGGTGAACAACGCGACCAGATAGGCCGTGTGCAGCGCAATGACGAGCATCGAAAACACGTCTTCCCAGAAAAAGCTCTCGGCGAACAGATATTTGCCGAATACGACTTTCTCCCAGATCGCGCCGGTCACCATGATTGTGTAAAGCGCAAAGGTCTTGATCACCACCGACCAGACGGCCGCGTCATGATATTCGCCGGTGCGCAGGTAATTCAGGACAAGGTAGAGGCTGACAGCGAAAATCAGGAACTGCACCGGCGCCAGCAGGCCCTGGACCAGCGTCCATCGGCTGTTGTCGCGCCGCACGCGCTCTTCCGCCGTGTAAAGCGGTCGCCTTGCCTTCGGACCGTTGGAGCTCGTTGTCGCGCCTGTCACCAGTCTCTCCCCACAGGCTGAAACCTACCATCGGGGCAAGAAGTGTCAACCTGACTTTACGTCAACGGCGTTTGACAGACTCCCCCTTGCGGCCTCGCGCGCGGTTGTTTAGCCTTAGCGGGCAAAGTGCGGCGGTTTGGCACAGACACAGGTTTGCAACTGCGGATCTGGCGGGTCAGGGGATCGCACGGAACAAAGGTGGGGTGCGGCGCGCCATGGCTTCGATGCTGGAGATTGTAACCGAAGCCAGGATCGCGGCCGGCAAAAGCTGGGACCGCGCACGACGTGCAGCATCGCGATCACGCGAGACGGCCAGTCCCGATGCGCTTGCGCGCGTCATCGAAGGCGACATCATTCCCCGCCTGTTGCTGGCGCATCGCACCCTGGGCGCCACGCCGTCGGCTGCGGCCCACCCTGCTGCCGAAATTCCCGCCGGCTACGCCGACCAGTTCGCCGCTGCGACGCTGACCGAAGAGGTCACGCCGCTGCTGGCCCGGGTCGAATCGCTGATGGCCGGCGGCGTATCGGTGGAAACCATCTACCTCCACCTGCTGGCGCCCGCTGCACGGCGGCTCGGCAGCTGGTGGGACGAGGACGCCTGCGACTTTGTCGATGTGACCATGGGCCTTTGGCGATGCCAGGAAATCGTTCACGCCCTTTCGGCGCTCATCCCCGGCGTCTCGCCGGTGGCAGGGGCCGAGCGCCGGGCGCTGTTTTCGCCCGCGCCAGGCGAACAGCACGGCCTGGGCGCGCTTATTGTCGAGGAATTCTTCCGGCGCGAAGGCTGGCAGACCTGGAGCGCGCCGGCGCTCGACGAAACCGAATTGCTCGCTCTGGTTGCCGGCCGCGCCTTTGACGTCGTCGGGCTGACGGTCAGCGTCGAACGCCATGTCATGCCGCTTCAGACGACCATCGCATCGCTGCGCAAGGTCTCGCGCAACCCGGCAATCATCGTCCTGGTCGGTGGCCGCGTCTTTACCGAACAGCCGGCGCTTGCTGCCGAAATCGGTGCCGATGGCACGGCCGCCGATGGCGCGCTGGCCGTCGGTCTTGCAAGCGAGTTGTTGAACCGCCGTTTGGTTACGGGCATGACACAACATACAACCTGACGACAGGGGCCATCGGCATCAGGCCGGGGTCCGACGGGAGATGGCATTCGCGCCAGCATGGACGTTCGCACCGCCAATGCCGATCATCGGCCGCTGCCTAAGGTGCAGTCCTCTTTCGGCAAGCTGCCGGCCGATGCCGCAATCCGCGGCATGGTGGCGGCATGCGACCTCGCCCTGCTCATCGATTCGCACGGCATCGTCGAAGATGTCACCCTTGGCGCCCCCGACCTTGCCGATCATGGCGTGCGCGACTGGCTCGGCCGACGCTGGGTCGATACCGTGCTTCCCGAAAATCGCGGCAAGATCGACGATCTGCTTGCGGGCAAGGGGGATCCGGGCCGCTGGCGCCAGGTCAACCACCCGTCCCCCGCCGGCGACCTGCCGATGCGCTATCTCGCCATCCCCGCCGGCGATGGCCGCGTCCTGGCGGTGGGCCGCGACATGCGCGCTGCCGCCGCGCAGCAGCAACGGCTGCTCAAGGCGCAGCAGGCGATGGAGCGGGACTCGCTTCAGTTGCGCCAGCTCGAGGCGCGGTATCGATTGCTGTTCGACACCACCCAGGACGCCATCATCGTCATCGATGCGACGTCGCGGCGCATTGCCGACATCAACCCCGCCGCGCGGCGGCTGACCGGCTTCGGCGCCGTCGCCATCGATGGCCAGCCCTTCACCAGCCTGGTCGACCCCGGCGACCGGGAAGCGATTTCGGCACAGCTCGGCGCGATCGCCGCTGCCGAGCAGCGCCATCCGGTGCGTCTCCACCTGACCAGCGGCGACGCCTGCCTGATGTCGGCGACGCTGTTCCGGCAGGACCGCGGCAGCTTCCTGCTCCTCCGCTTGCGGCCCCTGGTCGACACCGGCACCAGTCCGGAACGTCCGCTGGTCGAAGTGCTGGAGCGGATGCCCGACGCCTTTGTGCTGACCAACGACACGCTCGACATCATTGTCGGCAACGGCGCCTTTCTCGACATGGTGCATGTCACGCGACGCGACGACATCACCGGCCAACCGCTGTCGCGTTTCCTCGGGCGGCCGGGAATCGACCTCGGCCTGCTCGAATCGCAGTTGCGCGACCATGGCCTGGTCCGCAACTTCGCGACGATCGTGCGAGCGCGCGACGGCAGCGAAGAGGACGTCGAAATCTCGGCCGTCACGTCGGTGGAGGGCGGCGATACCCGCCACGGCTTTAGCATCCGGTCCACCATGCGCCGCGTTGCGGCGGCCAGCGACGATCGGCAGCTGCCGCGGTCGGTCGAACAATTGACCGAGCTTGTCGGCCGGGTCTCGTTGAAGGAAATCGTCCGCGAATCGACCGACCTGATCGAACGGCTGTGCATCGAGGCAGCGCTGACCTACACGTCGGACAATCGTGCGTCGGCGGCGGAAATCCTCGGCCTGTCGCGCCAGAGCCTCTATTCGAAACTCCATCGTCATGGTCTCGGCAACCTGTCCGATCCTGGCTGATGCCATGACAGCGCGCGTTGACGCCCGCATGTGTCAAGGCTAGCTTACACTTATGGATGGGGCGACTCTCGACACGACAGGCGGCAGGCGCGGCGCGGGTCCGACCCGGCGCTTCCCCCTCCCGCGCGACATTCTCGAACTTCTCAAGCCGGTTACCTGGTTTCCGCCGATGTGGGCGTTCATGTGCGGCGTTGTTTCGTCGGGCGTACCGCTCGCCGACCGCTGGGGCTTCCTGCTGGCGGGCATGATGCTGGCCGGGCCGCTGGTGTGCGGCAACAGCCAGGCCATCAACGACTGGTTCGACCGCCATGTCGACGCCATCAACGAACCGAAGCGTCCGATTCCATCGGGCCGCATCCCGGGGCGCTGGGGGCTCGGCATCGCCATCGCCGGTTCGATCATCTCGCTGGTGGTGGGCTGGCTCATCAACCCCGTGGTGTTCGCCGCAACCGTGCTCGGCGTCTTTCTCGCCTGGATCTATTCGGCGCCGCCGATCCGCGCCAAGGCCAATGGCTGGTGGGGTCCCGGCGTTTGCGCCGCAGCCTATGAAGGACTGACCTGGTTCACCGGCGCGGCGGTCATGGTCGGCGGCCTGCCCGACACGCGCATCATCATCATCCTCGCGCTGTACGCCGCCGGCGCGCACGGCATCATGGTGTTGAACGATTTCAAGGCCGTAAAGGGCGACGCGGTGTCCGGCGTGCGGTCGCTGCCGGTGCTGCTCGGCGTTGACCGCGCCGCGCGCGTCGCGTGCTGGACGATGGCAGTGCCGCAGCTCGTTGTCGCGGTGTTGCTCGCTCGCTGGGGCGCCATCTTCCCGGCGGCGCTGGTTGCAATGTCGGTGGGCATGCAGTTCCTGCTCATGCAACGGCTGATTGCCGATCCTGCCAAGCAGGCGCCGTTCTACAATGCCAGCGGCACCACGCTTTATGTCCTGGGCATGCTGACGGCTGCCTTCGGCCTGCGCGGCATGGGCCTGTGACCGCCCCCGCACCCCTTGGCTGGCTCAACATCGCCCGCCTCGGCCTGGTGCAAAGTGCGATCGGCGCGGTCGTCATGCTGGCATCAAGCCTGCTCAACCGCGTGATGGTGGTTGAATTCGCCCAGGTCGCGGCGCTTCCTGCCGGCCTTGTCGCCTTTCATTATGCGGTCCAGCTCAGCCGCCCGAAATGGGGACATAATTCCGATACCGGGCGCCGGCGCACCCCCTGGATCATCGGCGGCATGGCCATTCTCGCCATCGGCGGGGTTCTCGCCACCAAGGCAACGGTGATGCTTGCCGGGCCATTCGTGCCGGCGCTGCTGCTGGCGATCCTGGCCTATGCGATGATCGGCACCGGCGTCGGCGCTGCCGGCACTTCGCTGCTCGCCCTGCTCGCAACCCGCACCGCCCCGGCGCGGCGCCCGGCCGCGGCCTCGCTGACCTGGATCATGATGATCCTGGGCATCGTCGTCACCGCGTCCACCGCCGGCCGGCTGCTCGAACCGTTCAGTCCGGAACGGCTTATGCAGGTCGCCACCGGCGTCGCGGCCGGGGCCTTTGTCCTTGCCTGTCTCGCCGTTATCGGCATCGAAGGCCGCCCGGTCGCAACCCAGGCCCCAGCCACTGCGCCCGCCGATTTCGGCGCGGCGCTGCGGGGCATCTGGCAGGATCCCGTGACACGGCTGTTCACCATCTTCGTCTTTGTCTCGATGCTCGCCTATTCGATGCAGGACCTGATCCTCGAACCCTTCGCCGGCCTCATCTTCGGGTTGACGCCGGGGCAGTCGACATCGCTGTCCGGGGTCCAGCACATGGGCGTGCTGCTCGGCATGATCCTCGTCGGCGTCGGCGGGCATGGCTTTGGCGGCCGCAACGGCAGCTTTGCCGGATTGAAGCTCAAGCGCTGGATCATCGGCGGCTGCATCGGCTCGGCACTGGCGTTGGCGGCGCTGGCCATGGCGGCGACCGCCGGGCCCGGCTGGCCGCTGCAGCCGACCGTTTTCATCCTCGGCTTCGCCAACGGCGTCTTCGCCGTCGCGGCCATCGGATCGATGCTCGATCTTGCCGGCCGCGGCGAGCCGGATGGTGGCGATGGCGGGCAAGAGGGGATCCGCATGGGGCTGTGGGGCGCATCGCAGGCGATCGCCTTCGGCCTCGGCGGGCTGTTCGGTGCCAGCGCGGTCGATCTCGGCCGCCGACTGCTCGGCAGCGACGGCCCGGCGTTCGAGCTCGTCTTCGCCTTCGAAGCCGTGATGTTCATCGGCGCGGCGGCCATCGCCACGCGACTCAGCACCAGCGAAACCAAAAATCGACCGAGGGAGGCCATCGCATGACCGAGATTTTCGATGCCATCGTCGTGGGCGGCGGCCCATCCGGCGCCACTGCGGCCAACGACCTTGCCCTGGCCGGGCGCCGCGTGCTGCTGCTCGATCGCGCCGGCCGCATCAAGCCGTGCGGCGGCGCCGTGCCACCGCGCCTGCTCAAGGATTTCGACGTGCCGCTCGAGCAGCTGTGCGCCCGCGCCACCTCGGCGCGCATGGTGGCGCCGTCGAACAAGGCGGTGGACATGCCGGTCGGCGACGGCTTCGTCGGCCTGGTCGATCGCGAGGTTTTCGACGAGTTCCTGCGCGCCCGTGCCACCAGCAACGGCGCCACGCGCATCGATGGCACGTTCGAAGCGCTGGAACGCGACGCCGAAGGCACCGCCGTCATCGCCTATCGCCCGAAAGGCGCGCCGCGCGGCAGCGAACCGATCCGCGTGCGCGGCAAGGTCGTCATCGGCTGCGACGGCGGCAATTCGGCCGTGGCGCGCGCGGCGCTGCCGGCCAATGAAAAAGTTCCGTTCGTCTCCGCCTATCACGAAGTCATCGAATCACCCCCCGAAGGCTTCAGGGGCTTCGAAGGCGGCCGCTGCGACATCTATTACCAAGGCCATTTGTCGCCCGATTTCTACGCCTGGATCTTCCCGCATGGCGACAAGACCAGCGTCGGCGTCGGCAGCGCCGTCAAGGGCTTCGCCATGCGCGACGCCGTGGCGCGGCTGCGCGAACAGACCGGCCTCGATGCCTTCAAGACGATCCGGGTCGAAGGCGCACCGATTCCGCTCAAGCCGCGCAAGCGCTGGGACAATGGCAAGGATGTGGTCGTCGCGGGCGATGCCGCAGGGGTCGTCGCGCCGGCCTCGGGCGAAGGCATCTATTACGCCATGACCGCCGGGCGCCTGGCGGCCGAAGCTGCCGGCACCTTCCTCACCACCGGCGACCCGGCCGCGCTCAAGCTGGCGCGCAAGCGCTTCATGAAGCTGCACGGCCAGGTCTTCATGGTGCTCGGCATGATGCAGTGGTTCTGGTATCGCAGCGACAACATGCGCGAGCGCTTCGTCAAGCTGTGCCAGGATCCCGATATCCAGCAGCTGACCTGGGAAGCCTATATGAACAAGGAACTCGTCCGCAAACGCCCGATGGCGCATGTGCGGATCTTTCTCAAGGACACCGGCCAGCTGCTCGGCGCGGTATTTTCGGGACGCAAGCGGGAAGGCGCCGCCTCGGGCTCGATGTGACGGTCGTCGCTGAATGAATCCCGGCCGTTGGGTTCTCCCGGCGGCGGTGGCGGCGGTCACAACGCTGCTCATCGCCGCGCTGGGGGCAACGATCACCGTGCTCGGTCCCTGGTATCAGGATCTGGCCAAGCCTGCCTGGGCGCCGCCCGATATCCTGTTCGGGCCGGCGTGGACGCTGATTTTTGGTCTTTGCGCGATTTCGGCGGCGACGGCCTGGCTCGCGGCACCGTCGCAGACGATGCGCGATGTCGTCATCGGCCTGTTCGCCATCAACGGGTTTCTCAACCTGTTGTGGAGCTTTCTGTTTTTCCGGATGCAGCGCCCCGATCTCTCCGCCACGGAAGTCTGGTTCCTCTGGGCGTCGATTGCGCTGCTGATCATCATCTGCTGGCGTTTTTCACGCCCGGCCGCGCTGTTGCTGATCCCCTATCTGATCTGGGTGACCTTTGCCGGGGCGCTCAACATCGCCATCGTGCAGCTCAACGGGCCATTCTAACGGCCGGCGCTGGCCGGGACGGACGTCCCGGCCGGCGTTCAGTTCACGCCTTGGTCTTGAGATAGGCGATGACGTCGGCGCGGTCCTGCGGGTTCTTCAGGCCGGCGAAGGCCATGTAGGTACCCTTGATGACCTGCTGCGGCGCTTCAAGATAGGTGAACAGCTGTTCGTCGGTCCAGGTCAGGCCGCTGTTCTTGTTGGCGGGCGAATATTTGAAACCTTCGATGCTGCCGGCCTGGCGGCCAACAACGCCCCACAGCGACGGACCGACGCGGTTCACGCCCTTTTCAACGACGTGGCAGGTCCGGCACTGGCCAAAGACCTTTTCGCCCTTGACCGGATCGCCGGTCAGGCTGGCCAGGGTCACCCCCGCAGCCGGCGTTGCCGTCGCGGCCGTATCAGCCGCCGGTGCGGCAGCGGGCGCTGTCGCCTCAGGGATCGCCGGCGTGGTCACTTCCGCCGTCGTGGTCGCGGTGGTGGCATCGGCTGCCTTGTCAGACCCGCCGCAGGCGGCAAGCATCGCCATGAGTGCGGTGCCGGCTGCCAGACGAATTGCAGTTTTGGTCGCGATCATTTTTCTATCCCCGATTTGCGCATGGCCAACCATGGATCATCCACAGTCATCCCGTTTCTCAACACAAGGTCGAAACTCGCGGGAAGCCAACAGGTTCCGCACCCGCGATGTCCGGCAGCACTGGAGCGGGTAGCGGGGATCGAACCCGCATCACAAGCTTGGAAGGCTAGTGCTCTACCATTGAGCTATACCCGCAGCGCCAGCATCCTTGCGTCTGCCACAGCGGTCCCCGCCCGGTCAACGCGGCACCGCATCGGCCGGCTGCCTAGAAGGCGACTTCCAGAGACACGATCGGCCCATGGAATTCATATTGCAGGCGGCCGGTGAAATCGCGCTTGCGCGCCCGGAAGATGTAGTTGGTGTAGCGATAGCCCGCACCGAGCCCGACGTTGCGGATGATCCGCGCCGTCACGCCCGCCTGCGCTTCGACAAGGCTGCCGCTGTAATCGCCGACACTGAGCGACAGCCAGTCGGCCCGGGCGTTGAGCGCGAACACCGGTGACAGGACATAATTGCCATAGCCGCTGATCGTCGGGAGCGGCGCGCGCTGGCTGCGCTGTTCGGAAGCGAGCGCCGATGAAATGCTGCCATTGGCCGTGGTCACGGTTCCGGCGCCGAGCAATTGGACGGTGAAGTTGGTGATATGCCCGCCAAGCGCGACGCCCAGTTCGGCCCGGTCGGTCAGCAGCGGCGAATAGCCCAGCGCGACGCGATAGGTGGTGCTCTGCAGCAGCCCGGCGACATTGGCCTGGGCGTTGAACACGGTTTCGCCGACGGCGATCGACCCCGCAACGCTGCGGTTGCCGATGCGCTTGAGCCTGAAATATTCGCCTTCGATGCGGACCGCCCGCCCCAACCGGACGCCGACCAGGCCGATCGGCTGGCTGTCATGTGTCGGCAAGCCGATGTCACTTTCGAAATCGATCGCCGTGCCGCTGCTGCCGAGCAGCACATTGTCCAGCCGCATGTTCGAATTTGCCGTCGTGAAAAAGCCACCGCCCTGCGCCCAGAACCGGTCCCGGGGGCGTTCGGCCCACGCCGGTGCCGACGCCACGCCAAGAGCCGCTGCCAGCAAAAGCCCAGTCCGCATGCGAAAGCCCCCGCGCACAAGATCGCTGGATGCAAATATCATGGCTGCCGCGTTTTTCCTACGATCCGCCCGCGGCACCCGTTCGCTGCCCCTGCCGCGGTTGATCGAAAATGCGGAATCTGCGACAAAACGGCAACGGCTCGCTCGGCCGACCAGAAGGTGCCTGGCAATGCCGTCGTTTCGTCTGCCCATCGTGATCGCGCTGTTGCTCGCGCTGCTCGCGGGCTGCGAACGCAAGAACACCAATCTGGCACCGCCGCGGGTGACGACCGCCACCCCGATCGTGCCGCCGACATCCACCATCGTCATCCCGATCAGTGCGCGAATTGCAGACCTGGAAGCCGCGCTCAACGCCGAAGTCCCGCACATCGTCCATGAAATCGACAAGCAGACGACGTGCCTGAAGGCGGCGCGGGTGACGGCCTGTGTCGTCCCCAAGCTCAAATGCAAGGGGCTGAAATGCGAAAAGACCGGTTGCTCGGTCGGCCTCGACAATGCGCGCATCACCCCCGACATCAGCTGCCGCATCGTCGGCGAAGTCACGCGCGGCCCGATCCGCCTGGCAGGGTCAGGCAATGTCATCGATCTGGTCATGCCGGTGTCTGCAACGATCGCCGCGAAGGACATCGGCCATGTGATCAAGACCCAGGATGCCACCGGCGCCGCCGATGTCCATGCCCGCATCCGGCTCGGCATGGTCGGCGACTGGCAGCCGACGGCCAAGGTCGAGATCGATTATGAATGGACGCAGAAGCCCGGCATCTCGCTGCTCGGCGAACGCATCACCTTTGCCAGCAAGGCCGATCCGCAGTTGGCCAAGGTCATTGCCCGGCTGGAAGCCGATACGACGAAATATCTCGCCCGCCTCCACCCCCGCGACCGCATCGAAAGCGGCTGGAAACAGGCTTTCACCGCGCTCATGCTCAACCGCAGCAACCCGCCGGTATGGCTGCGGGTCACGCCGCAGGCACTGCGCTACAACGGATACCGGATCGAAGACGACCGGCTGGTGCTCGACCTGAAGGCCGTGGCCACCACCGAAGGCTTTGTCGGCGAACGGCCGCCCGACCCCCCGGTGACACCGCTGCCGACACCGGCCGACATTCCACAGGACGCGGGCTTCACCATCCGCATTCCCATCGTCGCCCAATATGCCGAACTGGAACCCGTGCTGGAAAAGGCGCTCCGCAAGCTCGCGCGCCAACCCATCGTCGTTCCCGGCGCCGGGCCGGTCGACGTCCGCTTCGGCAAGCCCATCGTCTATGCGACGACCGGCAATCGGCTTGCCATCGGCCTGCCGATGCAGGTCGCCGCGGACGGCGAAGCCTTCAGCACGACCGGCACCGTCTGGGCCACCGGCATTCCCTACAACCAGCCCGGCAGCCAGCAAGTGCGGGTCCGCGACCTGACCATCGATGGCCGCGGCGATGCCACCTTCGACATCATGCTGGCGGTGGCGCGGTCGCCCGGCGTTCTCGATGCCATCGGCGGCGGGCTGACCCAGAATTTCGGCCGCGACTATGCCAAGCTGCTCGGCAAGATCGATCGCGCGCTGATGGACAAGCGCGTCGGCGACTTCATTCTCGATGCCCGCATCGACCAGGTCCGCAACGGCGTTGTCAAACCCTTGGGCCAGGGCGTCTACATGCCGGTCGACACCACCGGCACCGCCACGCTGCGCTACGACCCGCGGCCGGTGCCCTGACCGGCGACTTGACCGGCGACTTGACCGGCGACCCGATCGATCAGACCAGGCGCGCCAGCGCCGCGACGGTATCGGCTTCCGCCGCCGGCTTGTCGGTACGGATCCGCGCAATCCGCGGAAAGCGCATCGCCAGCCCGGACTTGTGGCGCTTGCTGACGTGGATCGAATCGAAGGCGATTTCGACGACCAGCGACTTTTCGACTTCGATGACCGGCCCGAAGCGCCCGATGGTGTGCGACCGCACCCATTTGTCGAGCATCGCCAGCTCGGCATCGGTAAAGCCGAAATAGGCCTTGCCGACCGGCAGCAATTCGCCCGGCGCACCCCAGCAGCCGAAGGTGAAATCGCTGTACAGGCTGCTGCGCTTGCCATGGCCGCGCTGGGCATACATCAGCACGCAATCGGCGGTCAGCGGATCGCGCTTCCACTTGTACCACAGCCCGGCGCGGCGGCCGGCGACATAGGCGCTGTCGCGCCGCTTCAACATCAGCCCCTCGATGGCGTCGTCGCGCGCCGCGTCGCGCACGGCCGACAGCGCCGCGAAGTCGCGCGCCTCGACGATCGCCGAAAGGTCGAAGCGCGATGGATCGAGCGTGGCCACCAGGTCGTCCAGCCGGACCCGGCGGGCGTGCCAAGGCAACGCCCGCAGGTCTTCGTCCCCGATTACCAGCGCGTCGTACAGGCGCACGAACGCCGGTGCCTCGGTCATCAGCTTCGCCGGTGGCGCCTTGCGTCCCAGCCGCTGCTGCAGCGCGTTGAAGCTCGCCGCTGCGCCGCCATGTTGATCCCGGCCCTGCGCCTCGCCGCGCACCAGCAATTCGCCGTCCAGCGCCGCATGCGCGGCAAAGGCGCCGGCGACATCGGGAAAGCTGCCGGTGATATCGTCGCCGGTGCGGCTGTACAGCCTGGTCCTGCCGTCGCCACCGGCCGCGACCGGCACATGCACCACCTGGACGCGGATGCCGTCCCATTTCCATTCCGCGACGAAATCGGCGAGGTCGATCGTTTCCCCTTCCAGCGGCTGCGCCAGCATGAAGGGGCGGAACACCGGGGCGCCGCCCGAATCGGGCCGTGCCCCCGCCCCGGTCGCCCAGGCGAACAGCCGGTCATAAGGCGGCACCAGCCCGTGCCAGATTTCTTCGACCTCGCCGACATCGACGCCGAAGCTTTCCGCGAACGCCGTCTTGGCGAGCCGTGCCGAGGCACCGACGCGCATGCTTCCGGTGGCCAGCTTGATCAACGCATAGCGTCCCGGCGCATCGAGCCGATCGAGCAACCCCGCCACCACTCCCGGCGCTGCGGCACGCGACACCGACGCCAGCGTGTCGACGACATCGGCGAGCGACGGCGGCGGCGCCGCCACCGGCGGGTCGGGCCACAGCAACGACACGGTTTCCGCCATGTCGCCGACAAAGTCGTAGGACAGCGCGAACAGGACCGGGTCGACGCGGGCCGTCATCAGGTCGCGCAGCAACCGCGGCTGCACCATTTTCAGGTCGAGCCCGCCGGTCAGCGCCGCCAGCGCCCAGCCCCGGTCGGGATCGGGCGTCGTGCGCAGATAATCGCCGATCAATCGCAACTTGGCGTGGCGTGACCGGGTGTAGACCAGGGCGTCGAGAAGGGCGGCAAAAGCCTGCATGCGCAAATGGGTAGCACGCCCAAAGAGCCGGCGCGACCGCATAGCCATGCCTGGCAAATGCTGCTAGGGGCTGTCACTTCATACAGGAGGAAACCGCGCCCCGATGCGGATGCGCGAACTTGAAAAGGCCAGCGGAGTCGGGCGGGAAACCATCCGTTACTATATTCGCGAAGGTCTGCTGCCCGAACCGGATCGCGCCAGTCGCAATTCGGCATCGTACACTGGCGCCCATGTTACCAGGCTGCGTGCGATCAAGCGACTGCAGGAAGAACGCTTCCTGCCACTCGCCGTCATCCGCGCATTGCTCGATGCCGATGACGGGGATCGCTGGCTGGCCCCGACAGCGTTTCCCATGCTCGATGCGTTGCTGGCGGCGCGACTTGAAGCCGGCGGCATGGCGCGCGTCGCCGCGACTGCCGTCGCTGCCCAGCTGGGCATCGACGCATCGGTGATCGCCGATCACGCCGCCACCGGCATGATCGGCATCGATGCCGACGGGCTGATGTCGGCGCGCGACGCCGCCATTCTCGGCAGCATCAAGGAACTGGCCGATATCGGCTTTACCGAGCAACTGGGGTTTACCGGCCTGCAGATGCGTTTCTACCTCGACTTCATCGAGTGGGTCACCGCGCAGGAGATGCGCCTGTTTCTGGAACACACGGCTGGCCAGGTCGGCGAGGCGCAGGCGCTCGACATGGCCGAACGCGGTGTTTCCGTCATCAACGACCTGTTGTCGCAATTGCGCACGCGCGCCCTGCTGAGGAAACTCGGCGAGCGGCGCCGTGTCGCCAATGACAATGGTTAAGGGCTAGCCGGGGAGGGCTAGTGCCCCCCGTTGCGGGTCAGCAACGGGGGGCAGACGCTCCTGGGCATCAGAAGCCGACGGAGACCGTCACCGCCGGCCCGCTGATGGGTGCCGCATTGCCGGCAACCCGCCAGCGATAATCGGCGCGCACCGCAACGCCGGCCGGCAGGCGCCCCGTGACCCCGGCGCCGACATCGACCCGGCTGACCGTTACAAAGCCTGTCTGGATGCTGCCCCACACACCCGGCCCGGCGCTCAATCCCACACCGGCCACGCGGCCGACCGGCACCGCGGCACGCGCCTCGCCGCCGGCATAGACATCGCCATTGCCCCGTGCGCCGGCCTCGCCATAGCCATCGACCCTGACCGGCCCCAGCTGCCGTTCCCCACCCACCGCGACGCGGAAATTCCAGTCGCCGCTGGTCTGCCGACCGACGGCGATCAACCGTTCGGCGGCAATGCTCACCCCCGGCAACGGTTGCCAGCGCACCCCCAGCGCCGCCTGCGTCGTCTTGCCGTCGATCAGGTCACGGTCGTCGTGCGCGGCATACACCCGCGCCAGGACTGCCAGCGGCCGCCGCGCCAGCGGGTCGATGCGCCACGCCAAGCTGCCCCCCGACTGGCCGCCGCCCAGCACGGGACTGGCCGCAGCCCCGCCCGGCGTCCCGGCATCGCGAAACAGCACGAACGCGTCGCCCGACCAGCGTCGGCGCAGCTGCTGCCGCGCGCGTGTCCAGTCCGCAGCCTGGGGCGCCCCGCCCCCGGCGTCGGCGGCAGCGATTGCGGCACCGAACAAGGCGTCGGCACCGCGGCGATCGCCGGCGGCGAGCCGGGCATAGGCGCGTGTGGCCAGGTCGAACCCCGGCACCGCCGCGGCCGCCACGGGCGGCAACGGCGCGGCAGGACCGGCGGGCACAGCAAGGCCGCTGGTTGATGCCTGGGGTTGCGGCGCGCCGGCGGCTGCAACGGGCGGCTGCAAGGCGACAGTGCGGGTCGGCCGGAAGGGATCGTGCCCCGGCCTGTGCTGCCGGATGGCCCCGCGATCGGTGACGGTGTTTGCCGCATCGGCCAAAATCCCTTCCGGCAGCGTCGGCGGTGCACCCGTGGCCGCGGACCCTGCCGGCTGTGGGTGCAAGGCCGCCATGGTCGCATCGAAACGTTGCACCAACCCTGGCACGCGCCCCGCGAACCAAAAGACGGTGACGGCCCCCACCACGGCCAGCGCCCGCAGCGGCCGACCCCTGCCGGTCACGCGGCGGACTCTGCCTCCGGATGCGGAAAGCGATGGACGGTCTTGTCCCATTGCGGGGCATCGCCGCTGCGCAGCGCCGCGGCATAGCGCCGGCAGGCCGACCAGGCGGCCGCGGCATTGATGACGTTGCTGACGACGGCGCGCGGCACCGATCGCGCCGCTTCGCGCCAGCCATGGCCATAGGCCGTGCAGGCCGCCCGCATCGCCAACCGCCAGGCCAGCAGGACGATGTTGACCAGCGTCAATGTCATCGCCAGCGGCCCCAGCAGCGGCGGCAGGGCGGCCAGCGCCGGCACCGACGCCACGAGGACCGAATCGAGCAGGATCAGCAGCGTCACGGCATAGGCGACCATCGCCAGCAACGCCGCGACCACCGCCTTGCGGTCGCGCAGCAGCATGTAGCGATCGGCAGCGCCGCGCGGCCAGCCGAGCCGGTCCCACCCCGACAGCGCGATGCCCAGCAGCCAACGGGTTTTCTGCCGGCGTGCCGTTTCGAACGTGGCGGGGAAATGCGCCTCGGTGGCGACCAGGCCGCCGTTCGCCTCACGCACGCGCACCAGCGCGGTGCCGCCGCCAAGCGCCTTGATGCGCAACCCCAGTTCATAATCCTCGGTCAGGCAGGTGGCATCGAACGGGTCGCCGCCGCCCACCTCGGCGATGCGGCCGAGCATGGTGCGTTCGATGGCGCAAGCAACGCCGGCGGACGGCACCGCCGCCCCCAGCGCCTGGCGCACGGCAATGTCCTTCAAATGATTGGCGGCAAATTCATCGAGGTAATGACCCGCCACCCAGGGCGATGTCTTGTCCGGCAGCGGCACCACCGGCAGTTGCACCATCGCCAGGCCAGGAATCAACGCGTTCTGGACGCGCAGTTCCTGGGGGTGAAGAACATCCTCGGCATCGTGCAGCACCACCGCCTTGAAAATGCGCCCGCGCGCGCGCTCGTCCGCCAGCACGGCGCGCCACAGATGGTTGAGGCAGTCCGATTTCGTCGTTGGCCCCGGCCGGCTGCACAGCACCGGCGCGATCCGCGCATCGGGAATCGCCGCCACCGCGGCACGCCCGGCGGGATCATTGGGGTAAAGGCCGACGAAGACCCGGTAATCGGGGTAATCGAGGGTGGCGAGCAGCCGCGCCAGCATGGCCCCGATGACATTCGATTCGTCCCAGGCAGGGATGATGATCGCCATCGGCGCCGGCGCGACCTGGTGGAGCATCTCTGCCGTGGCGCGCGGCGTCGGCGGCTGCATCCGGCGCCACAGCCAGCGGCCAAAATAGACCAGGTCGACGAACAGATCGTCCGCCGCCGAAACGGCGATGATCAGCGCGATGACCAGCACCAGTTCGCCGAGCAGCAGATGCCCCGCCACCAGCGCCGCCAGACCCCATTCACCCCCCGCATCGGCCATGGTTCAGGGCGACGTCCCGCGGTTGGACGCCCCGGCACCCGCGCCTAGCAGACGGGGAGGGCCGCTTGCTCTTGCAGCACGGTGCCGGGGCATCCTCGACCCCGGCCGGCGGCGGCGCGGGGTCATGCGCACCGCCGCCCTGCCGGGCTCGATTTCGAAGCGATTAACACGCAAGACAATAACAAAGGGTAACTGCCGCGCGGTCGCCGGCGCGCCGTGACGCCAGGGTGCCGCCGGGTTGACCGGCTCCGGCCCGGTCGCCGATAGAGAGCCATGACCGACGCCGCGACCAACCCCGCCGAGGGCCAGTATCTCGATCTGATGCGGCGCGTCTGGACCAGCGGCGCCGAACGCGACGACCGGACCGGCACCGGCACCAGGGCGCTGTTCGGCGAAACCATGCGCTTCGACCTGTCCGACGGCAGCATCCCGATCCTGACCACCAAGCGCGTGTTCTGGAAGCCGGCGGCGCGCGAGCTGCTGTGGTTCCTGTCGGGGGACCGCAACATCCGCCGCCTGGTCGAACAGGGTGTCCATATCTGGACGGACTGGCCGCTCGCCAAGTTCAACGCGACCAGCGGCGAAACGCTCGATCGCGATGCCTTCGAAGCGCGCATCGTCGACGATGCCGATTTCGCCGCGCGCTGGGGCGACCTGGGGCCGGTCTATGGCGCCCAATGGCGTCACTGGCCGCGCTATACGGCGACAAACGACGGCCTTTACCAGCGCGATCCAAGTGGAATCGACCAGATTGCAGAGCTTGTCCATGGATTGAGGCACAATCCTTCGAGCAGACGACACATTTTTACCGGCTGGAACGTTGCCGAACTCATCGATATGGCATTGCCTCCATGCCATATGACTTATCAATATTTTATCAGCGACAACAGGCTGTCAAGCATTCTTTACCAGCGCTCGTGCGATCTTGGCCTGGGCTTTGCCTTCAACATTTTCGAAGCGTCGTTGCTGTTGCGGATGCTGGCCCAGCAATGCGATCTCCTGCCCGGCGAAATTATCTGGATGGGCGCCGACTGCCACCTGTATCGCAACCACGCGCACCTCGTCGAAACCCAGCTGGCGCGCACGCCGCGCCCGTTCCCGCGGCTCGACTTCGCCCGGCGACCGGCCGACATCTTCGGCTATGCCATCGAGGATTTCCTCGTCACCGGCTATGATCCGCATCCCGCCATCGCAGCGCCGGTGGCGGTCTGATGGAGCTTGTCCTCGTCGTTGCCCGGGCGCGCAACGGTGTCATCGGCAATGCCGGCGGCATGCCCTGGCATATCCCCGCGGATCTCAAGCATTTCCGCCGACTGACCATCGGCAAGCCCGTCATCATGGGGCGCAAGACCTTCGATTCGATCGGCAAGCGCCTGCCGGGTCGCCACAATATCGTGCTGACGCGTGACCCCGGCTGGTGCGCCGAAGGCGTCACCACCGTCGCCAATCTGGCCGAGGCCGTCGCCGCCGCCGGGCTCGATCCGCGTGCCCGCGCCGACGCCATCATGGTCATCGGCGGCGCGCAAATCTATGCCGAGGCGCTGCCCAGCGCGACGCGGATCGCGCTGACCGAGATCGACGCCGCGCCGGCCGGTGACACCATCCTGCCCCCGTTCGACCCGGCGCGGTGGCGTGAAACCGCGCGCGAAGTCCACCCGGCCGCCGGGGATACGCCGGGCTTTGCCTTTGTGACGCTGACGCGCGCATAACCACGCCGGGGGGACCGACATGCCGATGAATCCGACGCTGAAACGCTGGGTGGTGCCCATCGCCATCATTGCGATCATGGTGCCGCCGGCGTTCTTCATCTTCGCGCCGAAACTGGTCGAGCAGTCGATGAACAAGATCGAGGGCAGCGGCATCTGGCCGGTGTCCGAACACGCCGCGGCACTGCACCGCCAGCTTGCCATCGTCGATCTGCATTCGGACACGCTGATGTGGAAGCGCCCGCTCGACGAGGCCAGCGACCGCGGCCATGTCGACCTGCCGCGGCTGGAGGCCGGCAATGTCGCGCTGCAGGTCTTTTCCAGCGTCACCAAGACCCCCAAGGGCCAGAATTACGAAGCCAACAGCGACAAGACCGACAATATCACGTTGCTTACCATCGCCCAGGCGCAGCCGCCGCGGACATGGACCTCGCTGCTCGAACGCTCGCTTTTCCACGCCGAAAAGCTGCGCGATGCCGAAGCTGCCGCGGGCGGCCGCTTGCGCATCATCCGGTCCCAGGCCGATCTCGACCGGCTGTTCCGGGACCGGGCCGCCGGCCGGCGGGTGACCGGCGCGCTGCTTTCGGTGGAAGGCGCGCAGGACCTAGAAGGCCGATTGTCGAATATCGACACGCTGTACGACGCCGGCTTCCGCATGATCGGGCTGGCGCATTTCTTCGACAACGAACTTGCCGGATCGATGCACGGCGAAGCCAAGTCCGGCCTGACGCCGCTCGGCCGGCAGGCGGTGGCGGCGATGGAGCGCAAGGGCATCATCGTCGACCTGGCGCACAGCAGCCACAAGACCTTCGCCGATGTCATGGCGATCGCCACCCGCCCGGTCGTCGTCAGCCATGGCGGGGTCAAGGCGACCTGCGACACCAACCGCAACCTGACCGACGACGAACTGCGGCTGCTGGCGCGGAACGGCGGCATGATCGGCATCGGTTACTGGGACGCCGCGGTCTGCGCCGCGACGCCGGCGGCGACCGCCAAGGCGATCCGCCATGTCCGCGACCTGGTCGGCATCCAGCACGTCGGGCTGGGTTCGGACTTCGACGGCGCCACCACCACCGGCTTCGACACGGCGCACATCGCCGCCGTCACCAGCGCGCTGGTCGATGCGGGGTTGAGCGACAACGAGATCGCCATGGTGATGGGCGGCAATGCCGCGCGCCTGCTCGGCCGCGGGATGGTGCCGAACGCCGCGCTGGCGTCGCCCGCACCGCAAGGCTAAGGCGCCATCATGGAGCGGATTACAAACGGGGCGATCCTGCCCGAGCGGTTTCGCGGCGGCATCGCGGCGCTGGGCAATTTCGATGGCTTTCACGCCGGCCACCAGGCCGTCGTCGGCGAGGCGCTGGCCCTTGCGCAGGCACGCGGCGTGCCGGCGCTGGTCGCCAGCTTCTCGCCGCACCCGGCGCGGCTGTTCCAGCCCGATCTGCCGCCCTTTGCACTGACGGCGGTGACGCAGCGGATGGACCTGCTCGCCGCCTTCGGCATCGACGCCACGGTGATGATCCCCTTCACCCGCGAGCTGGCGGCCCTGCCCGCCGACACCTTTGTCGAACAATGGCTGGTACGCCGGCTGGGCGTGACCGGCGTCGTCACCGGCAGCGATTTCACCTTCGGCCAGGGCCGCAGCGGCGATGTGGCGCAGCTGGCGACGCTCGGCGATCGGCTCGGCTTTACCGCCAGTGTCGTGTCGCCTGTCACCGACGCCGGCGGGGTCATCTCCTCGACCCGCATCCGCGCCGCCTTGCGTGCCGCCGACCCGGCGGGTGCTGCCGCGCTGCTGACCCGCCCCTATACGCTGCGCGGCACCGTCGAGCATGGCGCCAAGCTGGGCCGCACCCTGGGGTTCCCGACCGCCAACCAGCGGCTGGGCGATTATCAGCGGCCGGCCTATGGCGTCTATGCCGTCATGGTGCGCCTGCCCGGCGGGCAGCGGGTGAAGGGCGTTGCAAATCTGGGCATCCGCCCGATGATCGACCCGCCCGAGGAACTGCTCGAAACCTGGCTGATGGACTGGAGCGGCGATCTCTACGGCAAGGTCATCGAAGTCGAACTCGTCGCCTATCTGCGCCCCGAGATGAAACTCGACGGGCTCGACGCGCTCAAGGCACAGATCGCCGCCGATGCGGAGGCGGCGCGGGCGCTGCTCTGATGCCGCCCGCCGGCGGGGAGGAAAGGCTTCATTCTCCCGTCAATCACGTCTAGACACCGGCTGCCATGACCTTCCCCGATTACCGCGACACCGTCTTCCTGCCGAAGACCGATTTCCCGATGAAAGCCGGCCTGCCCGAAAAGGAGCCGCGCATCCTGGCGCGCTGGCAGGCGGAGGATATCTACGGTCAGCTGCGCGCCGCGCGAAAGGGCCGGCCGACGTTCATGCTTCATGACGGCCCGCCCTATGCCAATGGCGACATCCATATCGGCCATGCGATGCAGAAGACGCTGAAGGACCTCGTCGTCCGCACGCAGAGTCTGCTCGGCAAGGACGCGCCGTTCGTGCCTGGCTGGGATTGCCACGGCCTGCCGATCGAATGGAAGGTCGAGGAGGAATATCGCAAGCACAAGCGCAACAAGGACGAAGTGCCGGTGCGCGAGTTCCGCGCCGAATGCCGCGCCTATGCCCAGAAATGGGTCGATGTGCAGCGCGAACAGTTCAAGCGGCTGGGCATCGCCGGCCAATGGGACAAGCCCTATCTGACGATGGACTTCGCGTCGGAAGCGGTGATCGTGTCGGAACTGCTGAAGTTTGCGACCAGCGGGCAACTGTATCGCGGCGCCAAGCCGGTGATGTGGTCGCCGGTGGAAAAGACCGCGCTGGCGGAGGCCGAGGTCGAATATCATGACGTGGTGTCGACACAGATCGACGTGGCGTTCGAGATTGTGGAGTCGCCGATCGCCGAGTTGGTCGGCGCCCATGCGGTGATCTGGACGACGACGCCTTGGACGATCCCTGTCAATCAGGCGATCGCATACGGTCCCGACGTTGAGTATGTGCTTGTCGAACGAGGGACTGGCTTTTTGGGTTTTGAAGGGGACGAAGCCTTCCCTTATACGGACAAGTTCGATCCGAGCACCGCGAGTGGCTTAACGCCAGAGTTTTGGGATCATTTGAACGCCGCGCAGAAAAAGATCGCTGTTGCTCTCAAAGCAACTGGACTTGATCGGCTTCCCGCAAAAATCTTGGTAGCTCGCGAACTCTTGGAGCAAGTGAACAAGCGCTTGGCCGCTCAAGTCGCTCACATCGATTGGAAGGCCTACGGTCTGCAGGATGTGGTGATAGATTTCACCGATCCTAGAGACCGTGTTTTCAAAGGCTCCGACCTCGCCGGCACCATCGTTCGCCATCCCCTCCACCATCTCGGCGGCTTCTTCGCCACCCCGCGCCCCTTGCTGCCCGGCGATTTCGTCACCACCGACGCCGGCACCGGGCTCGTCCACATGGCACCCGACCATGGCGAGGATGATTTCCTCCTGTGCAAGGCGCACGAGATCGCGCCCGTCTTCGCCGTCACCGCCGACGGCACCTATCGCACCGACCGGCCCGACTGGCTGTGGCTGCAGGGTATGGGCAATGTCATCAGCGACAAGCTCAACAACCCCGAAGGCGCCATCTGCACCGCGCTGCGCGACGCCGGTGCGCTGCTGGCGGCGGCCAAGTACGAGCACAGCTATCCGCACAGCTGGCGGTCGAAGAAGAAGGTCATCTTCCGCTGCACCCCGCAATGGTTCATCCCGATGGACGAGCCCCACGGGAACGTCGACACGCTGCGCGACACCGCCACGGCGGCCATCGCCGCGACTCGCTTCGTTCCTGAAAAGGGCCGCAACCGCCTCGCCTCGATGGTCGCCGGGCGACCCGACTGGGTGATTTCACGCCAGCGTGCCTGGGGCGTGCCGATCACCCTGTTCGTCGACCGTGCCACGGGCCAGTATCTGCAGGACGCCGCCGTCAATGCCCGCATCGTCGCTGCCGTGCGCGAACATGGAGTCGATGCCTGGAACGCGGAGGATGCGCAGGCGTTGCTCGGCAACGACTACAGCCTCGCCGATTACGAGCAGGTCACCGACATTCTCGACGTCTGGTTCGATAGCGGCTGCACCCATGCCTTCGTCCTCGAAAGCGGCGAATGGCCCGAGCTGCGCTGGCCGGCCGACCTTTATCTCGAAGGCAGCGACCAGCATCGCGGCTGGTTCCAGTCGTCGCTGCTCGAAAGCTGCGGTACCCGCGGTCGTGCGCCATACAACGCCGTCCTCACCCATGGCATGACGCTCGACGCCAAGGGCTTCAAGCAATCGAAGTCGCTCGGCAACACCACCGACCCGGCCGTGCTGCTGCGCGACTATGGCGCCGACATCATCCGCCTGTGGACGGCGACCAGCGACACGACCGAGGATCACCGCATCGGCGATGAAATCCTGAAAGGCGTCGCCGACCAGTATCGCAAGATCCGCAACACCTTCCGCTATCTTCTCGGTGCGCTCGACGGCTTCGACGCGGCCGAACGGGTCGCACCCGCCGACATGCCCGAGCTGGAACGCTGGGTGCTGCACCGCCTCGCCGAGATCGATGCCGAGCTGCGCCGCGCGGTCGATGACTATGATTTCAGCGCCTATGTCACGGCACTGTCGACCTTCATCAACAACGACCTGTCGGCGTTCGTCTTCGATATTCGCAAGGATTCGCTCTATTGCGACGCCGCCGGCGACCCGAAGCGCCGCGCCTATCGCAGCCTGCTCGACACGCTGTTCCACGCGCTGACCCGCTGGTTCGCCCCGGTGCTGGTGTTCACCGCCGAGGAGATCTGGGGCACGCGCTTCCCCGCCGGCGGCTCGGTGCATCTGCTCGAATGGCCGGCGATCGACGCCGGCTGGCGCGACACGGCGCTGGCGGAACGCTGGGAGCGGCTGCGCGCACTGCGATCGCTCGCCACCATGGCGATCGAGCCGGCGCGGCGCGACAAGCTGATCGGGTCGAGCCTGGAAGCGCGCCTCGTCATCGGCGCCGGACATGCCGATGCGGCGTTGATCGCCAGCGTCGATTTCGCCGAACTGGCAATCGTCTCCGAAGTCGAGCTGCTCATCGACGCCGAGATCGAAACCGGAATCCGGGTGTCGACCGAAAAGAGCCATGATGCCCGGTGCGAGCGCTGCTGGCGCTATCTGCCCGATGTCGCCGAAGAGTCCGGCCTTTGTGGTCGCTGCGCCGGGGTGGTCGGTGCTTAACCCGCCGCCCGCCAGGGGCGCGCGCACCAGAAGCCTCGGTTTCGGCCTCGCGGCAATCGTCTTCCTTCTCGACCAGCTGAGCAAGGCCTGGATCCTCACCGGCATCCGCCTGCCCGAACGCGGCTATGTCGATGTCCTGCCCTTCTTCCGGCTGACCTATGTCGAGAATATCGGCGTTTCGATGGGGCTGTTCCGCGCCAACAGCGATATCGGCCGCTGGGCGCTGGTCGCCGTCACCGGCATCATCGCCGCCGCCGTCGCGGTCTGGATCACGCGGGAAAAGCAGCGCGCCGATGTGGTGGCGCTCGGCCTTGTCCTGGGCGGCGCGCTCGGCAACATCGTCGATCGCATCCGCTTCGGCTATGTCGTCGATTTCCTGCATTTTTTCTGGGGTGAGCGTAGTTTCTGGGTGTTCAACGTCGCAGATGCCGCCATCACCGCAGGTGTGCTATTGCTGCTCTATCGCGCACTCGTGGCGCCAAAAGGATGAACGACATGCGTAACCTTGTTCTGGTCACCGCCGCCGGCCTGGCGCTCGCCGCCTGCGGCAAGACGGGCCTTGCCTCGCACAATGCCCCCGACGAGCTGGCGATCAGCCGCAACGCGCCGCTGGTCGTGCCGCAGGACTTTGCACTGGCCCCGCCCAAGCCCGGCAGCGCCCGCCCGGTGGGCCAGGACGCGCAGAGCGCCGCGATGGAGGCGCTGTTCGGGCCCGGCGTCAAGCCGCCGCCGAAATCGCCCGCCGAACAGCAGCTGCTCGACCGCGCCGGCGCCGGCAACACCGACCCGGCGATCCGTTCCAATGCCGCCGACCCCAAGACGACGACCGTCAACAAGGGCGCGTTCGTGCGCGAAATCCTCGACGCGGCGCCCGGCAACCGCAACCCGGCGCTGGCGGAAGTCGTCTCCAAGGGCTGACCGCACGTCCATGAGCCTAGCCGACGCGCCTTACCCCCGTTAGATAGAGGCGATGTTTCTCCTCGACCGCCTTTTCAAGAAGATGATCCGTGACGGCGAACTGACCGTCATCGATGCCGCCGGCACCCGCCACGTGTATGGCGTCCCCAACCCCGGCAAGCCAGCGGTAACAGTGCGTTTCACCGACACGGGGGTCGCCAACCGCATCGCGCTCAACCCGGCGCTGGGCGCCGGCGAAGGCTATATGGACGGGCGGCTGGTCATCGAGCAGGGCGATATCCGCCAGCTCGTCGACCTCGTCACCTGGAACCTGCGCTGGCAGCGGGACAACCCGGTGCGCTTTGCGCTGTGGCGCCAGGCGAGCATCGCGGCGAAGATCGACCAGATCAACTTTGCCCGCCGGTCGAAACGCAACGTCGCCCATCATTACGACCTCGATGACCGGCTCTACGACCTGTTTCTCGACCCGCACCGCCAGTACAGCTGCGCCTATTTCGACACCCCCGACATGGGGCTCGACGAAGCGCAGGAAGCCAAGCTGGCGCATATCGCCGCCAAGCTCGACCTGAAGCCCGGCCAGCGCGTTCTCGACATCGGCTGCGGCTGGGGCGGCCTGGCGCGCTATCTCCACAAGGTGTCGGGGGCCGAGGTGCTGGGCGTGACGCTGTCGGAGGAACAGCTGAAATATGCCCGCGCCGAGGCGCAGCGGCAGGGCATGGGCGACAAGGTCAGGTTCGAATTGATCGACTATCGGTCGTTGACCGGCCAGTTCGACCGGATCGTGTCGGTCGGCATGTTCGAACATGTCGGCCTGCCGCATTTCAACCAGTTCTTCCAGACCGTCGAGGCGCTGCTGAAAACCGACGGCGTCGCACTGATCCACACCATCGCCCGCGCCGATGGCCCCGGCGCCACCGACCCCTGGACGGCGAAATACATCTTCCCCGGCGGCTATTCGCCGGCGCTGTCGCAGATCGTCCCGGCCGTCGAAAAGGCCTGGCTGTGGATTACCGACATCGAGGTGCTGCGGCTGCATTATGGCCATACCATCCGGCACTGGTATGACCGGTGCGAGGCCAGGAAGGCGGAGATCGTCGCGATCTATGACGAGCGCTTCTACCGGATGTGGATGTTCTACCTCGCCGCCGCCATGTCGGCGTTCTTCAACGATGGCCATATGAACGTCCAGATCCAGCTGACCAAGCGCCGCGATACGCTGCCGCTGCGCCGCGATTACATCGCCGCCGCCGAAGCCGCGATGCCGCGCTGATGCGCGTGCCGGATGCCGCGCTGGCCGAATTGCGCGACACCGGCTTTGCACGCGTGCCCAGCTTCGTTCCCGGCGACGTGCTGGCGGCAGCGCAGGACGCGCTGTGGACGGTCTTCCCGCGCCCTGCCGATTATTTCGCCGACCCGGCGGCGCACCGCGGCTTCGGCAAGAGCCAGTTTGCCGGCATCCGGCTGTTTCCCTACGCCGACCCGGCGCTCGACGCGCTGCCGGTGCTGCCCGACCTGATCGACGCCGCCGAACGCTTTCTGGGCGGCGCCGACATCGACCTCTACAAGGTCGAACTTTGGGCGAAATATGCCGGCGCCACCGATTATGACCAGCCGCATCATCGCGATTACGGCAACCATACACTGGTCGTCCCCCGCCCCGACCAGCCGCAGTTGACGACGATCATGCTGCTGTCCGATGTCGATGCCGGCTGTGCCCCGACCTGCGCCGTGCCCCTGCAGCACAGCGCCCATCTGCCGATGGTGCCGCAGATCCTCGCCCCCGGTGACCTGGTCGCGCATGAAGTCGCGTTGACCGGCAGCGCCGGCACGCTCATCCTCTACCGCACCGATGTCTTTCACCGCGGCAGCAACTTCACCGACGCCGAGGCCGCGCGCTTCATCCTGATGGCCGATTTCAAGCGGCGCGGCCGGCCCTGGACGGGCAAGATGGCGTGGCCCGACCAGGCCATCCGCCCCGGCTGGGCGACGGCCTTGGCGGCGATGACCGTCCGCCAGCGCGACCTGTTCGGTTTTCCGCCGCCGGGCAGCGATTACTGGACGGCGGAGACCCTCGCCGGCACTGCCGCGCGCTACCCGGACATGGACATGACCCCCTATGCCGAAGCGATCATAGCGGCCTGACAACAAGGCCTTGCTCCCCACAATGGGGCCGCTAAGGTCGCCGTCATGATCTTTCGCACCACGCTCGCCGCGCTTCTTCTCGCCACGGCCCTTGCTGCCCCCGCCATCGCCCAGGACGCCGACAAGCCGGCCCGGCCGGAGCGTAGCGAAAAGCCCGATGACCCCATTCCCGCCCCCAACCGGTCGGTGACGAAACACAGCGGCACGTTTGGCGGCAAGGCGATCAGCTACACCGCCACCGCCGGCGAAACCTATCTGCGCGACAAGGACGGCAAGCCGACCGCGGCGATCTTTTCCACCGCCTATATCAAGGACGGCCCGCGCGATCCAAAGCGCCCCATCACCTTCCTCTACAACGGCGGGCCGGGCTCCGGCTCGGTCTGGCTGCACATGGGCGCCTTCGGTCCCAAGCGCGTCCGCATACCCGATGCCAAGGACGATGGCGCGCCGCCCTATCCGATCACCGACAATCCCGACAGCCTGCTCGATGTCACCGACATCGTCTTTATCGATCCCGTCGGCACCGGCTTTTCGCACGCGCTCGGCAAGACCGACCCCAAGACCTTCTGGGGCGTGACCCAGGATGCCAGGTCGATCAGCGACTTCATCCGGCTGTGGCTGAACGACAATGGCCGCTGGAATTCGCCCAAGTTCATCGGCGGCGAAAGCTATGGCACCACGCGGTCGGCGGCGCTGATCAACGAGCTGGAAGGCCGCTACAACGACGTCGCGGTCAACGGCGTCATCCTCATCTCGACCATTCTGGACTTCGGCGCCGAGGCCGAAACCGAGGGCAACGAGATGCAATATGTCGTCACCCTGCCGTCGATGGCGGCCGTTGCCGCCTATCACAAGCACCTGCCCCAGCAGCCGGCAGCGCTCGAACCCTTTCTCGACGAGGCGCGCAATTTCGCGCGCGGGCCGTACATCACCGCATTGCTGAAGGGCAACCAGCTGCCGGCCGAGGAACGCGCCGCAGTGCGCCGCCAGCTGGCGGGTTTCACCGGGCTGTCGGAGGATTTTCTCGACAAGGCCAATCTGCGCGTCAGCTCCAACCGCTTCTACAAGGAGCTGCTGCGCGACCGCGGCACCAGCGTCGGCCGTCTCGATGCCCGCTACCTCGGTATCGATTACGACCGCGCCGGCGAAGGCCCCGACAACGACCCGAGCTTCTACGGCATCGACGGGTCATACACCGCCGCGATCAACAGCTGGGCGCGCGACGGCCTGGGCTACAAGACCGACCGCCAATATGTGACCATCGGCAGCGTCGGCCCGTGGGACTGGAAGCTGGGCGACGGCCGTGACGGCACCACCTATGTCAACGTCGCGCCCTATCTGTCGAAGGCACTGCGCGAAAACAGCGGCATGAAGATCTTCGTCGGCCAGGGCTATTACGACTTCGCGACGCCCTTCTTCGGCGCCGAACAATCGCTGACTCGCCCGGGCTTTCCCCAAGGCCGCGTCGAATTCCATTATTACGACGCCGGTCACATGATGTACGTCCGCGACGCCGACCTCGCCAAATTGTCGAAGGATGTGCGCGGCTTCATCGAGCGGCAGAAATAGCGGGCGCCGCCGGCATTCCCCTATCGCCATGCGCCCGCTATAGCCGCGCGCAAGCAACCGAAAGCCATCGCCCGTGACCAAGCCCGCTGCCCCCGTCAACCGTGTCGTCCTTGCCTATTCGGGCGGCCTCGACACGTCGGTGATCCTCAAATGGCTGCAGCAGACCTATGGCTGCGAAGTCGTCACCTTCACCGCCGACCTTGGTCAGGGCGAGGAGCTGGAGCCGGCGCGCGCCAAGGCGGTGATGATGGGCGTCAAGCCCGAGCATATCTTCATCGAGGACCTGCGCGAGGAGTTCGTGCGCGACTATGTCTTCCCGATGATGCGAGCCAATGCGCTGTACGAGGGGCTGTACCTGCTCGGTACCTCGATCGCGCGGCCGCTGATCGCCAAGAAGCAGATCGAGATTGCCCGCAAGGTGGGCGCCGATGCCGTCAGCCATGGCGCCACCGGCAAGGGCAATGACCAGGTCCGCTTCGAACTCGGCTATTATGCGCTGGCGCCGGACATCCGCATCATCGCGCCGTGGCGCGAATGGGACCTCAACAGCCGCGAAGCGCTGATCGCCTTTGCCGAAAGCCACCAGATCCCGGTGTCGAAGGACAAGCGCGGCGAAAGCCCGTTTTCGACCGATGCCAACCTGCTGCACACCTCGTCGGAGGGCAAGGTGCTCGAGGATCCGTGGAACGAAGTGCCGGACTATGTCTATTCGCGCACCGATTCCCCCGAAACCGCGCCCGACACGCCGCAATATATCACCATCGACTTCGAAGCCGGGGACCCGGTGGCGGTCGATGGCGAAGCGCTGTCGCCGGCCAGCCTGCTGGCGCGGCTCAACGACCTCGGCAAGACGCATGGCATCGGCCGGCTCGACCTGGTCGAGAACCGTTTCGTCGGCATGAAGTCGCGCGGCATGTACGAGACGCCGGGCGGCACCATTCTCCATCTCGCCCATCGCGGTATCGAGCAGATCACCCTCGACCGCGGCGCCGCGCATCTGAAGGACGAGCTGGCGCCGAAATATGCCCAGCTGCTCTACAACGGCTTCTGGTTCAGCCCCGAACGCGAGATGCTGCAGGCCGCCATCGACCATAGCCAGGCCAAGGTGTCGGGAACCGTCCGCCTGAAGCTCTACAAGGGCAATGTCGGCGTCGTCGGCCGCAAGTCGCCCAACAGCCTTTATTCGGCAGGCATCGTCACCTTCGAGGACGACGCCGGCGCCTATGACCAGCGCGACGCCGCCGGCTTCATCAAGCTCAACGCCCTGCGGCTGCGTCTGCTCGGCCGCCGCGACGGGCTGTAGCAGCGGCGGCGCCGCGCCGCCGCTTCAGAAGTCGACATTGACCGACAGGTAGAGGCGCCGCGGCTCCTGGTTGTTGGCATATTGCTGGGCGTAGACGGTGCGGGTGCCGTCGCGGTACGGCAGATATTCGACGAAGTTGGTGTTGAAGACGTTGTAGATCACGGCGTTGAGCGTGATCGCATCGTTGACCCGGTAATTGCCGCCGATGTGGAGCAGCTGATAGGCGGCGAAGTCGCCCAGCGCGTCCTGCGCCGCACCCGTACCGCGGAAACGGCCGGACTGGACCTGGCCACGCGCCCAGAGCGACAGGTCGCGGCTGGTCTTCCAGCGCAGCTGGGCATTGGCCATGTGGCGCGGCGTGCCGATCAGCGGCAGCCCCTGTTCGGGGCCGGACAGCTGCTCGCTGTCCGTGAACGTATGGTTGGCGGTCAGCGTCAGCGCCGGGGACAGGACGAAGCGCAGCGCCGTTTCGACGCCGCGGGTGCGCGCCTTGTCGATGTTGATCGTCTGTCCGAACAGGTCGACATTGGGGAAATTGCCGACATCGAGGCAGCCAGCGCGGTCGGGGGCGAGGCGGAACGCGCAATTGGGGATGCCAGGGCCGGCGGCGATCTTGTCGTCGAATTCGTTGTTGAACAGCGTGACATTGCCCGACAGGCCGGCTTTGGTATCGAAATAAACGCCGACCTCCGCCGATGTGGTGGTTTCGGGGCGCAGCCCGGGCGTGCCAATCAGCGGGATTGTCCCTTGGCCGCCGAAGCCGGTGATGCCGGGCGTGATCTGGTCGAGCCGCGGCGTCTTGAAGCCCCGCGACACGCCGCCCTTGATGGTGACGGCGTCGGAAACGTTCCAGACGGCATAGCCGCGCGGGCTGACCTTGCCGCCGAAGGTGGTGTGCCGGTCATAGCGGGCGCCGCCGGTCAGGGTGAAGCCTGGCAGCAGCTTCCAGCTCGCTTCGCCGAACACCGCCCATTGGTCGAAGGCATAGTCGATCGGCGCGACGCCATCGGCCATGCGCGCCCACCAATATTGGCCGCCGGCGGTGAAGATGACCGGGCCGGTTTCGGCCACCAACCGCGTATCGGCGATGGTGTTGGTTGCCCGCAAGGCGCGCGGATCGCCGGGGGTGGCGCCGGGCGTGCCGGGCGGAATGGTGCGGCCGAAGGTTTCGGTGGTGTTGCGCGTCAGCGTCGATTCGATGGTGCCGAAGCCCGTGCGCCAGTTGTGCGCCCCGGTAATCTGGTTGCGGACGAAGCGCAGTTCATCGGCATAGCCGCCCTGGACCGTGCCGGTGCCGAGCTGCGATTCGCTGTTGTCATAGCGTTGGTGCGACCGGTCATATTCGACCCACAGGTCGTGGTTCGACGCCGGCGTCAGCGACAGCCGGCCGCCCAGGCTGTAGATATCGGCAGCGACCGGGCTGGGCCCGCGCGTGCTGACCTCGATCGGCGTTCCTGACGAATCGAGGAACGTCAGGTTCGACGCATCGCGGCGCAGATAGCTGCCGCGCACCGACAGCCCGACCAGGTCGCGGACCAGTGGCCCCTGGACGAAGCCATTGGTCGAATAGGTGTTGCCGAAATCGCCATCGCCCTGCAGCGTCGTGTCGACGGTGGCGGTGCCGACCCAATTGTCGCCGACCTTGCGGGTGATGATGTTGATGACACCGCCCATCGCGTCCGAACCATAGAGCGTCGACATCGGGCCGCGCACCACCTCGATCCGCTCGATCGCTGCCAGCGGCGGCAGGAAGCTGGTGGAGGTTTCGCCAAAGCCGTTGGGCGTGACATTGCCGGGGGCGTTCTGGCGCCGGCCATCGAGCAGGACGAGCGTATAGTCGCTCGGCATACCCCGGATCGACACATTGAGCCCGCCGGTCTTGCCGGCGGTGCCGCCGACATCGACGCCTTCGACGTCGGACAGGGCATCGCCCAGATTGTTGAAGCGTTCGGTTTCCAGTTCGGCGCGGCCGATGACGCTGATGCTGGCGGGAGCGTTGACGATCTTCTGTTCGAAGCCCGAGGCGGTGACCACGATGTCGGCGGCCGGGCTGGTCCTGCCGGCACGATCCTGTGCGGCTTGCTGTGCGGCCAGGGGCGTGTGCATCGCCGTCAAGGCCGCGACCGTCAGCGTCAGTTTCGTCGTGTCCGAAAGCATCTCAATTCCGATTTGATAACCGTTCGCAACTGCGTTTTGCGATTGAGACGCATTATGTCAACCAGGTAATGTTCCGTAGCGGACGTTTGTCATCGCGTCGCTGTTTGACCAACGCCGGGCACAAAGGGGCCGCACCCCTGACTTCGGCGTCAGGCCGTGTCTTTCACTTGCGCGGTGGTTGCTGCAGGCACGCCGGCGCTGGCCGGCATCACGCCCCTACCAGGGCAGCGTCTTGCCGGTATAGTCGAGATAATGGTGTCCCGCCGCCGGCCGGCTCTCCAGCACATCGGCGAGCCCGGCGACGCTGGTCGCCACATCGATATCGGCGCCGTCGCCGCCCATGTCGGTCTTCACCCAGCCGGGGTGAAGGCTGAGCACGGCGTGTTCCTTGCCCTCCACCGCCGCAAAGCCGCGGGTCAGCGAATTGAGCGCGGCCTTGGACGCGCTGTAGAGTTCGGCATGGGCGTGGGTGCGCAGTTCCACCGACCCCAGGATCGACGTCATGAACGCCACCGTGCCGCCGGGCGCGACGTGGCCGAGCAGCGTGCGCGCCGTCCGCACCGGGGAGACGGCGTTGGTCATCATCAGCCCGGCCAGCCCAGCCGCGTCGACCGTGTCGGCGGTCGCCTTCGGCCCGGTGACACCGGCGTTGATGAACAGCAGGTCGAACGGCCCCGGCTGGCGTGCTGCCAGCGCCGCGACCGATGCCGGATCGTCGATATCGACCGTCTCCACGGTGATGCCGCCCGCCGACGCCGCGTCGGCGAGCGCTGCGCTCTCGGTGCGCTGCGTCGCCGTGACCTGCCAGCCGCGCTTTGCCAGTTCGGCCGCCAGCCCAAGTCCCAGTCCGCGCGAGGCGCCGATGATGATCGCTGTCTTGCCTGCCATGGTCCCGCTCCTGCTCAACCGATCGAGAAACTCTGCTTGATGCCGTCGACGACGAACTGCGCCGCCAGCGCCGCCAGCACCACGCCGAGCAGCCGCGTCAGCGCGCCTTCGAACTTGACGCCCATCAGCCGCATCAGCGGCCCCGCCAGCAGCAGCGCCGCCAGCGTGATCAGCATCACCGCCAGCAGCGCCGCCATCACCACCAAGGTTTCCTCGGTGCTGCGGCTGCGCGCCGCCAGCAGCATGATCGCCGCCAGCGACCCCGGCCCTGCCAGCATCGGGATCGCCATCGGGAACACCGAGATATCCTCCGATTCGATCGGCTTGGCGGCGGCAGCGGCGGCCGAGATGACTTCCTCGGCGCGGTTCTCGCGGCGCTCGGTGCGCTTTTCGAAGACCATGTCGATGGCGATCAGGAACACCATGATGCCACCAGCGATCTTGAACGCCGGCAGGCTGATGCCCAGCGCGCCCAGGAACGCCTGGCCGCCGAGCGCGAAGGCGACCATGACGCCGGTGGCGATGGCAACCGAGCGATAGGCCATCGACCGCCGGTGGGCGACGTCGGCGCCGTTGGTCAGGCTGGAAAAGATCGGCACGCAGCCGGGCGGATCGAGGACGACGAACAGCGTCACGAACGCCGAAACGAACAGGGCGAACAGCGATTCCATCAGGCGGCACTTGCCCGGGCGCGGGCCGCCTTCAACGTGTTGGCGAGCAGCCCGGCAATCGTCATCGGCCCGACGCCGCCCGGCACCGGGGTGATCCAGCCGGCGCGTGTCCGGGCGCTGTCGAAGTCGACATCGCCGACGAGCCGCGCCTTGCCGTCGGCACCGGTCACCCGGTTGGTGCCGACATCGATGACGCACGCCCCCGGCCGGATCCATTCACCCTTGACCAGCCCCGGAACCCCGACCGCCGCCACGACGATCTCCGCTCCCCCGACATGGGCCGCGAGGTCGCGTGTCCGGCTGTGCGCGATCGTCACGGTTGCGCTTTGTCCCAGCAGCAGCGCCGCCATCGGCTTGCCGACGATGTTCGACCGGCCGATGACCAGCGCTTCCTTGCCCGCGATATC
The DNA here is from genome assembly GCF_011927825.1 of Polymorphobacter fuscus. Lineage (NCBI taxonomy): Bacteria > Pseudomonadati > Pseudomonadota > Alphaproteobacteria > Sphingomonadales > Sphingosinicellaceae > Sandarakinorhabdus > Sandarakinorhabdus fusca. Next base: position 2,550,212 of record NZ_JAATJI010000001.1, on the reverse strand, counting down.
GCCCAGCGCCTCGGTGATCAGCAGCAGGCACCCCGCCGGCGTACACGGCACCAGTGCGTCGAGCCCCGCCGAGAGCCGCCCGACATTGACCGGGTGAAAGCCGTCGACATCCTTGGCCGGGTCGATCGCCGCCAGCACCCGGTCGGTATCGATATGGCGCGGCAGCGGCAGCTGCACCAATATGCCATCGACCGCCGGATCGGCGTTGAGCGCCGCGACCAGCGCCAGCAGCGCCGCCTCGCTGGTGTCCGACGGCAGCACATGTTCGCCCGACACCATGCCGGCCTCGCGTGTCGCGGCGCCCTTCATCCGCACATAGACGGCGCTCGCCGGGTCCTGGCCGACCAGAACCACCGTCAGCCCCGGCGCCCGGCCATGGGCGGCGACGAAGTCGGCGACGCCGGCGGCGACGTCGGTGCGCAGGGCCAGGCCGCGGGCCTTGCCGTCGATGATGATCGCGCTCACGCCGTCGTCTCCAGAAGTTTTGCCTGCGCCCGCCGTGCCAGTTGCACCGGGTCTCCGTCGACTAGGACGCGCTTCAACCGCAGCGTCAGGCCAGCCGTCACCTCGACATGCGATCGCGGCACGCCGAGCCATTTCGCCACCAGTTTTTCGACCGCGTCGTTGGCGTCGCCATCGACCGGCGCCGCTGCCACGCGCAGTTTCAGATGCGGCCGCGTATCGGCGTCATGCCCCAGCCCCTCGATGGCGTCGCGGCCGCCGCGCGGCGTGACGCGGACGGCGATCGACAAGCCGCCGGCCACCGGCGTCCAGGCGTGCGGCAGGCTCAACCCGCTGTCACCGCGTCATGTCGAGGAGGATCGCCGGCAGGCCGCGCTGCACGAGCATGATCAGCAGGATCAGCACCATCGGCGCCAGGTCGATGCCGCCCATGTCGGGCAGGATGCGGCGGATCGGCCGCAGCATCGGGTTGAAGAAGCGATCGAGCCCGGTGACGACGCCGCGCACAAAGCCATTGTGCATGTTGACGACGTTGAAAGCGATCAGCCACGACAGGATCGCCCAGATCACCAGCGCCCAGATCAACCACTGCAGCACCATGGTGATGATGTCGACGACGACGAACAGCGTATTCATGCCTTGTGCCTTTAGGGGGAATGGTGCCGGCCTGTGCCGACGCTCTACATGCGCTGTCGCCGAGGCGCAAACGCTGGCAACGCGCCCAGGTCGATCCCGGCTGTCCGGCGGCTCGGGAGCGTCATGGGATCGTAAAGCCCGTGTCACAAATCCGCGTTAACCATTCCCGCGAACGTAAGGTTCATTTCGGGGGGGGGAACACAACATGCGCAGTCTGTTCATCGCGTCGGTTGCAGCCGCGGCGCTTGCCGCGCCGGCCGGCGCCGCCGTCTCGCTCGCCGGCGTTATCGCCGTTCCGGGGAACGCCACCGACCTCGCCGGCGGCAGCACCGCGAACGACAACCGGCTGAGCTTCGGCTCCGACATGGTCTATCATGCCGGCACCGACACCTTCTATGGCATCAGCGACCGCGGTCCCGGCGGCGGTACCATCGATTTCGCACCGCGGATCGAAGCCTTCAAGGTCAATGTCGACAAGACGACCGGCGCCATCAGCAACTTCGACCTCAAGGCCACCAAGGTCTTCCGCCAGGCCAATGGCAACCCCTATAGCGGCCTGTTCCCCGATCGCCTGCCCGGCGGCAGCAAGGGCGCGCTCGGCAATGCGCTCGATTCCGAAGGCATCGCCCGCCTGTCGAACGGCCAGTTCATCGTCGCCGACGAATATGGCCCGTCGGTCTATCTGACCAGCCGCGACGGCCGGTTCATCCGCGCCTTCGAAACCCCGGCGAACCTCATCCCGCGCCAGCCCAACGGCGATGTGAACTTCGTCGATGGCCGCCCGGTGACGACGGCGGGCCGGCAGGACAATCGCGGTTTCGAAGGCATCACCGTTTCGGGGGATGGCAAAACGGCCTGGGCGATCATGCAGGACCCGTTGCTCGATGATGCCACCGCCGCCGGCGAAGGCCGCCGCAGCCGCAACCTGCGCATCGTCGCATTCGACGTCGCGACCGGCAAGGCGACGGCGCAATATGCCTATCAGCTGGAAACGCTGGCCGCGATCAACGACCGCATTCCCGGCACCGGCGACGATTTCGGCGCCAATTCGCAGGGCCGCAACATCGGCGCTTCGTCGATCACCTGGATCGGCGGCACCAAGTTTCTCGTCATCGAGCGCGACAACCGCGGCGAAGGCCCGGACAATCTGCTCGCCGGCGCGCTGGCCCCGGTCGGCAGCAAGCGCATCTACATGATCGACCTCGCCGGCGCGACCGATGTGTCGAGCGTCAAGTTCGACACCAGCAATTCCAGCCTGCCGGACGGCGTCGTGCCGGTTTCCAAGCTGCTGTTCCTCGATATCGCCAGCGCGCTGACCCTCGCCGGCCAGCCGATCCCCGAAAAGTTCGAAGGCCTTGCCATCGGCCCGCGCATCGACGGCGGTTTCGCGCTGATGCTGGCGACCGACAACGACTTTTCGGTGACGCAGAACGGCAGCAATGTGCAGTTCGACGTCTGTGCCGGCGTCGGCGCGCCGACCCAGGTGGCACTCGGCGCCGCCTGCCCCGATGGCCAGGCGCTGGTGCCGTCGCGGCTGTACAGCTTTGCCGTGACGGGGGCCGATGCCGCCAGCTTCAGCGCTTCGCTGTTCGCGGTGCCGGAACCGTCGAGCTGGGCGATGCTGATCGCCGGCTTCGGCCTGACCGGCGCCGCCATGCGCCGCCGCCGCGCCGCCATCGCCTGACGCAATCGCTGCCGGATCAGCGGCCCGGGCTGGCGGCTGATCCGGCGAGCAGCCCGCCATCGATGTGGAACTCGCTGCCGGTGACATAGGCCGATTCGTCGCTGGCCAAGTATACCGCCATGGCCGCGACTTCGTCCGCCGTGCCGAAGCGCTGCAAGGGGGTGTCGGCGACCAGCGCCGCCATCCGGTCGGCGCGGTCGGGACCATCGCCGAGCATCGCCTCCCACATCGGGGTCAGGATCGCGGCCGGGTGGATGGAATTGCAGCGCACCGCCAGGCCGGTCTGGGCGCACCACAGCGCCACCGATTTGCTGTGGTTGCGCACCGCCGCCTTGGACGCGGCATAGGCCGCGGCGCCGGGGATGCCGACGAGGCCCGACCGCGACGAGATGTTGATGATCGAACCGCTGCCCTGTGGGCGCATCGCCGCGATCGCGGCCCGGCAACCGAGGAAAGTGCCGTCGAGATTGACCGCGTGCACGGCGCGCCAATCGGCAAGGCTGGCATGTTCGGGGTCGTGCGGGCCGGTGCCGCCTTCGAAACCGGTGACGCCGGCGTTGTTGACGAGGATGTCGAGCCGGTCCAGCGCCGCCATCGCCGCTGCCCAGTCCGCTTCCGCGCGGACATCGAGGCGGTGAAAGCGCCCGCCGATCTCGGCGGCGATCGCCGCGCCGGCGGGATCGATATCGGTCACCCAGACCGAGGCGCCTTCCGCCGCAAAGCGCCGCGCGATGGCGGCGCCGATCCCGCGCGCGGCGCCGGTGACGAGAGCGGTCTTGTTGGCGAGCCTGGTCATGCCGTCGGCCATAACCGGGTTTGCCGGCAGGGCAAGGGGCGCTAAAGCCCCAAGCGAACAGGGAGACGGACATGCAGACAATCGGAGTCATCGGCGCCGGCCTGATGGGCAATGGCATTGCCCATGTCGCAGCACTCGCCGGCTATGACGTCATCCTGTCCGATGTCGAACTGGCGCGGGCCGAGGCGGCCAAGGTCACGATCGGCAAGAATCTCGCCCGCGGCGTCGCCAAGGGTGTTGTTACCGAGGCCGATGCCGATGCGGCGCTGGCGCGGATCGGCCTGACCGCCGACAATGCCGATTTCGGCACCGCCGACCTCGTCATCGAAGCCGCGACCGAGAATGAGGCGGTCAAATGCAAGATCTTCGCCGGGCTGGCGCTCAAGCCTTCGGCGCTGCTCGCCACCAACACCTCGTCGATCTCGATCACCCGCCTGGCGGCGGCGAGCGACCGGCCCGACCGCTTCACCGGGCTGCATTTCTTCAACCCGGTGCCGTTGATGACGCTGGTCGAGATCATCCCCGGGCTGCAGACCTCGGATGCCACCCGTGCCGCGATGGCGGATTTCGCGGCGCGCATCGGCAAGACCGCGGTCGTCGCCGCCGACAGCCCGGCGTTCATCGTCAACCGCATCCTGTGCCCGATGCTCAACGAGGCGATCTTCGCGCTGGGCGACGGCGTCGGGTCGGTCACCGATATCGACACCGGGCTGAAACTGGGCGCCAACCACCCGATGGGGCCGCTGACGCTGGCCGATTTCGTCGGGCTCGACACGTTGCTGAGCATCATGAAGGTGATGCAGGAGGCGACGGGCGACCCCAAATATCGGCCGGCGCCGCTGCTGGTCAAATATGTCGAGGCCGGCTGGTATGGGAAGAAGTCCGGCCGCGGCGTTTACGACTATTCGGGGCCGGAGCCGGTGCCGACGCGGTGATCGACCGAGTGATGCGAAACCGGGCCGAAAGTCTCGAAAGTCACACCGAAACGGGGTGTTTCCAACAGGTTTTGGCGCTGCGGTGATCGATTTCCTCGATGATGGCCGGCGGCCGCCAGTTGGCAGGGTTCGACGCTGTTCTGGCAGCGGCCTTGATCGGGAGGCGGGTCCCTACTGGCGATTTCAAAGAGCGTGGCGGCGCCACACATAACCGATATGGTTGCTGTAGGACAGGGCCCATGGAGCTGACATTCACCAAGGGGGCCGGCAAGGTCGACCGGCTCGTCATCGTCACGGCGGCGGGCGCGCAGCCGGTGATCGACTGCCCCAAACAGGGCATCATCCCGCACGACATGGTGCATTTCGCGGTCGAATCGGAGGTGGCGGCCTGCGGCTTTCTCGGCGGCATCGCGGCGGGGGGCGACAGCGGCTATGGCGCCGGGATCGACGACCCGCACCACCGCGCCGTCGAGCGGCTGGTCGAAACCGTCCAGGCCGAAGCCTGGGGCGGTGCGCCGGTCGACGATGCCGACTTCCGGGCGCTGTACCATGTCACCTGCGACGCGCGCGGCGATGCACCGCTCGATGTGCACGCGGCGACGCTGGCGGCGATCCGGGCCCGGCTGACCGATCTGACGGCGCGCTGGGCGGCGGTGCCGGTCGGCGGCAGCCTGGTATTGCGGATGGTGTTGCGGATGGCGTGACGTCGCGGCTTTCGCAGCCGCCGCGCCCCCCCTATAGACGCAGGATGAGCGCTCCCGACAGCCACGCCCCGCACCCCGACATGCTCGCCAAGACGGAGACGCTGATCGAGGCGCTGCCCTATCTGCAGCGCTATGCCGGCAAGATCTTCGTCGTCAAATATGGCGGCCATGCCATGGGCGATGCGGCGCTGGCGCAGGACTTTGCCGAGGATATCGTGCTGTTGAAGGCGGTCGGCATCCTGCCCGTCGTCGTCCATGGCGGCGGGCCGCAGATTGGCGCGATGCTGAAGCGGCTGGGGATCGAAAGCCGTTTCGTCGATGGCCTGCGCATTACCGATGCCGCCACGGCGGAAGTCGCCGAAATGGTCCTGGCCGGGTCGATCAACAAGGAACTCGTCGCCTGGATCGAACGCGCCGGTGGCCGCGCCGCCGGCATTTCGGGCAAGGACGCCGGGCTGGTGCGGGCCAGGAAGGTGGAGCGCACCACCCGCGACCCCGGCAGCGCCATCGAGCAGGTCGTCGACCTGGGCTTTGTCGGCGAGCCCGAAAGCGTCGATCGCACCATCATCGACACGCTGCTGAACGCCGGCATCGTGCCGGTCATCGCGCCGGTCGCGGTCGGCGCCGATGGCCATACCTACAACATCAACGCCGATACCATGGCCGGCGCCATCGCCGGCGCGCTGGGCGCGGCGCGGCTGTTCCTGCTGACCGATGTCAGCGGCGTGCTGTCGAAGGACAAGGCGTTGCTGAGCGACCTGACGCCGACCGATATCGCGGCGCTGACCGCCGATGGCACCATCAGCGGCGGCATGATTCCCAAGCTGGAAACCTGCGTCGCCGCGATCGCGGCCGGGGTCGATGCCGCCGTCATCCTCGATGGCCGCATCGGCCATGTCATGCTGCTGGAGATTTTCACGCGTCGCGGCGTCGGCACGCTCGTCCGCGCCGGTTGACCGGCTCGATTCCGTTTCGGCGGCGTGCTACGAAGGCCGGGACACGCAGAAGGATGCACAGTATGCGCAATACAGCATTGATCATCATGACCGGTGCCCTGATGCTCGCCGGCTGCAACAAGACCGAGCGCGACGCCGAAGCCGCCAAGGCACGCGTCGATGCCGCCGCCGAAACCGCCGCTGACCGCACGGAAGCCGCCGGCGAGCGGATCGCCGACCGCACCGAGGCTGCCGGCGAACGGATCGCCGACGGGGCCGAAGTCGCCGGCGACAAGATCGACGCCGCTGCCGAGCGCACGGGTGACCGGATCGACGCCGCCGCCGACCGCACCGGCACCGCCGCCGAGCGCGCCGCCGAGCGCACCCGGGCGGCGGCGGAACGTGCCGGCGAACGGATCGATGCCGCGGCGTCGACCGCCGGGGCAAAGGCCAGCGCCGCCGCCACCACGCTGGGCGCCAAGGCGCGCGTCGCCGGGGAACGCATCGACGCCAAGGCCGAGGCCGCGGGGGAACGAATCGATCAGAAGGCGACCGACCTGCGCAACCGGGTCGAAGACCGCCGTTAGAAGCGTCTTGCCCCGGCATTCGGCCCGCCACGCCGCGGCAATGGCGCTGCGATGATTTGATTGCCAAATCCGGCGATTTGCGACCATGGTGACCCCATGTGGACGCAAATCCGGCCCTGCTTCCGATGACAGTCATGCCCGAGGCAGGCCATCGGCCGGACGACGGGCAGGCGGCGGCGGCCTGGCTGGCGACCGATACCGACTGCGGCGCGCGGATTGCCGGTCGCGACTGGTCGGCAACGGTGCTGGGTCCGGTGCAGGGCTGGCCCGTCAGCCTGCGCACGGTGCTCGCCGTCGTGCTGCGATCGCCCGTGGCGATGGCGCTGCTGTGGGGCGAGGACGGCATCATGCTGTACAATGATGCCTATGGCGTCATCGCCGGCACGCGGCATCCCGGCGTGCTCGGCGTGCCGGTGCGCCAGGCCTGGCCCGAGCTTTCCGACTTCAACGATCATGTCATGGGCGTCGTGCTGCAGGGCAAGACCTTGTCCTACAAGGGCCAGGTGCTGTCGCTGGTCCGCAACGACGCGCCGGAAGCCGTGGTCTTCGACCTCGATTATTCGCCGGTCCTGGGTGACGATGGCATGCCGGCGGGGGTCATCGCCATCGTGGTCGAAACCACCGATGCGGTCGACGCCCGGCAGCGCCAGCATGCCGCCGAGGCGGCCCTGGTTGCCGAGCGCGACCGTGCCCGCGGCGTGCTGGAGAACATGGCGGAAGGCTTTGTGCTGTTCGATCATGATTTCCGCATCATCGACATCAACACCGAAGGCGTGCGCATCGCGGGGCGCAGCCGCGCCGAGTTGGTGGGGCAGAAGCAGGCCGATGCCTGGCCGGGCCCGGACGATGCGCAGGTGGTCGCGATGTGCGCGCGGGCGATGGCGGAGCGGGTGCCGGTGGCGCTCGAATACCAGCATTTTGCGCCATCGGGCACGACGATCTGGCTCGATCTGCGCGCCTACCCCACCGCCGACGGGCTGGCGCTGTTCTTCAAGGATGTGACGTTGCGGCGCCGCGCGCTCGACGCCGCCGCCGAAGCCGCGGAGCGCATCGAACTGGCGCTCGATGCCGGGGCGATCCTGGGCACCTGGGTGTGGGATGTGCCGGGCGATCGCATGGTTGCCGATGATCGCTTTGCCATGACCTTCGGCCTCGATCCCGCCGAATGCCGCAACGGGCTGCCGCTCGACCTGGTCACCACAACGATCCACCCTGACGACCAGGCGCGTGTCGCCCGGGACATCAGCGCCGCCGTGCTGCAGGGCGGGCGCTATCGGTCGCAATATCGCATCCGGCGCCCCGATGGCGGTTATTGCTGGATCGAGGCCAATGGCCGCGTCGAAACCGGGCCGGACGGCCGCGCGACGCGCTTTCCCGGCGTCCTGATCGACATCGATGCGCGCCGCGCCGCCGAGGCCGAGCGCGACCGTGCCACCGCGGTGCTGGGCACCTTTGCCGAGGCCGTGCCGGGCGTCGTCTTCGCCAAGGACCGCGACGGGCGTTTCATCGTCGGCAACCGCGGCACCACCGCGCTGCTGGGCAAGGCGCCGGCCGATTATCTCGGCCGCACCGACAGGGAGGTGCTCGAGGACAAGGCCCAGGCGGCGGCGATCATGGAAACCGACGAGCGAATCATGCGCAGCGGCGTTTCCGAGCAGCTGGAAGAAAACGTGCGCTTTCCCGACGGCACCGAGGCGATCTGGCTGTCGACCAAGGCGCCGCTGCGCAACGATGCCGGCGACGTCATCGGGCTGGTCGGGTCATCGGTCGACATCACCGACCGCATCGCTGCCAAGCATGCGCTGGAGGACGCGCTGAAGACCAGCGACGTCCTGCTCCACGAGGTCAACCACCGCGTCAAGAACAGCCTGCAGATCGTCACCAGCCTGTTGATGCTGCAGGCCGGCCAGGCCAAGGACCCCGACCTGCGCCAGAGCCTGATGGAAGCCCGCGGCCGCATCGCGGTGATCGCCGGGATGCACCAGCGGCTCTATTCGACCAGCCAGCACGACCGGGTGAACTTTGGCGAATATGTCGTCGACCTGGCGGCCGAGACGCTGACATCGCTGGGCGGCACCGGGCGCATCACCTTCGAGACCGACATCGCCCAGGACGTCGTCGTTGTCCTCAACCATGCGGTGTCGCTGGCGCTGGTGGTGACCGAACTGGTCACCAATGCCATCAAATATGCGTTTCCGGACGGCCTGGCGGGCCGAATTTGCCTGACATTGGAACGCAACGGGGATCATGTCGTTCTAACGGTCGCGGATGACGGCATCGGGCTTCCCGATGGCTTCAACCCGGCGGCACGCGGCAGCCTGGGCATGAAGATCGTCACGGCGTTGATCCGCCAAGTGCGCGGGGTGCTGACGATCGGCGCCGGCGCGGACGGGCGGGGTGCGGTGTTCAGCATCGCCATCCCGGCATCGGAGATTGTTTAGGAGCAGGATGGTGACGATTGGCAGGACGGAAGCACAGGCCCGACGATGATGCGCGTATTGATTGTCGAGGACGAAGCGCTGGTCGCGATGGAAATCGAAGGCATGCTGGAAATCGCCGGCCATGACGCGACCGGCATGGCGGACGACCTCGAATCGGCAGTGGCGGCGGCTGAAGCCGACCGTCCCGACCTCGCGTTGGTCGATATCAACCTGGCGCGCGGGTGCAGCGGGCTCGACGTCGCTGCGGCGCTGAAGGCGCGCGGCGTGCCGGTGATGTTCGCGACCGGCAATTGCGCCAGCGACAGCGGCCGCGGGCTGGCGATGGGCTGCCTGCACAAGCCGATCACGGACAGCACGCTTGCCGCCGCGATCGCCGCGGCGGCGGCGGTGCTCGGCGGCGGCCGTCCGCAGCGGCTGCCAGCCTCGCTGCACTTCTACGATTGATCGCCGGGGCACAGGCCCGGACGCATCGCCGGATAGAAAAAAGGCCGCCCCTTTCGGGACGGCCTTTTTCGTGTCGGCTGACCGGGGGTCAGTCGCGCGGGCCGGTCAGGAAGTCCGGCAGGCTGCCGCCTTCCGACGGGGCATCCTCGCGCGGCGCACGCTCGGGGCGGGGACCGCGATCGCCTTCGGCGCGCGGGCCGCGGTCGTCACGGCGCGGGCCACGGTCGCCGCCGTCACGGCGCGGACCGCGATCACCGCCATCGCGGCGCGGGCCACGGTCGGAACGCGGGGCGCGGTCGTCGCCACCTTCACGCGGCGGGCGCGTGTCGGCGATTTCGGCACCGGTTTCCTGGTCGACGAGGCGCATCGACAGGCGCACCTTGCCGCGTTCGTCGACGGCGAGGACCTTGACCTTGACCTGCTGGCCTTCGGTCAGTGCGTCCTTGACGTTGGCGACCCGCTCGTTCTTGATTTCGGAGATGTGGACGAGACCGTCCTTGCCCCCCATGAAGTTCACGAACGCGCCGAAATCGACCATCGACACGACCTTGCCGGTGTAGATCTTGCCGACTTCGGCTTCCATGGTGATGCCTTCGATCCACTTGCGGGCGGCGGCGATCTTTTCCGGGTCCGACGAGGCGATCTTGACGGTGCCGTCATCATCGATATCGACCTTGGCGCCGGTCGTCGCGACGATTTCGCGAATGACCTTGCCGCCGGTGCCGATGACGTCACGAATCTTGTCCTTGGGCACCTGCATCGTTTCGATGCGCGGCGCGTGCGACGACATTTCCTCGCGGGTGTGATCGAGGCCCTTGGCCATTTCGCCCAGGATGTGCTCGCGCCCGGCCTTGGCCTGGTGCAGCGCGACCTTCATGATCTCCTCGGTGATGCCGGCGACCTTGATGTCCATCTGGAGGGCGGTGATGCCTTCCGACGTGCCGGCCACCTTGAAGTCCATGTCACCCAGGTGATCTTCGTCACCAAGGATATCGCTGATGACGGCGAAGTCCTTGCCTTCGAGGATCAGGCCCATGGCGATGCCGGCGACGGGGCGCGTCAGCGGCACGCCGGCGTCCATCAGCGCGAGGCTGGCGCCGCAGACGGTCGCCATCGACGACGAGCCGTTCGACTCGGTGATGTCCGACAGGACGCGGATCGTGTAGGGGAAGGCTTCCTTCGTCGGCAGCACGCCGTTGACGGCGCGCCAGGCGAGCTTGCCATGGCCGATGTCGCGGCGGCTGGGGGCGCCGAAGCGACCGACTTCACCGACCGAATAGGGCGGGAAGTTGTAGTGCAGCATGAAGCGTTCGTAGCGCAGGCCATCGAGACCATCGATCATCTGTTCGGCGTCGGCGGTGCCGAGCGTCGTGGTGACGATCGCCTGGGTTTCGCCGCGGGTGAACAGCGCCGAACCATGGGTGCGCGGCAGGAAGCCGACGATGGCTTCGATGGGGCGGACGGTCGTGGTGTTGCGGCCGTCGATGCGGATGCCGTCCTTGAGGATGGCGTTGCGGACGATGGCGCCTTCGACCTTCTTGACCAGCTTCGACGCCTTCAGCGCTTCGGCGGGCGCGGTGCCGGCGAACATTTCCTTGACGGTGGCCTTGGCCTTGCCCAGCGCCGACTGGCGGTCGGCTTTCGCGATGATCTTGTAGGCATCGGCGATCGAATCACCGACGGCGTCCTTGATCTTGGCAAGGGTGCTGGTGCTGTCTTCGATGTGAAGGTCCCAGGGTTCCTTGGCAGCGGCTTCGGCGAGGCGGATGATCGCATCGATCACCGGCTTCGAATGGTTGTGCGCGTGCATGACGGCGCCGAGCATGATCTCTTCCGAAAGCTCCTTGGCTTCGGATTCGACCATCAGGATGGCGTCGCTGGTGCCGGCATAGACCAGTTCGAGCTGGCCTTCCTTGACCTGTGCCTTGGTCGGGTTGAGGATATATTCCCCGTCCTGATAGGCGACGCGGGCGGCGGCGACGGGGCCCATGAACGGCACGCCCGAGAGCGTCAGCGCGGCCGACGCCGCGATCAGCGCGACGATGTCGGCTTCGTTCTCGCTGTCGTAGGACAGGACCTGGGCGATGACGAGGACTTCATTGTAGAAGCCTTCGGGGAACAGCGGGCGCAGCGGGCGATCGATGAGGCGGCTGGTCAGCGTCTCATGCTCGGTGGCGCCGCGTTCGCGCTTGAAGAAGCCGCCGGGGATGCGGCCGGCCGCCGAATATTTTTCCTGGTAATGGACGGTCAGCGGGAAGAAATCCTGGCCTTCCTTGACGCTCTTGGCGGCCGTGACGGCGCAGAGCACAACGGTTTCGCCGTAGGTGGCGAGCACGGCGCCATCGGCCTGGCGGGCGATGTGACCGGTTTCGAGGGTCAGCTTGCGGCCGCCCCATTCGATTTCCTGTTTGTGGATGTTGAACATGTTTCGTCTTTCGTCTCGCGACCCGGCCCTATTGCCGTTCCGCGCCCTGCAGGTCCGCTGAATGCGGGCCGGGGCAGCGACCATCGCTGGCCCCGGATAGACGAACGGCCCCGCAGAAGGGGCCGTCCGGAATTATTTGCCCAGACTACTTACGCAATCCGAGCTTCGTGATGAGATCGGTGTAGCGCGCCTGGTCGATCTTCTTGAGATAGTCGAGCAGCGAGCGGCGCTTGTTGACGAGGACGAGCAGGCCGCGACGGCTGTGATTGTCCTTGGCGTGGGTCTTGAAATGCTCGGTCAGGTTGGAAATGCGCTCCGAAAGGATGGCGACCTGGACTTCGGGCGAACCCGTGTCGTTGGCGGCGCGGGCATTGCCCTTGATGACGTCGGCCTTGCGTTCTGCGGTAATCGACATCGGATACTCCTATGCTGCGAAGCCAAAATGGCTACATGTTGAACCCGCGCAGCACCCGGACCTGATCGTGGTCGATCTCGACAAGCGCCACGGGAACAGAGCCGAGGCAGGCGAGATAGGTGCCGGGTTTGGCGGGGTGCCCCGTCAGCTTGCGCCCCTGTCGGAGTGCCGCCGCCTGATCGGGATCGATAACGAGAGCCGGGATGTCGTCCAGCCCCGCCATCAGTGGCAGGATGACCTGTTCTAGGCTGGCCCCCTGCACCGATTGTTCGAATTTGTCCAGCGATATCGCCTGCGCGATGGCGAACGGGCCGGCCTTCGTGCGGCGCAACATGGTGACATGGCCGACGGTGCCGAGCGCCAGCGCCAGGTCGCGCGCCAGGCTGCGGATATAGGTGCCCTTGCTGACACTGGCGCAAAAGGTCGCGCTGTCGGCGGTGGTGGCAAGCAGCGCCAGGCTGTGGATGGTGACATGGCGCGTCGCCAGTGCGACCGCCTCGCCGGCGCGCGCCAGCGCATAGGCGCGCTTGCCATCGACCTTGAGCGCCGAATAGGTCGGCGGCACCTGGTCGATCGGCCCGGTGAAACGCGGCAGCACGGCGGCAATGGCGGAGGCGTCGGGGCGCACGTCGCTGGTGGCGGTCACCGCGCCTTCGGCATCCTCGGTCGCCGTCGCGACCCCCCATTGCACGGTGAAGTCATAGCCCTTGGTGGCATCGAGCATCCGCCCGGCGAGCTTGGTCGCCTCCCCGATGGCGATCGGCAGCACGCCGGTGGCCAGCGGGTCGAGCGTGCCGCCATGGCCGATCCGGTCCGGCCGGATGCCGGCGCCGCGCAGGATGCGCTTGGCGGCGGCGACGCCCTGCGCCGATGAAAGGCCGAGCGGCTTGTCGAGGATGAGCCAGCCGTTGAGATGGGGGGTGGTGATGGTCAATCCTCGGGTGTCGCCGCAAGCATGTCGGCGATTGCAGCCTTGAGGGCGGGAAATTCGTCGATCACGATGAACCAGATCAATGCCGGATCGACCTGCTCATAGGCGTGCCGCAGCCAATTGCCGATATCGGCAACCCGGCGCCACGGCACCTCGGGGTGGCGAACCGTCAGTGCCGGATCGATATGGCGGCTGGCTTCGGAGATGACTTCGATGCCGCGTTCGACGGCGCTGCGCCGCAGCCAGTCGCTGCGAAAGTCCGCGAGCGACAGGCCGGCAATTGCCGCTTCGATGGCGGCGACTTGCGTTGTGATATCGAGCAACCGCAGACGCACGGCGCGCTTTACCATTTGAAGGTGCGGGCCATCAGAAGACCCGCAGCGCTTCGGCTTCGATCCGCGGGCGCAGATAGGGGTGCAACGACCCCCGTGTCATGACATCGGCCTTGCAGCCGAGCAGGGCCTCGACCGTATCGCGGACCGCCATGACGCCGAACAGGCTGAGCCGCGGATCGGCGGGATCGAAGAAGAGATCGACGTCGCTGGCAGGGCCGGCTTCGTCGCGCGCCGTCGAGCCGAACAGATACAGGGCACCCACCCCGGCAGCGCGGAGCCTGTCGGCATGGGCCAAAAGTCTGGCGGTAGTTTCGCTGCGGCGCATGCGGCCGTTTACCACCAAGACGCGGCGAAAGTCACCTCAGGCGCCCAGCAACAGCGCCGATTCCTCACCCGGCAACAGCGAATAGACCGCCGTGTCGCGGACATGGCCGGTCCAGGTGATCTTGTTCCGGCGCAGCACGCCGTCCTGTTTCGCGCCCAGCTTGCGCACGGCCGCCTGCGAGCGTTCGTTGCGGACATCGATATCGAACACGATGCGGACGATGCCGCAGGCGCGGGCGTGGCCGATCATCAGGCGTTTCAGCCGCAGGTTGAGGCCGCTGCCGCGCACCGCCGGGTGGAGGAAGGTGCCGCCGATGGCGACCGTGCGGTTGGCGGCGTCATGGCCGTACCAGCTGGTGCAGCCGACCAGGGCGTCGCCGTCGAATACCGCATAGACCTGCCGCGCGCCCTGCAGCATCGTGTCGAATTCGGGGTCGAAATGGTCGCCGATCAGCGAATAGGGGTACATCACCCAGATATCGGCATCGGCCGCCGCGACCTGGCGCAGCGCCTCGCGATGCGCCGCGGTCAGCCGTTCGAGCCGCAGGTCGCCGGCGTGCAGCGGCACGTACAGCTCAGTCGTCATCGCCTTCCTCGTCGCGGATGTCCGACAGGCGGCGCGGCTTGGCGTCGGGTTCCAGATCGCGGGCGATCGACGGGCGGCGCAAGATGGCATCGATGCGGGCGCCGGCGTCGAAGCTTTCGTCGGCGCGAAAGCGCAGGTCCGGCGTGTATTTGGTCGCCATCTTGCGCGCGACCTCGCCGCGCAGGAAGCGGGCGTGGCTGGCAAGCGCCTTGACGACGGCCTGGTCGTCGCCGCCGCCCAGCGCCTTGATGAACACCGTCGCATGGCGCAGGTCGGCGGTGACGCGGACCTCGCTGACCGACACGATCGTGCGCTGCAACAGCTCGTCGCGCAATTCGCCGCGGCCGATGATTTCGGCGATGGCGTGGCGGACCTGTTCACCGATCCGTTGCAGGCGGATCGAGCGGCCCTTTTCGTCAGGGGTGGCTTTCATCGGCCCGATGTAGGTCGTGCGTGCGCAAGTTGCAAAGGATCACCCCGACAGCTTGGCGAGCACATCGAACACGCCCTTGACCAGCGACGGGCCATTGTGGACCGGCGGCGGTGCCGGATTGGCCGCTGCCCAGTCGAGCGCATCGACGAGCAGCAGCCGGCCATGGCCGGCCATCACCGCTTCGGTGGCGATCAGCGCCTGGCCAAGGCTGCCGCCGAGCCGCACCGGGCGGACATTGTCCATCGTCGGCCAGCGGCAGTTCTCCGCCGGCGAGGTGACCAGATATTCGCGGCAGGCGAGCGGCCGGACGGGGTGGATCGAACAGCTTTCGTCCTCGAGGAACGGGCACGCGACGCCGGCGCGGAAATAGGCCATGCCAAACGCCAGCCGATCCTCCATCGTCGCCGCGTCGAAGGTGGCGGCGCGATCCCCGATGCCGGCCGCGGCGAGCGCCTGCCGGGCCGCGGCGAAGCGCGCCTGCACCTGGGTGCGCCGCGCATCGGGCATCGCCGCGACATGGGCGGCGACGTCGCGCGCTTCGGATGGCGCGATCGGCACCGCCTGGCGGCAGCAGGCGCCGCAGCCGGCGCGGCACGAGACCGACAGGCCGGCGGCGGCCGCCTGCCCCACGGCGCGATCGACCATCGCGCCGAGAAACCCCTGGAAGATCGGCAGCAGGGGTTCCAGCGTCGTCGGTTCGACCGGCACGGTGACGCGGATCGGGATGTGGTCGTCGCCCAGCTTTATGGTGACATTGCCGGTCGCCGCCGGCGCGCCGGGGACCAGGGTTGCCGACAGGTCCAGCGGTTCGGCAGATGGTTCAGGCGGCATCGGCGCGCCGCCCGGGCAGCTCCGCGATCGTCGTCAGCGCCAGGTCGATGCCGGGATGTTCGGGCACCGGCGCCGGATGGGCGGCGGCCCAGGCCAGCGCATCGACCATCAGCACCGTGCCATGGCCTTCGACTGCCTTGCCGCGCGCCGTCACCGCCGCCGAGGCACGGCCGGCGAGCGGCACGGTGCGGATGCTGGCGTCGCTGGGGTCGGCACAGGCCTGTGGCGGCGAGGTGACGAGATATTCGCGGCACGACAGCGGGCGATCGGGGTGGATGGCGCAGCTTTCGGCCTCAAGGAACGGACAGGCGAGACCCAGCCGGAAATAGCGCCGGCCGTAATCGTCGCGTTCGGTGCGGTCGAGCGCGGCGATGTCGGCGGCGACGGTCGTCAGCCCCGCCGCCGCCAGCGCCGCCCGGGCAGCGGCGAAACGCGCTTCCAGTTGCGTCCGGCGCGGGTCCGGCATGGCGGCGACGAGGGCGGCGATGGCGCGCGCCTCCGCAGCGGCGAGCGGCACCGCCTGGCGGCAGCAGGCACCGCAACCGGCGCGGCACGACAGGCTGCGCCCCGCCGCCGCCTCCCGGGCGATGCCGCGTGTCGTCAGTTCGTCGGTGATGGCGCGAAAGATCGGCAGCAGCGATTCGAACGGCGCCGGGGTGAGCGAGGCGGTGAGCAGCGCCGGCACGCTTTCATCGCCGATTTCGAGGGTGATGGTGCCGGTGATCGGAGCCATGCCATCGCTGTCGGCGGCGCGCAGGGCGAGGACATCGTCTTCCATCGGCACAGCCTAAGGGGCGCGCCTGCCGATGGCTAGGGCCGAAACGATCCCGCCCCTTCCCTGCCGCGGGTTTCGCCTTATGGTGCCGGCGACCACAAGGGGAGACATACGTGCTTTTGACGATAGCGGCGCTGATGGCGCTGGGACAGGCTGCGGGCGAGACCGCGGGGGGCCAGGCGGGGACGCAGCCGAAGATGTGCCAGACCGAGGCGCCCGACCCGGCGATGCCGGCGATCCTGCCGCTGAAGGACCGGGCGGCATTGCAGGACAAGTGGCTGAAGGAACGGCTCGACACGGTGGTGCCGCAGATCATGCGTGCCAACGGCATCGACATGTGGGTGCTGGTGGCGCGCGAATATCTGGAAGACCCGGTGGTGGCGACGATGCTCGACGGGCAGAGTTTCCACGCCCGGCGGCGCACGATCCTGGTGTTCTACGACCCCGGCGCAGGCAAGCCGGTCGAACGGCTGACGGTCAGCCGCTATGGGCTGGGCGGGCTGTTCGCGGCGGCGTGGAAGCCCGAGGAACAGCCCGACCAATGGGCGGCGCTGGGCGAGATCATCAAGGCGCGCAACCCGCAGAAGATCGCGCTCAACGTCTCGCCGATGTCGGCCTTTGCCGACGGGCTGACGGCGAGCCAGCGCGACGGCGTGCTGGGCGCGCTGACGCCGGCGTTGAAGGCGCGGGTGGTGCCGGCGGACCGGCTGGCAATCGGCTGGCTGGAAACGCGGATCCCGGCCGAAATGGCGGTCTATCCCGATATCGTGCGCACCGCCCATGCGATCATCGCCGAAGGCTTTTCGCCCAAGGTTATCACGCCGGGCAAGACCACCACCGACGACGTCATGTGGTGGTATCGCGAACGCATCGCCGGGCTGAAGCTGGCGACCTGGTTCCAGCCGACGGTCAACATCACCCGCCAGGGCGTCAAGGACACGATCGGCGGCGATACGGTGATCCTGCCCGGTGACCTGTTGTGGGTCGATTTCGGCATCAAATATCTGGGGCTGAACACCGATACCCAGCATATGGGCTATGTGCTCAAGCCCGGCGAGACCGACGCGCCGGCGGGGCTGAAGGCCGGGCTGGCCGCGGCCAATGGCGTGCAGGATGCACTGACATCGTCGTTCAAGGTCGGCGCCAGCGGCAACGAGGTGCTGGCGGCGGCGCGCGCCAAGGCGATCGCGGCGGGGCTGACGCCGATCATCTATTCGCACCCCATCGGTTACCATGGCCATGCCGCGGGAACGCCGATCGGCATGTGGGACAACCAGGCGGCGCGGCCCGAAGGCGAAGCGCCGATGGACGCGCCCACGGCCTGGTCGATCGAGCTGGCGGCACGCCACAAGGTGCCCGAATGGGGCGGTCAGGACGTCGGCTTCCGACTGGAGGAAGACGCCTATTTCGATGGCAGGACCGTGCAGTATATCGATGGCCGGCAGACCCGCTTTCACCTGATCCCGCGGGTGGCGGGGACGGGGGCGAAGGGCTGCGAATAACGATCCCGCGCATCCCGGACGATGTCGGGGGGCGGAGTCCCTCGACTTCGCTCGGGATGAGCGGATTTTCAGCGCAATGCCCCTGCGATCGGGCCTCGCCCGGCCGGCGTCAGCCGACCAAGGGTTGCACCACCGGGGCGACCTGGTGCCAGCCTTCGACGATCATCTTGATGGCGACATAGACGATGACGGCCAGGCCGACATAGGCGATCCAGCGGTAGCGTTCGATATATTTGGCGATGAAATTGGCGGCGATGCCCATCATCGCCACCGATACGACCAGCCCGATGATCATCACTTCGGGGTGTTCGCGGGCGGCGCCGGCGACGGCGAGGACATTGTCGAGGCTCATCGACACATCGGCGATGGCGACCGACCAGGCGGCGGCGGCGAAGCTTTTCGCCGGCGGCGGGCCGGTGACGCTTTCGAAATCATCGGCGCCTTCGACGTCGATGATGGCTTTCGACGGGCGCAGGTCGCGGTACATGCGCCACGACACCCAGAGCAGCAGCAGCCCGCCGGCGAGGACGAGGCCGACGATCTGCATCAGCTGCGTCACCAGCAGCGCGAAGACGATGCGCAGCACCAGCGCCGCGGCGATGCCGATGGCGATGACCTTCTTGCGCTCGTGCGGCGGCAGGCCGGCGGCGAGCGAGCCGACGACGATGGCGTTGTCCCCGGCCAGCACGACATCGATCATCACCACCTGCAACAGGATGGCGAGCGCGCCGGGCGCGAAGATATTGGCGAAGTCCATGACCGGCAGTTAAGGCGGCGGCAGCGGTTGCGCCACCCCTAATCGGCCGCCCGCGTCAATCGGCGAGGGTGTGGACGAGATCGTCGAGATAGTCGCGGCCCTGCATCAGCGACTTGATGCGGATGCGTTCGTTGAGGCCGTGCATGCCATTGCCATCGGGATCGATGAACAGCCCCGGCGCGCCATAGGTCGGGATGCCGATCGGCGACAGGAAGATCGCATCCGTTGCCCCGGTCGACATGGTCAGTCCGAAGGGGACGCCAGGGAAATGCTTTGCCGCCAGCGCCTTCATCGGCCCGAGCACCGCCTCGTTGAGCGGCGGCGACACCGCGACGGGGCGGATCGGCGGCGTCAGCGTGATCGCGACCTTGGGGTTGGCGATGGCGGCGGCGAGGTCGGCGCGGGTGGTTTCGGGGTTGGTGCCGGGGAACATCCGGCAGTTGACGTTGGCCGTGGCGCGCTGCGCCAGCGCATTGTTGGCATGGCCGGCATCGACCAGCGTCGTCACGCAGGTGGTGCGCAGCGTCGAATGAAAGCTCGGGTCCTGGCTGACGATGGCGTTGGCGGCGGCATCCTGCGGGTTGGCGAGCAGCGCGGTGATGGCGGTGCCGACCGGCGCCGGGCTGGCCTTGGTCATCAGGGTGAAGAAGGCGCGGGTGGTATCGTTGAACTGCACCGGGAATTCATGGGTGTTGACCGCGACGATGGCGCGCGACAGGTCGGTGATGGCGTTGTCGGGGCGCGGCACGGACGAATGGCCGCCGGGGTTGGTGGTCTGCAGCTGGAAATTCTGGACGGTCTTTTCGCCGACCTGGACGCCGATGCCCATCGGCCTGCCACTGGCATCGTAGCGGCCGCCGCCGCCTTCGTTGATGGCGAATTCGGCCGCGATCAGATCGGGACGGTTCTTGGCCAGCCAGTCGGCGCCGTTGAAGGCGTTGGTGGTTTCCTCCCCGCAGGTCAGCGCCAGCTTGAGCGTGCGCCGGGGCGCCTTGCCCGATTGCTTGTAGCGGATCAGCGTATCGGTCCAGATCGCTGCCTGCGACTTGTCGTCGAAGGTTCCTCGGCCGTAATAATAGCCGTCCTCCTCCACCATGACGAAGGGGTCGCGGGTCCAGTCGGCGCGCTTGGCCTCCACCACATCGAGGTGGCCGAGCAGCAGGATGGGTTTGGCCGCGGTATCGGTGCCCGGCAGTATGGCGACAAGGCCGCCGTCCTTGGGGTGTTCGGGCGTGCTGAACAGGGTGATGTCGGCATCCTTGAAGCCGGCCGCCTTCAGCCGCGTCGCGAGCTGCGCCGCCGCCTTGGTGCAGCTGCCTTCCGACAGGGTGGTGTTGGTTTCCACGAGCTGCTTGTACAGGTCGCGGAACGCCAGCTGGTCGGGGCGTAGCGCCTGGGCCTGCGCGGGGGCGGCGATGACGGGGGCAGCGATGACAGCGGCGAGCAGCAGGGTCTTCAAGGTCATTTGCCGTCCTTGCTGTTGGCATAGGCCTGGATGAGATCGAACAGATAATCACGCTCGGCGAGGACGCCGGCGACCGAGATGCGTTCGTTGAGGCCATGGACGCCATTGCCATCGGGCATGCCGAAGCGCCCGGCCATGCCATAGGTGGCGATGCCGGCGGCGTTGAGATAACGGCCATCGGTGGCGCCGGTGCTCATCGTCGGGATCAGCGGCACGCCGGGGAAGTGCTTTTTCGCCAGCAGGGCGGCGGGGCCATAAACCTGCGCCGACAGAGGCGGCGGCGGCGCGGCCTTTTCCGGGTTTTCGGATTCGTGCGGCGTCACGGTGATCGCCGGGTTGCCGAGGCGTTCGACGATCTGGCCGCGGACCTTTTCGACGCTGTCGCCGGGGAACATCCGGCAGTTGACGTTGGCGGTGGCGCGCTGCGGCAGCGCGTTGCGGGCATGGCCGGCATCGAGCATCGTCGCGACACAGGTGGTGCGCAGCGTCGAATGCCAGCCGGGATCGCGGCTGACGATGGCGTTGGCGGCTTCGTCCTGCGGGTTGGCGAGCAGCGCGCGGATCGCGGTGGCAGTCTCGCCGCCGCTGATCTTGGCCATTTCGGTGAAATAGGCGCGCGTGGTGTCGGACAATTGCACCGGGAAGTCCGACTTGCCGAGCGCCGCCAGGCCGTTGGCGAGGTCGTAGATGGCGTTGTCGGGACGCGGCCGGCTGCTGTGGCCGCCGGGGTTGCGGGTTTCGAGGATGAAATCCTGGTAGACTTTCTCGCCGGCCTGGAAGCCCAGGCTGACCGGTTTGCCCTGCGCGTCGGCCTTGCCGCTGCCGCCTTCGTTGAGGGCGAAATCGGCCTCGATCCAGTCGCGGTGGTTCTCGACGAGCCATTTGGCGCTGTTGAACGGCCCGCCTTCCTCGCCGCAGGTCAGCGCCAGTTTCAGCGTGCGGCGCAGCGGCTTGCCGGCTTTCAGCCGGATCATCGCATCGGTGAAGATCGCGCCGTGCGCCTTGTCGTCCGAAACGCCGCGGCCATAGAACCAGCCGCCTTCCTCGATGAAGGCGAAGGGGTCGCGTTCCCAGTCGGCACGCTTGGCCTCCACCACGTCGAGGTGCGACAGCAGCAGGATGGCGCCGGCCTTCGGGTCGCTGCCGGCGAGGGTGGCGACAAGGCCGCCGTCCTGCGGGCGCGCGTCGGGGCCGGTTTCAGGTCCCTTGAAGACGCGGATATCGGCATCGGCATAGCCGGCGGCCTTCAGCCGCGCCGCCATGCGTTCGGCGGCGCGGGTGCAGCTGCCCGTCGAGACGGTGGTGTTGGTTTCGACCAGCTCCTTGTAGAGCGAGCGGAAGCCGGCTTCGCCGGGATGGTCGGCGGCAGCAGCAGCGGGGGCAGACGTTGCTGCGAGCAGCGCCGCGATCAACAGTGACTTCATTTCACCCCCGCATAGGCTTTGACGAGATCGTGGAGATAGTCGCGCCCGGTCATCAGCCATTTGACCGAGATGCGTTCGTTGAGGCCATGGGCGTTGGTCGACCCGTCGCTGAACATGCCGGGGACGCCATAGGTGGGAACGCCGGCGGCGATGAGGAAACGCCCGTCGGTGGCACCGGTGGTCATGGCGGGGATGATCGGCACGCCGGGGAAGTGCGTCTTCGCCAGCGCCGCCGCCTTGTCATAGACTTCGCCGGCCAGCGGCGGCGGCGCGTTGACCGGGTTGACCGGCGGCACCGCGGTGACGGTCGCGGCCGCGTCGCCGACGGCGGCCTTCAGCTGCGTGCCGACATCGGCGGGCGTATCGCTGGGGAACATCCGGCAGTTGACGTTGGCAAAGGCGCGCTGCGGCAGTGCGTTGATGGCATGGCCGCCTTCGACCTGGGTGGCGACGCAGGTGGTGCGCAGCAGCGCGCGGTAGCGCGGGTCCTTCGAGACGATGGCGTTGGCGGCGGCGTCGGTCGGGTCGGCGACCAGCTTCAGCATCGCGGCGCCCATCGGCCCCGGCGTCATCTTGCCGACTTCGGTGAAGGTGGCGCGGGTGACATCGTTGAAGCGGATCGGGAATTCATAGGCGCCGATGCGATTCAGCGCGGTCGACAGCGCATAGATGGCATTGTCGGGGCGCGGCACCGACGAATGGCCGCCCGGGTTGGTCGCTTCGACGCGGAAATTCTGGGTGACCTTTTCGCCGGCCTGGAAGCTCAGGGCCAATGGCGTGCCGTCGGGCTTGAGCGCGCCGCCGCCGCCTTCGTTGAGCGCGAAGCTGGCCTTGATCCAGTCGGGGTGCTTGTCGATCAACCAGCGGACATTGTTGATGCGCGCGCCCGATTCCTCGCCGCACGACAGCAGCAGCTTGACGGTGCGCTGCGGCCGCGCGCCGGCCTGTTTGAGGCGGACGAGGCTGTCCACCCAGATCGCGGCCTGTGCCTTGTCGTCGGCGCTGCCGCGGGCATAGAAATAGCCGCCGTCCTCCACCAGCGTGAACGGGTCGCGGGTCCAGTCCTCGCGTTTGGCATCGACGACGTCGAGATGGGCGAGGAGCATGACCGCACCCTGCGCAGGGTCGCTGCCGGGCAGCGTGGCGATGAGGCCGCCATCGAGCGGCAGGCCTTCGGGGGAAAAGACGTTGAGGTCGGCATCGGCAAAGCCCGCCGCCTTCAGCCGTGCCGCCATGCGCCTGGCCGCAAGGGTGCAATCACCCGTGGCATGGCTGGTGTCGGTTTCGACGAGTTCCTTGTAGATCGCGCGAAACGCCGCTTCGCCGGGATGGTCGGCGGCGTGCGCCGCCACCGGCAGCACCAGGGCCGACGCCAATATGGCCGCCGTCAATCGAACGCGCATGCAATCATCCCCCCCGCAGTCACACCGCGCATGTGGCGGCAAATGACCGGGGGAGGCAAGGCCGGAATGCGGCCAGATGGACATATTGTCGGGCCGGGGCGCCGGCGGGATGACGCAGCGGCGCCGGCGGCGCCGGCGGTGGCCCGGCGCGATGTCAGACCTTGCAGCCCTTGGCGCGCGCGGTGCCCTTCAGATAGGCGCGGCGCACCGATCCGGCATAGATTGCGGCCTGGGCATATTTCTGCCGGGCTTCGGCGCCGGTCAGGCGGCGGATGACGCCGGAGAAGGGGATGATGCCGCCGGCGGCCGATTCGCCGAGGCTGAGCGCTACTTCGGCAGGCGTCTTGTCGTCCTTCTGGGTCTGCGGCGAATCGACATCGGGGCCGAGCACCGCCGTCATCCGGTTGATCGCGGTCTTGAACTGGGCGCAGCTGCGGATGCCCTTGAGCGAATAGGGCTCCTGCATGATCGCCTCGATCTCGGGCGCCACCTTGGCCTTGATGATGTTGAGGTCCTTCAGCGGCCTGGTGCCGATATTTTCCATCGTGTCGCCGACCTTGTCGAGATCGCTCTTTTCGTCGGTATTGGTCTGGGCGCCGGCCTTGACGGTGTTCTGCGCGCCGGCCGAAGTGGCGATCGCCAGCACGGCGGCGACGCCGATGAAACGCAATGTCGTCTTCATTCGCAAAACTTTCCTGGCTGCGGGCCGCTACGGCGTGCCGCAAACTAGCGTGCGGCGCCGCAACGCGCCAGCGGCGGCATTGCGCCACCTGCCTGGTGCCCCCTGCGCTGCGCCCCACTTGCTCCGCACGCCGACGCGGCCTATATGGCAGCCATCTCTACATGGGTAACCGCATGGAGGTCGGCCGGGGCAGCCCCGACCGCCGCCAGACGCATTTGTGAAACGGACCGGATTTCTTGCAGCAGCCTGCCGACCTTGCCACGACGCTCAACGCCATCATCGCTCCGGTGGTGGCCGAGCTCGGCTATGACCTGGTCCGCATCCAGCTGACCGGCAAGCCCGGCGACATGACGCT
The DNA here is from genome assembly GCF_011927825.1 of Polymorphobacter fuscus. Taxonomy (NCBI): domain Bacteria; kingdom Pseudomonadati; phylum Pseudomonadota; class Alphaproteobacteria; order Sphingomonadales; family Sphingosinicellaceae; genus Sandarakinorhabdus; species Sandarakinorhabdus fusca. The sequence continues at coordinate 2,525,945 of NZ_JAATJI010000001.1, read as the reverse complement.
GCAGGTGATGGCGGAAGACCGCGACACCGGCCAGCTGACGCTGGGCCAGTGCGCCGAGATCAGCCGGGCGCTCGACCTGCCGCTGGAGGAAGCCGACCCCATCGACAGCGAATATGCGCTCGAAGTTTCGTCGCCCGGGATCGACCGGCCGCTGACGCGCACCGCCGACTGGGACCGCTGGGCCGGGCATGAAGTGCGGGTCAAGATCGACCCGCCGGTCGATGGCCGGGCGCGCGCGCATGGGGTGATCGGCGCACGAAATGATGATAGGGTGACGCTGACCATCAAGAGTGTCGGCGATATCGTGCTGCCACTGGCGGCGATCACCGCGGCCAAGCTGGTGCTGACGCCGGCGCTGTTGAAGGCGACGCGGCCACTGGACGCCAGCGACGCCGACGAGACGATCGAATTGCCCGACATCGACAGCGATGTCGAAGGCGATTCCGCCAACGACAATGATTCCACCGAGGACTGAGACCATGGCCACTGCCGTCACCGCCAACCGGGCCGAACTGATCGCCATCGCCGATGCCGTGGCGCGCGAGAAGTCGATCGACCGGACCATCGTCATCGAGGCGATGGAAGACGCCATCCAGCGCGCCGCCCGCGCGCGCTATGGTGCCGAGAACGACATTCGCGCCAAGATCGACCCCAAGGGCGGTGAAACCCGGCTGTGGCGCGTCCTCGAAGTCGTCGAGGAGCCCGAGGATTTCTTCAAGCAGGTGTCGCTGAAGGACGCGGTGAAGAAGGACAAGTCGGCCAAGCTCGGCGATTTCATCGTCGATCCGCTGCCGCCGGTCGAATTCGGCCGCATCGCCGCGCAGGCCGCCAAGCAGGTCATCGTCCAGAAGGTCCGCGATGCCGAGCGCGACCGCCAGTTTGACGAGTTCAAGGACCGCGCCGGCGAGATCATCACCGGCCTCGTCAAGCGCGCCGAGTTCGGCCATGTTGTTGTCGATCTGGGCAAGGCCGAGGGCGTCATCCGCCGCGACCAGCAGATCCCGCGCGAAGTGCTCAAGCCCGGTGACCGGGTGCGCGCACTGATCGCCAGCGTCCGCCGCGAGCCGCGCGGGCCGCAGATTTTCCTGTCGCGCTCCGCCGGCGACTTCATGAAAAAGCTGTTTGCGCAGGAAGTGCCGGAAATCTATGACGGCATCATCGAGATCAAGGCCGTTGCCCGCGACCCCGGCAGCCGCGCCAAGATCGGCGTCATCAGCCGCGATTCGAGCATCGACCCGGTCGGCGCCTGCGTCGGCATGAAGGGCAGCCGCGTCCAGGCGGTGGTGCAGGAACTGCAGGGCGAAAAGATCGACATCATCCCCTGGTCGCCCGATGTCGCAACGTTCGTCGTCAACGCGCTGCAGCCCGCCGAAGTCGCCAAGGTGGTGATGGACGAGGAAGACAATCGCATCGATGTGGTGGTGCCCGACGACCAGCTTTCGCTGGCCATCGGCCGCCGCGGCCAGAATGTCCGGCTCGCCTCGCAGCTGACCGGCCGCCAGATCGACATCATGACCGAGGCGGACGAATCGGAGCGCCGCCAGAAGGAATTCACCGAGAAGTCGGCGATGTTCGAAAGCGAGCTCGATGTCGACGAGACGCTGGCGCAGTTGCTGGTCGCCGAAGGCTTTTCGGAGCTGGAGGAGGTCGCCTATGTCGACCTGTCCGAAATCGCCGGCATCGAAGGCTTTGACGAGGACCTGGGCGGCGAATTGCAGAAGCGCGCCATCGAGGCACTGGAACGCCGCGAGGCCGCTGCCCGCGAGGAACGCGTTGCACTGGGCGTCGAGGACGATGTCGCCGCGATCGAGGGGCTGACCGAAGCCATGCTGGTGGCGCTCGGCAAGAAGGGCATCAAGACGCTCGACGACCTGGGCGACCTTGCCACCGACGAACTGGTGTCGAAGGGCAGCGGCGTGCTGAAGGACTTCGGCCTGTCCGACGACGACGGCAACCGCATCATCATGGCGGCGCGCGCGCATTGGTTCGTTGACGAAGAAGCCCCTGCCGCGGAGGACGCACCCGCGGATGGAACACGATGAACATCTGACGTCCGACATCACAGTCGCGGATGCCGCGCCCGACACGGGCGCCGATGGCACCGCTCTGCCCGAGCGCCGCTGCATCCTGACGGGCGCCCACGGGGCCCGTGCGGCGCTGATCCGGCTTGCCGTCGGCCCCGACAGCCAGGTGGCGGCCGATCTCGGTGCCAAGCTGCCGGGGCGCGGCGCCTGGATCGTCGCCGATCGCGCGTTGCTCGAAGCGGCGCTGGCGAAGGGCAAGCTGAAAGGCGCGCTGGCGCGGGCGTTCAAATCGAACAGCCTGAAACTGCCCGACACCCTGCCCGACCAGATCGCCGCCGGGCTGGAACGCCGCGCGCTCGACCGGCTGGGGTTGGAAAACAAGTCCGGCAACCTCATCTGGGGACATGAGCGCGTCGGCGAGGCGATTTTGAAGGGCAAGGTGCGGCTGCTGCTGCACGCGGCGGACGCCAAGCCCGACGGCATGAGCAAGCTGGAAGCGCGGCGGCGCGGCGCCTCTCCCGACACGGTTTCGATCGTGCTGCCGGTGGGGCGCGAGCAATTGTCGATGGCCCTTGGCCGCGAAAATGTAGTACATGCGGCGATCGGTGACAGTGCCAGCGCGGCGCGGGTGATCGAGACGCTGGAACGCTGGGCGGCCTTCAACGGTTCGCCGATGGTCTCCGGCGGCGGGACCGACAGAAACGACGACGAGAGTGACGCGGTTAACTCGGCAGTTGCCGATGTTGCCGGTGAAAGGCATTAGGCGCGACAGAATGAGCGACGACAACAAACCCAAACTCGGCATGCGTGCCCCCCTCGGCCTCAACAAGGCGGTCGAAGTCGGCAAGGTCAAGCAGAGCTTCAGCCATGGCCGCACCAAGCAGGTCGTCGTGGAAGTGAAGCGTGCGCGCGTGCTGCACCGCCCGGGCGATCCGGCACCGGTCGAAACGCCGCCGGCCCCGCCGGTTGCGGCGCCTGTTGCCGCGCCGGCACCGACCCCTGCACCGGCTCCTGCGCCAACCCCCGCGCCGGTTGCCAAGGCGCCCGAGCCCGCACCGGTCGCTGCTGCGCCGGCCCCGACGCCTGCGCCCACGCCGGCCCCGGCTGCTGCCGCGCCGGCCCCTGTCGCTGCGACCCCGGCCGAGCCGGCCCGCGTCGTGCCGCCGCCGGTGATGTTCCGCCCGGTGGAGCGCGCCCCGGCGCCGAAGCCGCCGGAGCCCAAGGTCGAAGCCCCGGCGCCCGCGCCGGCGGCGGTTGCAACGCCCACGCCGGCCCCTGCCCCTTCCCCCGCGCGTCCGGCGCCGGCCGCGGCGCGCCCGGGCGCTGCCCGTCCCGCCCAGCGCGCGCCCGAGCCGCGCCGCCCGGTGCAGGCCGATCTGATGACACGGCAGGAGCGCCAGGCGCTGCTGCTGCGCCAGGCCGAGGAAGACCGGCTGCGCGCCGCCGAGGAAGCGCGCATCCGCGAGGAAGCCGCCAAGGCCGAAGCCGCCGAGGCCGAGCGCCAGCGCCTGGAAGAAAAGCGCCTGGCGCAGGAAGAACTCGCCACCCGGCCCGATCCGGTTGCGACCGAAACACCGATGACGCTCGTCGAACTCGACGAGGAGGAAGAGCGGCTGCGGGTTCGGGCACTGCCCGGCCGCAAGCCCGACCTTGCCGCCAAGCCGGCGCGGCTGCGGCTGGGCGACGACCGTCGCCAGTCGGGCAAGCTGACCGTCACCCGCGCGCTCGATTCGGATGACAGCACCCGCACGCGGAGCCTCGCGGCGCTGCGCCGGGCGCGCGAGAAGGAGCGTGGCCGCCTCGGCTCGCAGGCCAAGCAGGTCCGCGACGTGACGGTGCCCGACCGCATCACCGTGTCCGAACTCGCCAACCGCATGGCCGAGCGCACGTCGAACGTTGTCCGCCTGCTCGCCCGCATGGGCGTGCCATCGGCCGCCGTCGACGAGATCGACCAGGACACGGCCGAGCTGGTGCTGACCGAATTCGGCCACAACATCGTCCGCGTGTCGGAATCCGATGTCGAAATCGGCATGGTCGGCGCAGCGGATGTCGACGATCATCTGGTCGAGCGCCCGCCGGTTGTCACCATCATGGGCCATGTCGACCATGGCAAGACGTCGCTGCTCGATGCCTTGCGCGGCACCAATGTCGTGCGCGGCGAAGCGGGTGGCATTACCCAGCATATCGGCGCCTATCAGATCACCACCAAGTCGAAGAACAAGATCACCTTCCTCGACACGCCGGGCCATGAAGCCTTCACGGCGATGCGGTCGCGCGGTGCGTCGATCACCGACATCGTCGTGCTGGTCGTGGCGTGGGATGACGGCATCATGCCGCAGACCATCGAGGCGATCCAGCACACCAAGGCCGCCGGCGTGCCGATGATCGTCGCCATCAACAAGATGGACAAGGCCGGCGCCAATGCCGAAAAGATCCGCCAGGCGCTGCTGCAATATGACGTGCAGGTCGAATCGATGGGCGGCGAAGTCCAGGATGTCGAAGTGTCGGCGACGGCCAAGACCGGCCTCGACGAGCTGATCGAGAAGATCCTGCTGCAGGCCGAAATCCTGGAGCTGAAGGCCAATCCTGACCGCTCCGCCGAGGGCACCGTCATCGAAGCCCGGCTCGACAAGGGCAAGGGCGCGTTGGCGACCGTGCTGGTGCGGCGCGGCACGCTCAAGACCGGCGACATCTTCGTGATGGGGTCGGAATGGGGCAAGGTGCGTGCGCTGGTCGACGACCAGGGCAAGACGGTGAAGACGGCGCTGCCGTCGACACCCGTCGAAGTCCTCGGCCTGACCGGCGTGCCGCTGGCCGGCGATCCGGTGACCGTGGTTGAAAACGAGGCACGTGCCCGCGAAGTCGCCGAATATCGTGCCGGCGTCATCAACGCCAAGCGCATCGAGCAGGAGCCGGCGAACCTCGAAACGATGTTCTCCGTCCTGCGTGCTGCGAAGGCGCAGACTTACCCGCTGGTCATCAAGGCGGACACCCAGGGGTCGGCGGAAGCCATTGCCGGGGCGGTCAACAAGATTTCGACCGATCTCATCAAGGCCAAGGTGCTGTTGTCGTCGGTCGGCGGCATCACCGAATCCGATGTGACGCTGGCCAAGGCCAGCGGTGCACCGATCATCGGCTTCAACGTCCGTGCCAATGCCAAGGCGCGCGAAATCGCCCAGCGCGACGGCGTGGCGCTGAAATATTACGACGTCATCTACGATTTGATCGACGAAGTGAAAGCGGCGATGGCCGGGCAGCTGGGCCCCGAACTGCTCGAAAATGTCGTCGGGCGGGCGCTGGTTCTCGATGTCTTCCAGGCCGGCAAGACCGGCAAGGCGGCAGGTATCCGCGTCACCGAAGGCTTCATCAAGAAGGCGCTGCGGGCGCGTGTCATGCGCGACGATGTCATCATCTACAATGGCTCGATCGCGACGCTGCGGCGCTTCAAGGAGGATGTCGCCGAGGTCAAGTCGGGCTTCGAATGCGGTATCACCCTCGCCGATTCGTCGGACGTGCGCGCCGGTGACGTGATCGAGACGTTCGAAGTCGAAAGCCGCGAACGGACGCTTTAGCAGGGTTGTTCGTCACTCCCGCGAAGGCGGGGGTCCATTTCCGGGAATTGGAGATGGGCCCCCGCCTTCGCGGGGGTGAAGGTTCAGTTTTGCAGTTCGATCAGGGCCGCCCGCGCCGCCCAGGCCTGTGCCCACAGGTCGGGATTGCCGAGATCATCGGGCCCGATCGCTTCGGGCCAATGCGCCGTTATGACTGCCTCCAGCCGATCGGCGCGGGCGTCGTCGAGCAGGAAGCGCGGATCGACCGTCGCCGGGTCGGCGACGACGCGCAGCCGCAGGCAGGCGGGACCGCCGCCGTTGCGCATCGATTCGCGCACGTGAACATAGTGGACGGCGCGGATCGGCGTGTCGCCGGTGACGAGACGGTCGAGCCAGGCCTTGACCGGGGTGCAGTCGTGCGCCTCCTGCGGCAGGATCAGCGCCATGCTGCCGTCCGGAACGGTCACCAGCTGTGAATTGAACAGATAGGAGCGGATGGCCTCGGCCAGGCTGACGGCGCTGGCCGGCACGGTGATGATCGTCGCGCCGGGCAGCCGGGCGCGGATATCGGCATGAAGGCGGTCGGGGTCGGCGAAGGCCTGTTCATGGGCGAACAGCACATGTTCATTGGCGACGGCGACGACATCATTGTGGAAAGCGCCGGCATCGATGGCGGCGGGCGATTGCGCGGCGAAGATGGTGCGCTCGGGCGCCAGGCCGTGGCGGCGCGCAACGGCCTCGCTGGCGCGGCGGTTCTGGCGGGCGGGGAATGTGCCGCCCTCCTCGCCATAGACGAAGATCTCGACGCCAGTCACGGCGTGCGCGGGGGCGAGGCGCATGTGGTTGGCGGCACCTTCGTCGCCGAAGGTCGCGGGGACGGCGGCATGGACGGCGAAGGCCGGGTGGGCGAAGGCCCGGCGCAGCTGCGCCTCCGTGGCGGCGGCCTCCAGGCTGCGGTGGGTCATCCGCGACAGGTTGGCGGTGGTGATGTGGGTGCGGCCATCGGCGGTGTCGGCGGCGGGCGAGACGGTGCCGGCATTGGCAGTCCACATCGCCGACGCCGAACAGGCCTGGGCGAACAGCCGCGGATCGGCGCGATGGGCAGCGGCGCAGACCTGCGCATCGCTGCCGGCAAAGCCGAGTTGGCGCAGCCAGCCGGCATCGGGGCGATCGAGCGGGAGCAGGAACCCCTGGGTCAAGCCGAGCGACATGGCGAAGCGCATCTTGGCGAGGCCCTGCAGCGCGGCGTCGCGCGGGCGCGAGACGGCACCGGCATTCGATGCGCTGGCGAGGTTGCCGAAACTGAGCGCGGCGTAATTGTGGGTGGGGCCGATGAGGCCGTCGAAGTTGATTTCGACGATCATGCGCCGAGGCCGGTGGTGATCGTCGCGTCGGGCGAGTCGGCTTCCAGGCTGGCGACCGGCCAGGCGGCATAGTCGGCGGCATAATAGGCGCTGGGGCGGTGGTTGCCCGACAGGCCGATGCCGCCGAAGGGGGCGTTGGAAGCAGCGCCATTGGTCGGGCGGTTCCAGTTGACGACGCCGGCGCGCGACGCCGTCCACAAACGGTCGTACAGCGCCGCGTCGCCGCCGATGAGGCCCGCCGACAGGCCGAAGCGCGTCGCATTGGCAGCGGCGATGGCGGCGTCCCAGTCCGCGACGCGGGTGAGCTGCAGGACGGGGCCGAACAGCTCCGCATCGGGCAGGCCGGAAACGCCGGTGACGTCGTAGAGCGCCGGCAGCAGGAAGGGCAGGCCGGGGTCGCGGCGGGTCAGCGGGCGCAGGGTACGGGCGCCGCGCGCGACCAGCGTGTCGGCGCCGGCGACGAGGCCGTCGGCGGCGCGATTGGCGATGACCGGGCCCATGAACGGCTGCGGATCGTCGAACGGCGCACCGACGATGATGCGGTCGAGCAGCGCGGTGACGCGGTCGAGCAGCGGGGCGTGCGCGCCATCACGCACGATCAGCCGGCGGGCGCAGGTGCAGCGTTGCCCGGCGCTGAGATAGGCCGACTGGACGATGAGCGCGGCGGCAGCATCGAGCGCAGCGTCGGCGAGATCCCAGATGATCAGCGGATTGTTGCCGCCCATTTCCAGCGCCAGGATGCGCCCCGGCGTGTCGGCGAACTGGCGCGCCAGCGCGGCACCGACATGCGCCGAGCCGGTGAACAACAGGCCGTCGATATCGGCCGCGGCCAGGTCGCGCCCGGTGTCGCCGCCGCCCTGGACGATATTGAGCACGCCGGCGGGCAGGCCGGCCGCCGCCCAGCAATCGGCCATGAAATCGGCGACCGCGGGCGTCAGTTCCGATGGCTTGAAAACGACCGTGTTGCCGGCCAGCAGCGCCGGGACGATATGGCCGTTGGGCAAATGCGCCGGGAAATTATATGGGCCCAGCACGGCGAGGACGCCGTGCGGCTTGTGGCGCAGCACCTGCCGCACGCCGCCGACCTCGCCGCTGCGCATGCCGGCGCGTTCGGCCTGGGCGGTGATGGAAATATCGACCTTGGCGGCGACCGAGGCGACCTCGGTGCGGGTTTCCCACAGCGGCTTGCCGGTTTCGCTGGCGATCAGCCGGGCAAAGGCGTCGGCGCGGGCGGTGACGATGGCCTGGAAGGCGCGGGCGACGGCGACGCGGTCCGCAAGGCGGCTGGTCGCCCAGCCGGGAAGCGCCTGGCGGGCGGCGGCGACGGCTGCGGCGACATCGCCGGCGGCGCCCTGCCACAGCACGGCGCCGGTGCAGGGATCGGTCGATTCAAATCGCGACATGGCGGACCGCGTCTCCGATGCCGAGGCCAAGGCTGAGGGCTTCGCGCGCCGGCAATGCGACATTGCCTTCGCCTTCGATGGCGCGGTGGCCGATCCAGGCGCGGAATTCGCCCAGCCGGCCGGCGGCGAGCAGCGCCGGGGTGAAGGCATTGCCCTGCGGCGTCGGGCCGGTGGTGCACAGGCGCGTGACACCGGCGCTGCGCGACTCGCGCACCGTGCGCAGCTGGTCGGTGCGCGCCGTCACCGTCGGGCCGCCGTCGAAAATGTCGACATAATTGTCGTAATGAAATCCTTCGGCCTGCAGCATGGCGAGCGCACCGCGGCCGCTGGCATGCGGCTGGCCGATCACCGCGCGCGCCGCATCGGGCAGCAACGCCGTATAGACCGGGTGCTTGGGCATCAGATCGGCGATGAACTGGCTGCCATGGACGGCGTTGAAGGCATCGGCTTCGGGAAAGCTCATGCCGAAGAACTTGGCGCCCAGCGCGTCCCAGAACGGCGAATGGCCGTCGTCATCGAGCACGCCGCGCAGCTCCGCCAGCATGGTGTCGGCGAAGCGCGCCCGATGCTGCGCGACGAACAGGTAGCGCGACCGTGCCAGCAGCTTGCCGAGCCCGCCGGTGCGCAGGTCCGGGTGGAGGAACAGGCCGCCGACTTCGCTGGCGCCATCGTGATCGGTGACGAGGTTGAGGAACGGCAGCGCGAAGGTGCGGCCGAGATGCGCCGAGGTCTGGCTGAGCACGCCGATCTTGTAGCTGTAGAAGGGCCAGCGGGCACCGATCCGGCTGAACACCATGCCGCAGCCGCCGATGCGGCCGGTCAGTGTCTGTTCGAGAAGGAGGATATACAGCTCGTCATCGGGCGCGTCTTCGGCGCGCGCGAAACTGGCGTCGGACAGTGCCAGCCGCGCCGCCAGCGCGTCCGCATCCGCCGGCAGGTTGGTGAAGCCGCCGCCGGTCAGCCGCGCCAGATCGAGCAGCGCCGGCAGGTCGGCGCCGGTGGCGGGGCGGACGCGCCAGCTCATCGCACCCACCCCGACCGGGCGACGCGCATCAGCACCAGCGCCGCCAGCTGGGCGCGTTCGACCAGCGAGTCGGCGCAGAGGAATTCGTCGGCCGAATGGATGGCGCCGCCGCGCGGGCCGAGCGTGTCGACGACCGCGAGGCCGGTGGCGGCGAGGTTGTTGCCGTCGCAGACGCCGCCGGTATCGCGCCAGCCGATGCTGAGCCCGATGGCGGCGCCGCAGTCGCGCACCAGGTCGAACAGCCGCTGCTGGTTGGCATCGAGCGGTTTCGGCGGCCGGGCGGAATGGCCGTGGACGTGGATGGCGACGTCATGCGCGGCGGCGACCGCGGCGGCCAGTGTGTCGACGGAGGCGCGGGCGCGCGCGGCGGCATCGGGCGTGGAAGCGCGCATGTTCCAGCGCAGCACGGCCTTGTCGGGGACGATGTTGTTGGGGCCGCCGCCATCGATGCGCGCCGGGTTGACGGTCAGGTCATCGGCGGTCAGCGCCTTCAGCCGCAGCGCCAGGTCGGCGGCGGCGAGGATAGCGTTGCGGCCGTTTTCAGGCTCGCGCCCGGCATGGGCGGCGCGGCCGGCGACGATGGCGGAAAAATTGCCCGACCCCTTGCGGGCGCCGGCGAGCGTGCCATCGGGCAGCGCCGGTTCGAAGGTCAGCCCGAGATGGCAGCGGCGCGCGGCGGCGACGAGCAGCGGCGTCGAGCCCGGCGACGACACTTCCTCGTCGCTGTTGAGGACGATTTCCCAACCGAGACCGGCGGCGACGTCCGATGCCTCGAACGCCGCCAGCGCGGCGAGCATGACGGCGATGCCGCCCTTCATGTCGGCGACGCCGGGGCCGCCCAGGGTATCGGTATCGCGCCAGCGGCACGCCTGGAACGGGTGATCGGCGCCGAACACCGTGTCCATATGCCCGGTCAGCAACACCCGCACCGGCGCATCGGGGCGTTTGACGACATGGAGGTTGCGGCCATGGGCGATGGCCAGGGTGTCGCCCGCGGCATCGACGGCATCCGCCGGCGCCGGATCGACCAGCCGCGCCGTGCCGCCAAGGGGTGCGACCGCGGCGAGCAGCGCCGTCGCCATCGCCTCGAGCCCGGCCAGATTGCGGCTGCCGCTGTTGATCGCCGCCCAAGCTTCGATCTGCGCGAGCATCGGGCCGCGCGCGCCGGCCAGCGTGCCGAGCGCGGCGCGTTCCGCCGCGGAAAGCGGCTGGGGGTGCAAGGCGACGGCGGACGACATCCGGCCAGCATAGCCCAGCATGCGCGCTGCGGCCACCGATTTTCTGTGATCGAAGAAACATCAACGTCACAATGTGATAACAGAAACGTCATTTCCCGACGCTGCAATGCGTCATCGTGCTTGACCATCGGCACAAGTCCTGCACCTATGCCCGCCATCGATAGGCAGCCGCTGGCCCGGGGCTGGCGCGCGCCAATTGGAGGGGAAAATTCTTGGCGAACTGGCGTATCAAATCGCTCGATTCTATTCTGGCGACGGCGGAAAAAAAGGCTCTCACACGTTCTCTTGGTGCGTTTCAGCTGACGATGCTGGGCATCGGCGGCATCATCGGGACCGGCATTTTCGTGCTGACCGCCGAGGCGGCGCAGGTCGCCGGCCCGGCCATGCTGATCAGCTTCGTGCTCGCGGCCGTCGTCTGCGGCCTTGCCGCGCTCTGCTATGCCGAACTTGCCTCGATGGTCCCGGTTTCGGGATCGGCCTATACCTATAGCTATGCGACCTTCGGCGAGATCCTCGCCTGGGTCGTCGGCTGGGCACTGGTGCTGGAATATGCGGTCGCCGCGAGCGCGGTCGCGGTCGGCTGGTCGGGCTATGCCGTCGGCGTGCTGCAGAATTTTGCCGGGATCGAGCTGCCCCAGGCGCTGGTCAACGGGCCATATGCAGGCGGCCTCATCAACCTTCCGGCGGTGCTGATCGCCGTGGCGGTGACGGCGTTGCTGGTCGTCGGCACCAAGGAAAGCGCCACGGTCAATGCGGTGCTGGTGGTCGTCAAGGTGCTCGCGCTGACGGCGTTCGTCGTGCTTGCGGTGCCGGCGGCGCAGTCCGACAATTTCGTGCCATTCATGCCGCTGGGCGCCGGCAGCGCCGTCGCGGCGGCGTCGATCATCTTCTTCGCCTTTGTCGGCTTCGACGCGGTGTCGACGGCGGCGGAGGAAACCAAGGACCCGCAGCGCAACATCCCGATCGGCCTGATCGCCAGCCTGGTGATCTGCACCGCCTTCTATCTGCTGGTCGGCGTCGGTGTCATCGGCAGCTATGGCGCGCAGCCGATGATCGATGCCGTGACCGGCACTGCCCCCTTCCCCGGATCGCCCGAAATGGCGGCGCTGTGCGCGGCGGCGGAAGGCGCCAAGCCGGTTGTCTGTTCGAACGAGGCACTGGCGCATGTGCTGCGCGAAATCGGCTATCCGGGCATCGGCAACGTCCTCGGGCTTGCCGCCGGTTTTGCCCTGCCTTCGGTCGTGCTGATGATGATGTTCGCCCAGACCCGGGTGTTCTTCGTCATGTCGCGCGACGGCCTGCTGCCCAAGGGCCTTTCGAAGATCCACCCGAAGTTCAAGACGCCGCATATCGTCACCATGGTCACCGGTGCTGCCGTGACCGTCGCTGCGGCGTTCTTCCCGGTCGGCCAGCTGGCGTCGGTTTCCAACGGCGGGACGCTGTGCGCCTTCTTCTTCGTCGCGCTCGCCATCATGGCGCTGCGCCGGTCGAACCCGGATCGCAAGCGCAGCTTCCGCACCCCCGCGGTATGGCTGGTCGCGCCGCTGGCGGCCGCCGGCTGCCTGCTGCTGTTCGGCTTCCTGTCATGGGTGGCGCAGGCGGTGTTCTTCGGCTGGGCGGCGATCGGGCTGGTGTTCTATTTCCTCTATGGCCGCAGCCGTTCGAACGTCGCGATGGGGCTGGACGAGGTCAACGAGCTCGATCCCAACATCCCGCCGCAGGGCGTGCCGCCGCTGCCGGGCATCCACACGCCGGGCGGCAAGGACGCCTGAGGACTGAAGGGCCTTTGGAACGGGTGCAGGGGCCAGCCCCTGCCCGCCGGAGGCCCTTTCAGACCACCGCTTTCGGAAACCCGCTCCACGCTGCGTCATAATCGGGCTGTGCCAGGGCCATGGCGCCATCGGTGACACGATAGGGCCAGCAGCTTTCGAGCATGAAGGCCATGGTGCCGTCGATCTTGTGCGGTGCCAGCACGGCGTCGGTGGCGGCGCGCCAGCTGGCCGCATCGGGGCCATGGGCGTTCATCATGTTGTGGAGCGACAGGCCGCCGGGGGCGAAGCCACCGGCCTTGGCATCATAGGCGCCGGTGATCAGCCCCATGGCTTCCGACATGATGTTGCGGTGGAACCAGGGCGGGCGGAACGTGTCCTCCGCGACCATCCAGCGCGGCGGGAAGATGACGAAATCGGCATTGGCGCGGCCGGGCATGTCGCTGGGGCTGGTCAGCACGGTGAAGATCGACGGATCGGGATGATCGTGGCTGACAGTGCCGATGGTGTTGAAGCGGCGCAGGTCGTATTTCACCGGCGCCAGATTGCCGTGCCAGGCGACGACATCGAAGGGCGAATGCGCCAGCGTCGTCGTCCACAGCCGGCCGCCGAATTTCTGGACGAGCTCGAAGGGTTCGTCACGATCTTCGAACCAGGCAGCGGGGCTTGCGAAATCGCGCGGGTTGGCGAGGCCGTTCGACCCGATGGGGCCGAGATCGGGGAGGCGGAACGGCGCGCCGTGGTTTTCGGCGAGATAGCCGCTGGCGCTGCCATCGGGCAGTATGACGCGAAAGCGCAGCCCGCGCGGAATCAGCGCGATTTCGAGCGGTTCGACCGCCATTTGGCCCATTTCGGTGTCGATCCGGAGCCGGCCCTGCCGGGGGATGACCAGGATTTCGCCGTCGGCGCTGAAATACGCCTGGTTGCCCATGTCCCGGGTGGCGGCATAGGTCGCCAGGCTGACGCCGGTCAGCGCCGCCGGGTCGCCGTTGGACAGCATCGGCACGATCGAGGCGAGGAAGGTCGTCGGCGTTTCGGGCAGCGGGCGCGGATCCCAGCGCAGGCGGTTGGGACCGGGCGGACGCGCGCTGTGGCCGACGGGTTCGGGAAGCGGGGTAAAGGCGCCGTGCAGCGCCGACGGGCGCAGGCGGTAGAGCCAGGCGCGGCGGTTTTCGGCGCGCGCCATGGTGAAGGCGGTGCCGGACAGCTGCTCGGCATAAAGGCCGAATGGCGGCCGCTGCGGCGAATTGCGGCCGATCGGCAGCGCGCCGGGGACGGCTTCGGTGCTGAAATGGTTGCCGAATCCGGTCAGCATGAGGCGGCGCTCGCCCGTGCTGGCAGGCCCGCGCTCATGCCCTGGCCGGGATCACGCCGCGGCGGAGCTGATCGAGTTCGAGCGATTCGAACAGGGCCTTGAAATTGCCCTCGCCGAAGCCGTCGTTGCCCTTGCGCTGGATGATTTCGAAAAAGATCGGGCCGACCATGTTCTCGGTGAAGATCTGCAGCAGGATGCCGCCTCCGGTTTCGGGTGCGCCGTCGATGAGGATGCGGCGCTTGCGCATTTCGGCGACGTCATGGCCATGGCCGGGAAGGCGCTGGTCGATCAGGTCGAAATAGGTTTCGATCGTGTCCTGGAAGCGCACGCCGCGGGCGCGCAGGGCGTCGACGGTGGCGAAGATGTCGTCGGTGGCGAGCGCGATATGCTGGATGCCTTCGCCCTTGTAGGCGCGCAGGAATTCCTCGATCTGGCTGTGTTCGTCCTGGCTTTCGTTGAGCGGGATGCGGATCTTGTCATCCGGCGCCGTCATCGCCTTGGAGAACAGGCCGGTCGACTGGCCTTCGATGTCGAAATAGCGGATTTCGCGGAAGTTGAAGATGCGCTCGTAGAATTCGGCCCAATGCGCCATCCGCCCGCGATTGACGTTGTGGGTGAGGTGATCGAGCGTGTGGAGGCCGACGCTGTTGTCATCCGGCGTCGCGCCGGGGACGGGGCGAAAATCGATGTCGTAGATTTCATGTTCCCCGGCCTTGTCGACAAGGTAGAGGTTCGACCCGCCGATGCCTTCGATGGCGGGAATGTTGAGTTCCATCGGCCCGACCGGGCCATGGACCGGCGTCGCGCCGCGCTTGACGGCTTCGGCAAACGCGGCGCTGGCGTCTTCGACACGGAAGGCCATGGCGTTGGCCGACGGCCCGTGGCTGTTGCGGAATTCGGCGGCCTGGCCCTGTGTTTCCATGTTGAGGAGGAAATTGATCGCGCCCTGCGCATAGCGGCGGACATTCTTCGACCGGTGGGTGCCGACATGGGTGAAACCCATGGCGACGAACAGCGCGGCGAGTGCGTCCGGATCGGGGCTGGTGAACTCCACGAATTCGAAGCCATCAAGGCCAAGATCATTCGGCATCGGCGCGGTCGCCATGGTCAATCACTCCCCGGAAAGAGCCGATAACGTAACAGATGTTACGGTCCGTCGCAAGCCGACCGCAGCTTGGCGAGGGCGGCGCGCAAGACCGCCGCCTCGTCGGCGGACAGCGCCGCGAGCAGCCGCGCTTCCACCTCGAGCGCCTGGGGGGCGACGATGGCGTGGATCCGCCGGCCCTCCGCCGTCGGGCTGAGGCGCAGCGTCCGCCGGTCGGCCGTGTCCCTGGCGCGGTCGAGCAGGCGCCGACTGGTCAGCCCGGCGACGGCGCGGCTGATCGTCATCTTGTCCATGCCCGTCGCGGCCAGCAGTTCGGCCTGGGCCGGGTTGCCGGCGGCGGTGACGGCGGCGAGCACCCGCCATTCGGCCGCCGTCAGCCCGAAGCGCGCTTCATACCCGGTGCCGGTGGCGACGGCGCGCGACACGGCATTGGAGGCGACCGAAAGCTGGTAGGGCAGGAAGTCGGCAAGGTGAAAGCGCGGCATGGCCCGGCGTCAGAGCCTGACGATGGGGGCGGTCAGCAACCGTTCGTGCAGGGCGATATTGTCGGGGTTGGTCGGCGACAGGCGCGCGATCAGTTCCCGGCACCTGGCCTGGTAGGCGGGAAGTTCCTTGTCGTGGCGGTCGAAGGCTTCCAGCAGCACCTTGCCGCCGATATCGGGGGCGAAGTCCGGGTAGTAATAGCCATAGTCCTTCAGGAATTCGGAATTGTGGATGAGCGGATAGCCGCCGTGAAGGACATCGTAATAGACATAGTTGAGGCCGTTTTCCCAATGGTGGGTGACGACCGCGTCGCAATGATGGGCGAGGAAATCGGCGCTGACGAAGCGCGGCTCGACCGTCATGATCCCGGCCTTGACCGACTGCAATGACGACGCGAAGCTGTTGAAATGGCTGTTGTCGATATGCGGCAGCGCGTTCGACACATAGATGGCCTGAAAGGCATCGCGCCGCTCGCGCCACGCCGCTTCGGCGACCAGCATGCCGACATGGCTGGTCTTCATCACGGTGATATTGGGGTCCATCATGCCGACCCGCCATTTGTCGCGGCCGGGGCGATAGCCGAACAGCCCTTCCTTCACCACCGGCCGTGTTTCGAGGAAGGTCGGCGCCCAGATCTGCGGCACTTCCGACACCGGAACGCGATACAGCGTCTGGATCCACGGCCGATAGGTGTGGAGATGCTGCGGCGTCATCCACACCGCATCGAACAGGCCGATGTCGAAATAGCGTTCGGCATCGGGGCGCCGCGGATTGGCGATCATCGCTTCCATCGAGATGACGGCGCCATTGCCGCCGCGATAGGAGATCAGCTTGGTGCCATTTTCGCGCAGGATCGTCATTGTCGGCGCGTCGATCGCCGCGCCGATGGCGATGACATAATCGAGCGTGTCGATCATCGTCGGGGTGCGAACGATGTCGGTGAGCGGCAGGTCAAGGCCTTCGAGCATCTCGGTCGGCTCGCCATCGCCATGGTTGAGCAGCACGACGCGCGCGCAATTGGGCGCCGCCTTGAATATTTCGTAGAGGAAAATGACATTCTGGCGCAGGCCGTTTTCCCACAGCCCGAGCTTGCCATCGGCGCCGACGAAGATGGTGATGCCGATCGTATAGCCGCGCGTGCGGCGGATGCGCGGCTTCACCCGATCAATTCCTTTTTCACCGACACGCAGCCGCCGGCCCCGGCGGGCATCATGTAGAGTTGCAGGCCCGGATTGGCCTCGCTGACCCGCACATTGCGCAGGAACGGGCGTTCGTTCTTGAAGTCGGCGAAGATCCGCGTCTTCACCGCGGCACAGGGTTCGGGCCAGTAGATGACCTGCTGGTACAGCCCGGAGCAGGAGCCCGCCGGGGCGACGATGAGCGTCGTCAACCGGGTTTGCGGCTTGTCGCCATTGGCGCCTTCGGATGTCACCACCGTGGGCCAGCGGTTGGCATCGGGGCCGAGCGGCTGGACGACGAACTGGACATCGCCGCGATCGAACAGGAACGCCGCCGCCTGCGAGACGATGGGCGCGCAGGTGTTGAGATTGATCTGCTTCAGGGCAGCGTTGAGGCGCGCCAGCGGCCCGGGCGGGGTGCGAAACGCGCCGCCGACGCCGCCGGATTGCGCCAAAGCCCCGCCGCTCGCGGCCAGCATCGTGCCGCTCACCGCCAGCGCCACCGCTGCGGTACCGCCGACGAGGCGCCGCCAGAACCAGCGCTTGAGCGGACCTCCCATCATCACCGGCCGGTCATCCCATCACCTTTTCGATCAGTTCGCTGTGGCGCGCCTGGACCGCCGGATTGTCGACCCGGTAGCGCCACAGATAATCGACGGCGTCACTGCGCGCCTGTTTGGCGCGGCCGGCGTGGCGCGACAGGGCATCAACGACGACGCGGCCGCCGTCCTGGCTGTCGAAGGGCGCGTAGAAATAGCCGGCGCCTTCGATCTCGGTCGAATTGTGGATGAACGGATGGCCCGAATAGAGCACGTCCCAGTAGAGATAGTTGAGGTTGTTTTCCCACTGGTGCTCGATCACCGCATCGACATGGGTGCCCAGCACGCTGCTGGTCATGTGGCGGCCCTCGGCAAACACCCGGCCGGCCTTGGCGAGCGTGGTGGCGCCGACAAAATCATCGAAATGCGGATAGCCGATGAGATGCTGCGTGTTGAACAGCAGCACGCGATCGATGAGATGGGGTGCGGCGCGATAGGCTTCCTCGCACGCCAGCAAGGGGACGTGGAAGGTCTTCACCACATTGATATTGGGTTCGAACGTCGCGACGCGATAGCCTTTCGACCGGTCCTGGTCCTGCCAGAAATAGCGCACCTTGGCGGCGCGCACCGCGGCTTCGAGGCAGACGGGTTCCCAGATGTGCGGCACCAGTTCGGTTGCCGGCGTGCGGGTGATAACGCACCAGGCGCGGTTCATGTGCCAGTGTTGCGGCGTGATCCACACCGCATCATAGCCGGAGGCGGAGATGGTTTCGCCATGCGCCACCTTTGAAGCGACGCATTCGAAGTTCATCACAAGGGCATTGCCGGCCATGTAGGAGACGACCCGGCCGCCGCGATCGCGAAAGGCGCGCATGCAATTGTCCTCGGCACGCGAGCCGAGTTCGATGATGATGTCGAGTTCGGCGCCGGCGACCTGCTGGGTCACCGAGACGATGCCGCACCATTCGGCAAGCGGGTGCGGCGTGGAGTTGTCGCTGCAATCGACGAGGACGACCTGGGCGACCTCGGGCAGACGCTGCAACAGCATGACGAGATAGATGATGTTCTGGTTGAGCCCCGAGGACCAGATGATCTGGTCGACCGCCTCGGTTCCGCGCGACACCGTGATGCCAATCTTCAGCCTGGGCACTGAGGGTCCTCACCAATGAGCGCAGATCGACCGGCACACGCCCCGGCCCGGCTGCTAAGCAATCGGCCCGCCCCTGACAAGGGGCGGGCCGATGCCCGGTCATGCGTGGCGCACGATCAGCGCCACTTGTAGCCGACGCCGGCCGAGGCACCGACATTGCCACCATGGGTGGTCACGCCGACCCCGAGACCGAAGACGATGTCTTCGGTCGGGCGCATCTGATATTTGAAGTTGAAGGCCGTATCGCCGCGGAAGAGACCGGCGCTGCCGACCACGCCCATTTCACCGACTTCGAGCGGCAGCTGCACCGATGCGGCACCCAGGGCCATGGCGACACCGCCGTTGGCGCGCTTGATGTCGTCCTGCGCCGTGTTGAACATCGTGCCCAACTGGCTGAGGTTGACCGCGTCGGTCGGGTTGACGCCGGGCGCGACATTGGTGAGGCGGCGTTCGTTGCCGGGGTTGCCGAACGAGACCGTGTTTGGCGCGCTGGCGACCGAGCCGGCACCGATGGCGACGCCGCCGGTGGCACCGGACTGGACGACCGCGCCGTTGCCAAGGGCGACGCCGTTGATCCCGGTGGCATTCGACTGGTAGCCGACGGCGACGCCGCCTGCACCCGGCGCTGCCGACTGGACACCATAAGCGGTTGCATTGACGCCGGCCGATGCGCCGATCCCCAACGAGATGTTGTTGGTGGTGTAGGGACCGGAGAAGCCGATCTGGGCGAAGCGGGTATCGACCGACGACGACAGGGCCGACAGCTGCGCGCCGTTGACCGCATCGGTGCTGGTTGCCGAGACGGTCCCGGCGGCGACATTGACGACACGGCGCTGCTGACCGGCGGCAGTGCCGCCGACTGCAAAGACGTTCGCGATGCCGCCATCCGACGAGTTGGCGCCGACGGCAACCGAGTTGTTGCCGGTCGCCTTGGCGAGCGAACCGATCGCCGTGCCGTTGACGCCCGAGGCCGTGGTGTTGAAGCCGACCGCAATCGCGCCATCGACCGCAGCGATGGCCGTGTCGCCGATGGCGACTGCCGACGCACCCGTTGCCAGTGAGGCGTTGCCGAGAGCGACCGCACCCTGGCCGATGGCCTGGTTGTTGTTGCCGACGGCCACGGCACCCGTGCCGGTGGCGATGTTGGGATCACCGATCGCGACGGCACCGTTGCCGGTGGCGACGTTGCGCGACCCGATCGAAACAGCCTTGCCGCCGGTGGCTACGGCGTTGGTCCCGATGGCCACCGATTCAAGGCCGCTGGCGGACGAGCCCGCGCCGATGCCGATGGCGTTGGCACCCGAGGCACTGGAACCGAAGCCGCCGGCGATGGCGTTGGTGCCGCTCGCCGAGGGCGCCGCCAGGCCCGAGTTGTTGTTCTGGCGGAAGGGACCGTCGGTGCCGGCCTGCAGATTGCCGATGTTGGTCGCATTGGCCACCGTCGAGGACGAGACATTGGCAAGGCTGGTCTGGGTGTTGACCAGCGACGTCGACACGGTGCTGACCGTGGCGCTGGTCTGCGACAGCGAACTCGACAGCTGGCTGACCGAGGTCTGCGTGTTGGACACGCTGGTGTTGGTCACCGACAGCGAAGCGGACAGGTTGCTGACCGACGTCGAGATCGACGCCAGCGACTGCGAGATGCTGAACACCGAGCTCGAGACCGAGAGCAGCGAGCCCGACACGCCGCTGAGCGACGACGACAGGTTGCTGACCGAGGTCGAGACGTTGCTCAATGACGTCGAGACATTGCTGAGCGACGTCGAAACGTTGCTGAGCGACGTCGAGTTGTTCGCAACCGAGGTCTGCGTGTTGCTGAGCGACGTCGAGACGGTGTTGAGCGAGCTCGAGACCAGCAAACCGGTCGAGGTCGTCGTCGAAAGCGCCGACGCGAGGCCGCTGACCGACACCGAGGCGTTGCTGAGCGAGGTCGAAACGTTGCTGAGCGACGTCGAGACGTTGCTGAGCGAGGTCGAGACATTGACCAGCGACGTCGAGTTGGCGAGCACCGATGTCGAGTTGTTGGCGATCGAAAGCTGGGCGGCGACCAGCGACGCCGACACGTTGATGAGCGAGCCGGAGACGAGCAGACCGGTCGACGCCGTCGTCTGCAGGCTGGTGGTCACGCTGGTCAGCGACGTGTTCGTGTTGCTGAGCGCGCTGTTGAGTTCGGTTATCGAACTGGCTGTGCTGACCTGGACGCTCGAAACAAGGTTCGAAACAAGGTTCGTTCGGTTGGACACGGCCGTGGTCGTGCTGCTTGTTGCCGAAAGCGATGACGCGATCTGGCTGGTCGAGGTGGTCGTGTTGCTCAACGCCGTCGAAACCTGGGCGATCGACGTCGAATTATTGGCGAGCGATGTCGAGATCGACTGGGATGCCTGCGGATAGTCGATCTGGAACCCCTGGGCATGGGCGGCCCCGGCGCCAATGGCGGAACCGATCGCGGTTTCCTTGGTCAGCGGCAGCGGCGCGCCCAGCGCCTGCAGCACAATCGCCGATGAACCCAGCATTAACGATGCCCTGAGGCCGCGTTCGATCCTGTCGCGCAATATCATTTGATAGTCCCCCGATGGCGAAAACGCCCGTTTGCCCCGCGGCTCGAATACACCATTCGGATAGCAGGGCAAGACCGTTTCCACCCCGGAAGGAAGGGAATTTGGCGATTTAGACTGTCATCCAGATTGTCATGGCAAAGTAACGACCATTTGCTATTTTCCGGCCGTCATTCGTGACGGCTCAGGCGAATCGTGCCTTTATCGCGACCATCGCGAGGGCCGCTTTCGCCGCCTCCCCGCCCTTGTCCTTCTCACCGGCGCGGGCGCGCGCCCAGGCCTGTGATTCGTTTTCGACGGTCAGGATGCCGTTGCCGATCGCCAGGCCGTCGAGAGTCAGCGCCATCAGGGCACGGGCGCTTTCGCCGGCGACAACCTCGAAATGGTAGGTCTCCCCGCGAATGACGCAACCGAGCGCCACATAGCCATCATAATCGCCGGCCGAATCGGCAAAGGCGATCGCGGCCGGAATCTCGAGCGCGCCGGGGACGGTCAGCACGTCCCAGCTGGCGCCGCCGGCCTCGAGCGCGGCGGTGGCACCGGCAAGCGCCGTATCGGCAATGGCATCATAGAAGCGCGCTTCGACGATCAGGATCTTGGTCATGGAGGTGCCTTTGCAAGAAGGATGCGACTTGGCGCGGATCAGTCCGCCGGCGCCATGGGATGCGGGGGAATCGCCCGTTCGGCGACGACATGCAGCCCATAGCCCTGGATGCCGACGATGTTGCGATGCGAATTGGTCAGCAGCACCATGTCCGACACGCCGAGATCGCTGAGGATCTGCGCGCCGATGCCATAGTCGCGCAGCTGGAACGGCTGGCCTTCGCCCTTGGCGCGCATCTGCGTGGAAACCGCCGTCGGCGTGCTGTCGCGGATGATGACGATGATGCCGGCACCTTCGGCGCCGATCACGTCCATGGCGCGGCCCAGCTGCCCGGCGCGGTCATTGGCCTCCATGAACAGGTCGGTGAACATCGACTGGGTATGGACCCGGACAAGGGTCGGCTTGCCCGGTTCGACGCGGCCCTTCTGCAGGACGATATGCTCGCCATATTCGGCGGTGTTGGCATAGGTCTTGGCAACCCAGCGGCCGCCGTGCCAGCTGTCGATCTCGGTTTCGGCGATCAGCTTGACCAGCCGGTCATGGGCATGCCGATAGGCGATAAGGTCCTGGATGGTGCCGATCTTGAGGCCGTGCTTGCGGGCAAAGACGATCATGTCCGGCAGGCGCGCCATTTCGCCGTCGTCGTTCATGATCTCGCAGATGACGCCCGACGGGTTGAGCCCGGCAAGGCGCGCGACATCGACCGCGGCCTCGGTATGGCCGGCGCGCACCAGCACGCCGCCGTCGCGTGCGACCAGCGGGAAGACATGGCCGGGCGAGACGAGATGTTCGGGCCCCTTCGACGAATCGACCGCCACGGCGACGGTGCGGGCGCGGTCGCTGGCGGAGATGCCGGTGCTGATGCCGTCGCGCGCCTCGATCGACACGGTGAAGGCCGTGCCGTGGCGGGTGCCATTGTGCTGCGCCATCAGCGGCAGACCGAGCTGGCGGACCCGTTCCGACGCCAAAGTCAGGCAGATCAGGCCACGGCCGTATTTGGCCATGAAGTTGATCGCATCGGGGGTCGCCATCTGCGCCGGGATGACAAGGTCGCCCTCGTTCTCCCGGTCCTCGTCGTCGACCAGGATGAACATACGGCCATTCTTGGCCTCGTTGATGATTTCCTCGACACTGGCCAGCGCCGGGCCGGTGCTGCGCTCGTCGAGATAGGCTTCAAGCTTTTTCAGCGTGTCGGCGGTCGGGTTCCAGTCCGCCTCGTCGAGGTTGCGCAACGAATTGGCGTGGAGGCCGGCCGCACGGGCCAGGCCCGACTTGGTTTCGCTGCCATCGGCGACCAGGGCGCGGAGGCGGTCGGTCAGGGTGGCGGGCAAAAGCGTGTTCATGCGCGTTCTCACATTATGATGTGAAACGCAATCTGCCGATCACATCATAATGTCAAGCGACCTGCTTCATCCGCGCCAGATAGCGCGCCAGCACATCGATCTCGATATTGATCTCGTCGCCCGCCTTGGCCGTATCGAAGGTCGTCCATTGCGCGGTGTGGGGGATGATGTTGATGGTGAACACCGCGCCATCGGCCGTATCGGTGACGGTGTTGACGGTCAGCGACACGCCATCGAGGCTGACCGAGCCCTTGGGGGCGATGAACGGCGCGATGTCCCGGGGCACGGCGATGGCGATGCGGGTCGAATCGCCGACGGGATCGACCGATTCGATGCGGCCGACGGCATCGACATGGCCGGTGACGATATGGCCGCCGAGTTCGTCACCGACCTTGAGCGCCCGTTCGAGGTTGAGGCGGCGGCCGGGCGTCCATTGCCCGGCGGCGGTGCGGCTGGTGGTTTCCCCCGAGACATCGACGCTGAACTGGCCGGGTGCCTTTTTGACGACTGTCAGGCAAACGCCCGAACAGGCGACCGATGCACCGATGGCCAGGTCGGTTGTATCGTTGCCGGTCTCGATGGTGACGCGCAAATCGCCGCGCTGGTCGACCTCGGTAATGCGCCCGATACTGGTGATAATGCCGGTGAACATGGGAATCGCCTATCTTGTGCGGAAATATGTCTCAAGCCGGTCGGCGCCCAGGTCAATAGTCGGCGCCGGGGTCCAGCGGCCATGGGCGCTGGCGAGGTCAGGCAGGCCGATGGCGTTGAGCGCCGGGCGGCCACCGAGCAGGATCGGCGCGCGGTACAGCAACAGCCGATCGACGAAATCGGCAGCGACGAGGCTGGCGGCGAGCCCGGCGCCGCCTTCGGCAAGCACGAAGTCGGCATCGGCCACCGCTGCCAGCGCGGCGGGATTGGCGAGGTGGCGCATGCCGGGGCGGCCGGTATCGGTCGCGCTCATCACCGCCATCAACGGCGATCGGTCCTCCAGCCCGGCCAGCCGCACGTCGAGGCGCGGGTTGTCGGCCCCCAAAGTGCCGCGGCCGACCAGGATCATGTCGGCGCGGGCGCGTTCGAGATGGGCATGGGCGCGCGCCCTGGGGCCGGTGATCCACTGGCTTTCGCCCGACGCCAGCGCCACCGACCCATCGAGCGAGACGGCGAGCTTCAAGGTGATGAACGGGCGGGCGCGCCGCAACCGGCTGAGGAAGCCGGCCATCGGTCCCTCCGCCTCCGCGGCGCGAACGCCGGCGGTCACCGCGATGCCGGCAGCGGCCAAGCTGGCGAGGCCGGCGCCATCGGTGCGGGGATCGGGATCACCGACCGCAGCGACGACGCGCGCAACGCCAGCGGCGATCAGCAGGTCGGCGCACGCCGGCCCCCGCGCGCTGACATGGGCGCAGGGTTCCAGCGTCACATAGGCCGTCGCCCCCCGCGCCGCAGCGCCCGCCATGGCCAGCGCCATGGCTTCGGCATGGGGGCGACCGCCGGCCTGGGTCCAGCCGCGCCCGACGACACGCCCATCGCGAACGATGACGCAGCCGACACTGGGGTTGGGGGCGGTGCGCCCGACACCGCGCTGCGCCAGCGCGATCGCCGCGCCCATCCAGCGCTGGTCGGCGGCGGTTGCCGGCGCGGCGGTCACTGGACCGGCGGTTCGACCACGGCCGGCACCGGCGCAGCGGCGACATAGGGCACATCCTTGTCGGGGCCGCCACCGGTAATGTATTTGTCATATTGTTCCTGCGCCGCCACCCGCCCGTCGCCGCTCAATGTGGCGATATAGGCGCGCGACGCCGCCATCTTGGCTTCCTGCGCGGCCCGTGTCGCGCGCTGGTCGGCCTCGGCGTCGGCACGGGTGCGGTCGGCGCGCCAGTTCTGCACGAAAATCAGCTTGGGATCGGGCTTCGAATAGCCCGACCGCGATTCGACGAGGAACGCCGTCATCACGATCGCCGTCAGCGCCACCGAGGCGCCGCCGACAAGGATGCGCCGGCGCCGGACATCGGCCTTGGGAGGATTGAGAAACGACATGCAGGCTTCCTGGCTGGGCTGCTGCCGATATAGCGTTTCGGCAGCGCCGGTGCCAGACCGGCAACATGCCGCGACCCGGCGGCTCAGCCCCGCAGCCGCCGCAACGCCTCGTCCTGCCCGATCAGCGGCAGCAGCGCCGCCATTTCGGGGCCGTGGTCGCGCCCGGTCAGCGCCTGGCGCAGCGGCTGGAACAGGCCCCTGCCCTTGCGGCCGCTTTCGGCCTTGAGGATGGTCACCCACCGTGCCCAGATGTCGCCATCCCAGTCGAGCCCGGAAAGCCGGTCCGCAGCGGCACGGCAAAAGTCGCGGTCATCGGCGTCAAGCGCTGTCGCCACCGGGCCGTCGATGACCATTTGCCAGTCCGCCGCTTCGCCGATGGTGGCGACGTTGCCGCGCACCGCCAGCCAGGCGGTTTCGGTCATCGCCGCCGGCAGCCGGTCACGCGCCGCGCCAAAGGGCAGAAGATGCAGGGTCCGGGCATTGAGCGCCGCCAGTTCCGCCGGGTCGAACCGCGCCGGGGCGCGTCCGAAACTGGCAAGGTCGAACCCCGGCAACAGGTCGGTGATCGCCGCCACCGGTTCGACCGGCAGCGACGTGCCGATACGTGCCAGCAGCGCCGCGATCGCCACCGGCTCGATCCCCGCCGCGGCCCAGGCCGCAACGCCTTCGGAACCCAGCCGCTTCGACAGCGCCGCGTCGGCGCCGGTCAGCAGGGCGAGGTGCGCCAGCCGCGGCACTGGCGCGCCCAGCGCTTCGAACATCTGGATCTGGATGGCACTGTTGGTGACATGGTCCTCGCCGCGGACGATATCGGTGATGCCGAGGTCGATATCGTCGACCACCGAGGGCAGCATGTACAGCCAGCTGCCATCGGCGCGCCGGACGACCGGGTCGGACAGCGAGGCGGTATCGAAGTGACAGTCGCCGCGCACGGCATCGTGCCAGCGCAGCGGCGCATCGACGTCGAGCTTGAAGCGCCACACCGGCGCGAGGCCGCGCGCCGCATAATCCTGGTGATCGGCGTCGGTCAGCGCCAGCGCGGCGCGGTCATAGACCGGCGGCGCGCCGCGCTGCTGCTGCACCCGCCGCTTCAGATCGAGCTCTGCCGGAGTCTCATAGGCACGATAGGCCCGGCCCATCGCCGCCAGCCGCGCCAGCGCTGCATCATAAAGCGCGAACCGATCGGACTGTCGCACCTCGGCGTCGGGAACCAGCCCCAGCCAGGCGAGGTCGTCACGGATCGATGCTGCCGATTCGGCGCTCGATCGGGCAAGGTCGGTATCATCGAGGCGCAGCAGGAAACGGCCACCGGCCTTGCGCGCCAGCAGCCAGTTGACCAGCGCGGTGCGGATGTTGCCGGCGTGGAGGCGGCCGGTGGGGGACGGGGCGAAGCGCGTGACGATCATCGCCCTGCCCTTAGGCGTTCAGGGAGGCGGCGACTAGGGCGCCGGGCGGGGGCAAACGACATCCATCATCAGCGGTGTCCGCGTCCAGCGCAGTTCGGCACAGGCGCCGAGATGGTCACTGCCGATCGCCAGCTTGGCCCATTGCCGCTGGGCATCGGTGCGGCCGGCGACGACGACTTCGCCGGCGAGGAGATCGGCATCGGGAATGCTGGTCTTGCCGCTCCAGTCGAACACCCGCGCCGCGACCTTGCCGAAGCGGACGCCGGCGACATCGACCGGCCGGGCAAAGACGACATCGCGCACCGGCCGGCTGACGCCGTGCGAAACCAGCCGCTGGCGCGCCGGCCCGCGCAGCTGCCCGCCGAAATCCTGCGCGAGCAAGCTGGCGGCGGCGGCGGTGGCGAGCGTTTCCGGCGCCGCCGGTGCGAACACGACATCGATATCGCCATGCGATGTCGGCAGCGCGGCGAGCAGCCCGCGGTTCTGGTCCCAGCGCAGCGGCATCGGGGTGGTGACATCGCCCGGCGCGGCGGTGCGGTGCACCAGCCGGACGTCGTCATGCGGCAGCAGCAGGGGGTTGATCAGGCCATCCGCCCCCGCCACCGGGTCACGGTCCGACCAGGCCAGGGTGCGGAGCAGTTCGCGGCCTTCGTAGACGAGGATTTCCTCGGCGGTGACTTCGCGCACCGCCACCTTGCCGACGTCGGTGCGCGAGCGGCCGCGCGAGACCGGCCGCCCCGCCACGCGCCGCGCCGGATTGGCAAGGTCGAGCCTTTGCGCCGCGCTGCCGTTGAGTTCGATATGCTCGGCGGTGGCGGGGTCGATACGCAGCGTCAGCGGCTGGCCGTCGATGGTCATCGTGACGAGCGGCGCCGCCATGTCGAGGACCAGCGGCGGCAAGGCCGGCAGCGGCGGCGCGGGCGGCTTCGGCAGGCCGAACAGCCCCAGCAGGATGGCAAGCGGAACTGCGATCAGAAGGACAGCCGGGCGCGCAGGCTGAACACCGACAAGGTGTCGCGGCGCGGATCGAGCGACGGGTTGAGGATGAACTGGAAATCCGGCGTCACGGCGAAATTGGGGGTCAGCGCCAGCCGGTAGAAGACTTCGCCGACCGTCTGCGACGGCAGGCTGGTCGGCAGCGGCACCGGCAGCGGCACGGTGATGTCGGGAATGTCGGGGTTGCTCCAGCCGGCCGCGAGGCCGAACAGATCGGCAGTGCGCGCCGACGGACGATAGCCGAAGCCGCCCGAGACATTGACCTTGGCAAAGCCGCCGGTGCCGACGCCGCCGCGCAGGAACCACATGTAATTGGTGCCGATCATGCGGTTGGCGCTGAAGGCGACGCCATAGGCCTTGTCGCGCGGGCGCAGCAGCGGGCTGAGCCCGGGGCGCAGCGCCAGCGGATCGCGATACCAGGCGGTGACATGGATGTTGTTGGCGTCCATCGGCCCGCGAGCATGGATGGGGATCGGCCGGCGCGCGAACTGGGTCTGGCCGAGCTCGACGAAGTAGAAATGCTCGTTCTTCGAAAAGAAATCGCCGATCGTGGAGCCGGTATCGTCGCTGTTGGCGGTGAACATCCCGGCCTTGACGTACAGGCTGCCGGCGCCCGGATAGGCGGCGCCGACGAAGCCGAAGCCGCGCAGCGGCACCGCGATCGTCGGGCTGGTCGAAAAGGCAAGGTTGAGGAACTGGCGGTTGTCGTCGAAGAACGGATAGGCATCGACGAAATTGGGCGCGAAGATCTTGCCGACCGTATATTGGAAGCGTCCGCCGGCGACCGTCTGGCGGATATAGGCCTGGGTGATGCCGAGGTTGAAATCGCCCCAGGTCGCCGCCGTCGGCAACCCGGCGCCGGCAAGGATGCCGGCCTGCAATGGCGCGAAATCGGTGCCGAGCGGGCGGCGATCCTCGATGGCGATATCGAAGGTCAGGGCGTTGGGCTTGCCGGCGTTGATCAGGGCCTTCGACGCATTGAAGGTGAACTTGTGGCCGACGGCGTTTTCTTCCCCGAACCGGCTGTTCGAAAAGCCTTGCCACAACACGCCATAGGAGCCGCCGAAGCTGATGCCGGTGGCTTCCTGGATGCGCGCCTTCCAGGCGAACCAGGGGGACAGCGCCGGCGTGTCGTTGAGCACCGAGGTGCGCGGCGTCGCATCCTCCTCCAGGTCGCCTTCCACTCCGAGCGTGCCCTTGAGCAGTTCGGGATAGGGGCTGACGATCAGATCATCGGCCGGCGGCGGCGTCTGCGCCAGCGCCGGCAGGGCGACCAGGGGGGCGATCAGGCCGACAAGCAGCGCGGCACGCAGCATCACGCCCAATTGACCGTATCGGCGCCGCGCACCGCGACCAGCGGCGTCCGCCACTTGCCCGGCGTCTTCGACAATTTGACCTGGGGCCCCAGCCGGCGCAACTCGCCATAGGGCGTGGCCGCGACCAGCAGTTCGGGCGCGATCAGGCGATTGTCGGGCCCCGAAAGATCGAAATTGACGTCCGGGAAGCGGCCGAGGCTGGCATACCACATGGCGGCGCGGGTCAGGCTGACGCGGACATGATAGCTGCCGCCTTCCTTCGCCCGCCGCCGCAGCGCCGCGATCGTGCCGCAGGCGCCGAGATAGCCGGCGATATAGTCGTTCATCACCAGCGTCGGCGGGAAGCGCGGCACGCCGGTGCCACCGCCTTCACCGATGGTGAAACCCGAGCACGACAGGCCCTCCATGTCGAAGCCGCCGCGCTTTGCCCAGGGACCGTCCCAGCTGTTGGCATTGCACGACAGGTAGATCATGCCCTTGTGGCCGCTCGCCAGTTCCTCGGGCCCGAAGCCGAGGCGGTCGAGCGTGCCGACACGAAAATTCTCGACAAAGACATCGGCCTGCGGGACAAGGCCCTTCAGCCGCTTGTTCTGTGCCGGGTCGCGCAGGTCGACAAAGGTCGAGCGCATGCCGACATTGACATCGATAACCAGCGCTTCGTGTTCGAACGCCTGGTCGCGAGCGATATGAAGCACCTCGGCGCCATATTCGGCGAGGGTGCGGGCCGAGCAGGTGCCGGCGATGACATGGGTGTTGCTGATGACCTTCAAGCCGGACAGCGGCTGCGTCGGATCGGCGGTCCAGGGCACCGGCGGGCCATCGGCGATCTTGATGATCTCCACGAGCGGAACGGCGGCGAGCGCCTTGCCTTCGGGGTGGGCGAGCCATTCTTCCGTCGTCCGGTGGACGACGCCGACCCCGCCATTGGCGGCAAGCGCTTCCTCCAGCTCGAAGCCATTGATGCCCTTGATCGCCTTGACGATATTGTCGCGCCCGGGAGGCGATTTGATGGTGCGCAGCGCCCGCTCGTTCAGATGCGGATAGGCACCGGTGATGTTGAAGAAGCGCCCGTCCTTCGTCTCGAACGGCACGAAGGTCATGGGGTTGCCGAAGCCGACCGGCGCCTGAAGCAGCAGGCCGTTGTTGGTCGGCTTGATGAAGTCGCGCGGGATCGCATCGGCGGCCGGGATGGTCCCCTCGCGCTGCGCCATCAGCAGGATCGCGGCGATTAACGGGTTGACGTTGTAGACCGACTCGCGAAGGTCCACCGTCAGATCCTGGGCCTGGCCGGTGCGTTCCCGCCAGATCGCCGCGGCGCCGACTGCAGAGCCCATGGCCGGCAGCGCCATGGCGGCGCCGACCCGGAAATGGCTGCGGATGATCGGGTCCTGGCCGGTGAAGGTGACCTTGCCACCCGCATCGGCCGGCGTGGCGCCGAAGTCCTTCAGGAAATTGGCAAAGCTGGCGTTGATGTCGAAAGACCGGGCCGCCGCGCCGGCAGCGCCAGCCACGCCCGACACCATGGTCGCCGCAGCGGCGACTCCGCCCGCCTTGATCACATCGCGACGATTGAAGTTCATGGCGCATCCCCCCAAAAAACCCGGCACGAACGCCGCGGTCTTTCGCTGTCGCCCTATCGCCGACAGCTTTGCCGTGTCAATGAAATCGCCATGAAATGTCGAGCGGTTCGTCGCAAGAAAGCGCCGACTTCGGCCAAGCGACCAGTCCTTCCGGCGTTATCGAGCAACGCGCTTGTCTTTGATTTGGCAATCGTTTCAGGGAGCCGTTCGATTATTACCGAATTAGCGTTGCCGCTGGTTGCCGAATTGTTTTGCGGGGGCACCTTGGTGCCATCGACGCCAGATGCGGGATGCGCAAAAACGGTTAGCGCGGGAACAACAGGGTCACGGTGAACCGGGCCGCAAAGCCGCGCGGCGACACCGGATTGCTGACGACATAATAGCGAAGGCCGCCGCCGATCTGGACGAGCTGACCGCCGACACGAGTCATCTGCGACCCGTTGACGATGACCGGCATTGTCCAGCGCTTGCCTTCCCAATCACGGATCACGTCCGCTGCGACGGCGACGGTGAAGGCCGTCGGCGTGGTGTAGGTGACAAAGGGGTTGACCAGCATCTGGCTGACGTTCGATCGGCTGCTGTTGCCGGCAAAGGACCAGATCTGGTTGGCCAGCACCGCCACCGTCCATGGCCCGCTCTGCTTCAGCAGCAAGGCCGATGGCCCGGCGCCCCATTTGCGCGTCGAGAGCAGGTCATCGGTGCCGGTCGGCAACAGCACGACGGGGCCGACGCCCCAGACGATGCCGCTCGGCCGCGCCGGGCTGAGGAAGAAACTCTGGACCGTGTCGCTGATCCCGAACTGGCTGCCTGCGCCGGGAAAGACATCCTTTTGCCAGACCACCGGCACAATGGTGCGCGAGATCAAGTTCCAGTCGTTGTTCAGGCTGATCGGGATGACCGGCTGGACGTTGAGGCTGATCCGGGACCCGTCGTTGGCCGGGCCGACTTCGCCATCGAAATTGAACTGCAGCGGCACGCTGATCAACGCCGCGACCGGGTTCGACAATTGCATCGCCACATCGGGAACGCCGGCATAATAATGATCGGTGCCGTCGTCCTTCACATAAAGCGAAGCATCGAATGGCGGTTTGCCGGCATCGGAAACGGCACCGGCCTGTTCATTGGCCACGCCGGCCGCCGTCACCAGCATCGACGCAGCGGCAGGCGCTTGGTCGGCCGCGCGTGCCGATGCCGTCTGGGCGGACGCCATCAATGCCATCGCCGACCATGCCAGTGCGCGGGTCCGGCACGTTCCGGCGGCGGCCACGCCGGCCTTGCAGACGTCTCGGCGATTGCGGCGCATGCGATTGTTCCCCCCGAAGATACGGCACGGGCTTCCCCGGTTCTGCCCGTAACGATCGGCTCCCCTAGTCGTCTCGCCATGGTTGCGTCAACGCCGCCATGACGGCAGATAACCGGTCATTCGGGCGCAGATTTCGCCAAATGACGTTCAAATAGCGGCACATATGGGACTGTGACCGTCGATTCCGGAGAATTGGAAAATGCTGCGGTGGGACTCTGCAAGCCGCCTCGTTCCGCTTGCCGCGCTGGGCCAGACACTTGGCTATGTCATGACCGTGATGGCAGCGCGGCGCCTGTCGATTGCCGGCTTCGAAGCCTATGTCGTTGCGTCTGCCGTGTTCGTTCTGCTTGCCGTGGCGGCGCCGCTGGGCGCGGAGAAATATACACTCCGCCATTGGCCGATCCTGATGCGCGCCCGGGATTGGGGCGGCGCGCATGGCTTCCTGCGCTTCGGTGTCCGGCGAACGGCGGTGGCAGCGACGATCGCGGCGGCACTGGTGGTGCTGGCCGCGATCGCCGGCGATGACGACATGGCGCGGGCCGTGCTGGTCACCGGCCTGGCGCTGCCGGCGGGGGCGCTGGCGCATTACGGGGTGGACCTGCTGACCGCCGCCGGCCGGCCGTTCCGCGCGCTGGCGATCTTTCGCGTCGCGGTACCGGCGCTGGCGCTGGCGCTATTCGCGGCGGCGCCGGCGCTGGGCGTCGCACCATCGGCGGTGCTCGCCATTGGCGCCTGGGGTGTCGGCTGGCTGGCGGCGCTGGTGCTGATGCTGGTATCGCTGCGGCCGGCCATCGACCCGCGCATCCGGGCGGCGGCGCCGGTTGCGGACACCGCCCGCTGGCGCCGCGAAACGCGGCCGTTCCTGTTCCATCGCCTGGCGCAGGCGCTGCTGGCGCAATCCAGCCTGCTGGCACTGGAGCGGATCGGCGCCGATGGCGCCGCGCTGGGTGCCTTTGCCGCTGCCATGGCCACCACTGGCCTCGCGGCCGTGCTCGCCACCGCCACCAACCGCGCCTATGGCCGCGAACTCGGCGTGCTGATGGCGGCCGGCGACGCGGCGGGGATTGCCGCGCTCCACCGCCGGCGCCGGGCGTGGCTGCTGCCGCTGCTGGCCGGGTTCCTGATCGTCTGCCTGGGCTTTCCGGGCGTGCTGCTCGGGCTGTTCCGGCCGGACTTTGCCGCTGCCGGCGCGACTCCGCTGCGGCTGCTCGCGCTGGCCACGGCTGTCAGCGTGACCTTCGCGCTGGCGCCGACGCAGCTGAAGTTCCAGCGCCGCAACCGCGCGGTCTATGCCGTGATGGGCGCGGCGGCGGCGGTGCAGATCCTGCTGCTGCTGATGCTGGTGCCGCCGCTGGGCGCGACCGGCGCGGCGCTGGCGCATGCCGCCGCCATGGCCGGAAGCTATCTGGCCTTTGCGGCACTGGCGCGGCGACGCGGCTAGGCGGTGCGGAAGGCGTTGGTGATCGGGTAGCGCCGGTCGCGGCCGAAGTTGCGCGAGCCGATCTTCACCCCCGGCGGCGCCTGTCGGCGCTTGTATTCGGCAAGCGACAGCAACCGTTCGATCCGCGCCACCACCGCCGGATCCAGCCCTTCGGCGACAAGGTCGGCGGCGGCGCGTTCATTCTCCACAAGGCCGATGAGAATGCGATCGAGCAGGTCATAGGGCGGCAGGCTGTCCTGGTCGGTCTGGTTGTCGCGCAATTCCGCCGACGGCGGCTTGTCGATGACACGCCGCGGCATGACCGGGCCGGCGGGCCCCATCGCCAGCCGCGGGCGGTGACCGTTGCGCCATTCGCAGAGCTTGAACACCGTCGTCTTGTAGACGTCCTTCAGCACCGAATAGCCGCCCGCCATGTCGCCATAGATCGTCGCATAGCCGACGCTCATCTCGCTCTTGTTGCCGGTGGTCAGCAGCATCGGGCCGAATTTGTTCGACAGCGCCATCAGCGACAGGCCGCGGATCCGCGACTGGATATTCTCCTCCGCCGTATCGGCCGGCCTGCCGGCGAACAGGGGCGCCAGCATCGCGTCGAACGCCGTCATGGCCGGGCCGATGCCCAAGGTGTCGAGCCGGCAGCCGAGCAGCCGCGCGCATTCGGCGGCGTCTTCCAGGCTGTCGCGGCTGGTATAGGGCGACGGCATCATCACGCACCACACCCGGTCCGCCCCCAGCGCATCGACGGCGACCGCCGCCGACAGCGCCGAATCGATGCCACCCGACAGCCCCAGCACGACGCCGGGAAAGCCGTTGCGGTTCACATAGTCCCGGAGCGCGACGAGCATGGCGTGGTAAATGTCGGCAGGATCCGCGTCGAGCGTCGCCAGGGCCCCGGCGGCGCAGGTCCAGTGGTGGCCGAGCGTGCTGCGCGTCCAATGGCTGATGACGACGGCTTCCTCCCAATCGGGCATCTGCAGCGGCAGGGTCCGGTCGGCGTTGACGATGAAGCTGGCGCCGTCGAAGACCAGCTCGTCCTGGCCGCCAACCCGGTTCAGATAGACCAGCGGCAGGTCGGTTTCGGTGACCCGCGCCACCGCGAGGCTGAGCCTGCGGTCGCCCTTGCCGGTTTCGAACGGCGAGCCATTGGGGACGATGAGGATTTCGGCGCCGGTTTCGGCAAGGCATTCGGTGACATCGGGGGTCCACATGTCCTCGCAGATCGGCACGCCGAGGCGCAGCCCGCGAAACGCCAGCGGCCCCGGCAGGGGCCCGGCCGCAAACACCCGCTTTTCATCGAAGGTGCCGTAATTGGGCAGGTCATGCTTGCGGGTGATGCCGGCGATTTTTCCGCCGTCGAGCAGGAACATGGCATTGTGCAGCCGGCCGTCCTCGACCAGCGGCGCCCCGACCAGCAGCGCCGGCCCGCCATCGGCGGTGGCGGCGGCAAGCTGTTCGACATGGGCCATCGCCGCTGTCACCAGCGCCGGCTTGAGCACCAGGTCTTCGGGCGGGTATCCGATGACCGACAATTCGGGCGTTACCACCAGGTCAGCCGCCGGGGCCTTCGCTCGCGCCGCAAGGATGGCATCGGTGTTGGCCGCAAGGCCGCCGACCGAGGCGTTCAACTGGGCAAGGGCAAGCGCAAGCGTGGTGGTCATGATGCCGGTTTAGGGTCGCGGCGGCGGCGCGGCAACCGCCCGCTGCGGGCCGCGCCAAACCATCGGCGCTTGCGCGCGCCTTCCCATCACCGCTACCGTCGGCACCATGGGGACGACGTCATTGCTCTGGATCGGCATCGGCTATCTGCTCGGCAGCATCCCGTTCGGGCTGTTGCTGACACGTGCCGTCGGCGTCGATATCCGCACCGTCGGGTCGGGCAATATCGGCACCACCAACGTCCTGCGCACCGGCAACAAGGGTCTGGCCGCGGCGACGCTGCTGCTCGATGCCGGAAAGGGCGCGGTCGCCGTGCTGCTGGCGCGCCAGTTCGGCGGGGTCGAAGCGAGCATGCTCGCCGGCGTCGCCGCGTTCCTTGGCCATTGCTATCCGGTCTGGCTGGGCTTCAAGGGCGGCAAGGGTGTCGCCACGCTGCTCGGCGTGACGCTGGCCGCGGTGCCGGTTGCCGGGGTCATCGCGCTGATCGTCTGGGCGGCGGGGGCCGCGCTGACGCGCTATTCGTCCGTCGGCGGGCTGCTCGCGGCGGTGGCGGCGCCGGTTGCGGCGGCGCTGCTCGGCTTTGCCCATTCGGCGATCGCGCTGGCGCTGATGGCGGCGGTGCTGGTCTGGAAACACCGCGACAATATCGCCCGCCTGCGCGCCGGCACCGAAAGCCGGATCGGCGCGAAGTGACGCCGGCCTGCGGCGATGCGCTGCCGATCGCCGATGCCATCGCGCGCCTGCGCCTGATCCGGACCGACAGTATCGGCCCGGTCACCTATCGCCAGCTGCTGACGCGGTTCGGCGATGCGGCGACCGCGCTGCGCGCCCTGCCCGACCTCGCCCGCCGCGGCGGACGCGCGCTGGTGGTGGCGTCCGCCGCAGCGGCAGAGGCGGAGCTGGCGGCGCTCGACCGGATCGGAGCGCGGATGCTGTTCATCGGCACGCCGGCCTATCCCAGCCTGCTCGCCGACCTGGAAACGGCGCCACCGGTGCTGGCAGCGCGCGGCGACACCGGGCTGCTCGATCGCCCGGCGGTGGCCATCGTCGGCGCGCGCAACGCCAGCGCCGCCGGGGTGCGCTTCGCCCGGCAACTGGCCACCGACCTGGCGGCGGAGGACATGGTCGTCGTCTCCGGCCTTGCCCGCGGCATCGACGCGGCGGCACATCAGGGCGCCATGCAGGGCGGCACCGTCGCCGTCGTCGCCGGCGGTGTCGACATCGTCTATCCGCCGGAAAATGCGGCGCTGATGGCGGAAATCGCCGAACAGGGCCTGATATTGGCGGAACAGATGCCGGGCGTCGAACCCCAGGCGCGGCATTTCCCGCGCCGCAACCGCATCATCGCCGGCCTCGCGGCCGGGACGCTGGTCGTGGAGGGGGCGCCGCGGTCGGGATCGCTGATCACTGCCCGCGTCGCCGCCGAGGCCGGCCGCGAAGTGATGGCGGTGCCGGGATCGCCGCTCGATCCCCGTGCCCAGGGCTGCAACCTGCTGATCCGCGAAGGGGCGACCCTGGTGCAGTCGGCGGCCGATGTCATCGAGGCGCTGTCGGCGTTCGGCCAGGGCGCCGGGTCGCAGCTCGGCCTGCGCTTCAAGATTGCCGAACCGGGCGCGTGGCGCGGGGAAATGGCGGCCGATGCCGGCGACGCCGAACGCGCCGAAGTCGCGCGGCTGCTGTCGCCGACGCCCGTCGCCATCGACGAGATCGTCCGCCTGTCGCAGCTGCCGGCCGCTGTCGTCGCGACCGTTCTGCTCGACATGGAACTGGCGGGCGCGCTGGTGCGTCATGCCGGTGGTCGGGTCGCCGGAGCGTAATGGCGGACCAGGCCCGGCCGGACTGTGTCCGGCAGGCCATGGAACGCTCCGAAATGGCCGAAACTTCGGTCGAGGAGCCATGGAGACGGTTGCGCGACCGCCAAGTTCGGCTAAGTATTTTTCAGCTAACAAGAGGCTCCGCTGTTGGATGACCTCATATGCGTGGACAAGGGGAGCACAATGGCAGAAGCAGCGAAGCCGGCAGGCAAGAAAATGGACGCATTGCAGAAGCCGCTGACGCCATCGCCCGAACTTGCTGTGATCGTCGGTGCAGAAAAATTGCCGCGCGGTCAGGTCGTCAGCAAGGTCTGGGATTATATCCGCAAGCACAATCTGCAAAAGCCGACCGACAAGCGTGTCATCATCGCCGATGAAGCCTTGAAGAAGGTCTTTGGCCGTGATGAGTGCACCATGTTCGAGATGAACAAATATCTGGCCCAGCACCTCAAGTAGCAGCAGACGGCCGGTTGCCGGATCGCGACCCGCCGGCCTTTTCGTTGCGGACATGACAGGGACCCGGCGTTGCAGACGCCGGGTCTTTGTGCATTTTCAGCGATTGCGCGGCGCAATATCTGCGCAGCATCGCTGTGTTGCCGGCAGCGATTGCGGTGCGGCCGTCGCCTGAATCGTTGCTGGGGCGGATCGCACGGATCGGCCTCGCGCCGCGGGCGGCACTGCGATAAGGCCCCTGCATGACAACCGTCGCAATCGACCCGGCGCGAGAGGCGCCTTGCAACGCAGCGCCTAGAGCGCCCTGCAACCCGGCGCCGGTGGCGCCATTTCATGCCATGGCGATTTCCCGCGCGGCGCATCGCCTGTCGGTCGAAGGACGCCCGGTGTTCCACATGGAATTCGGCCAGCCATCCACCGGCGCACCGCCGCGGGCGATCGCCGCCGCCCATGCCAGGCTGGACAGCGAGGCGGGCGGCTATTGGGAAAGCCCCGCCCTGCGCGAACGTATCGCGGCGCTGTATCGCGACCGCCATGGCCTCGCCATCGATGCCGACCGCATCCTGCTGACCTGCGGGGCCAGCCCGGCGCTGGCGCTGGCGATTGCCGGGCTGTTCTGCCCCGGGGACCGCATTGCCTTCGTTCGGCCCGGCTATGTGGCGTATCGCAACGCAGTGGCGGCGCTGGGCCGCGTCCCGGTGGAAATCGGCGCCGATGCCACGACGCGATACCAGATCGATGCCCGCCACATCGAGGCGCTGGACGAAGCGCCGGCGGGGCTGATCGTCGCCAGCCCGGCCAATCCGACGGGATCGATGATCGACGCGGCCGGGCTTGCGGCGCTGGCCGCCACGGCGGCGCGCCGCGGGGTGCGGATCATCGCCGACGAGATTTACCACGGCCTCGACTATGGCGCGCCGGCGCATTCGATGCTGGAGTTCGACCCCGACGCGATCGTCATCAACAGCTTTTCGAAATATTGGTCGATGCCGGGCTGGCGGCTCGGCTGGATCGTCGCCCCGCCCGGCACCGCCGACCATCTGCGCGCCTATGTCGGCAGCCTCTATCTGACGCCGCCCACGCTGTCCCAGCACGCGGCGCTGGTGGCGATGGACGAGACCGACGTGCTGGAAGGCTATCGCGAGACCTACCGCCGCAACCGGGCGCATTTGCTCGACACGCTGCCGCAACTGGGGCTGGGCCGGATCGCGCCGCCCGACGGGGCCTTTTATATCTGGGCCGATGTCGGCGACTATACGCGCGACAGCATGGCCTTCTGCCAGAAGTTGCTCGCCGAAACCGGGGTCGCGATCGCCCCGGGCATCGACTTCGACCCGGTCGAGGGGCATCATTTCGTCCGCTTCTCGTTCGCGGTCAGCGAGGACCGGGCGCAAGCGGCGATGGTACGGTTCGGGGACTGGCTGGGGCGGCAGGCGCGGCCTTATGCGAAAAACACCCGGCGCAGCACGCCGTCGTAGATCGCCGCCAGCGCCGCGATGTCGGCGAGCGACGCGCTTTCGTCGGCCTTGTGCATCGTTGCGCCAGGCAGTCCGAATTCGACCACCGGGCAGAGGCGGCGGATGAAGCGCGCGTCCGACGTGCCGCCGCTGGTCGACAGTTCGGGGACCAGGCCGGTGACGTCGGTGACGGCGGCGGCGACGAGGGACGAAAAATCGCCGGGCTCGGTCAGAAAGGCTTCGCCCGAGATCTTGATCTCCAGATCGGCCGCCGGGGCGTGTTCGGCGACGGTGCGGCGGATCCACGCTTCCAGCGCGGCGCCGCTGTGGTGGTCGTTGAAGCGGATGTTGATGCGGGCGCCGGCGGTTGCCGGCGTCATGTTGGTCGCCGGGTTGCCGGCACCGCCGTTGACGGCAAGGTCGGTGACTTCGAGGTTCGACGGCTGGAACCAGGCATTGCCGTCATCGAGCCGACGCGCCTTCAGCGCCGCCAGGATCGCCACCAGCCGGGTGACCGGATTGTCGGCCCGATCGGGATAGGCGACATGCCCCTGGGCGCCGTTGACGGTGATCCAGGCGTTGATCGACCCGCGCCGGCCGACCTTGATCATGTCCCCGAGCCGGCGCGCCGATGTCGGTTCGCCGACGAGGCAAAGATCGGGGACGAGGGCGTTGGCTTCCAGCCATTCGAGCATCGGCGCGGTGCCGAAGCTGGCCGGGCCTTCCTCGTCGCCGGTGATGACCAGCGACAGGCGACCGGGCGCGCCGCGCGCGACATGGGCGGCGGCTGCCGCGACAAAGGCGGCGATGGCGCTCTTCATGTCGTTGGCGCCGCGGCCGATCAGGCGGCCATCGGCGATGGTCGCGGCGAAGGGGTCGACGCTCCACGCTGCCGGATTGCCGACCGGCACGACATCGGTGTGCCCGGCAAAGGCGAAGTGCGGGCTGCCGCTGCCGATGGTGGCGAACAGATTGTCGATGGGGCCGTCGGGTGGGCCGCCGAAGGTCAGCCGCTCGACGCGAAAGCCGAGCGCCGTCAGCGCCGACGCCAGCACCGCCTGCGCCCCGGCGTCGGCCGGGGTGACGCTGGGGCAGCGGATGAGATCCTGCGCCAGCGCGACGGGATCGATGGATCCGGTCACTTGGCGGCGGGCGCCGGTGCTTTGGCGGCCTTGGGCGCGAACGTGGTGCCGAAATAGTCCCCGGCATACCAGCGCGGCCGGTCGGGTGCGTCGGCGATTTCCTTGCTGATCAGATAGCCGACGCGGGCGTATTTGGCCGCAGCGTCCCAGTCGATCGGCTGCTTCATGTCGTCGCTCGGCTGGTGATAGTCGGTCGACAGGAAATGTTCCCACGCCGCCTTGCCGCCATTGGCGAAGCCGGTGGCGAGCAGCAACGCCGGGACGCCGCGCTTCACGAACGTATAGTGATCCGAACGGACGAAGATGGTTTCCGCCGGCATCGGGTCGGGGGACAGGGTCACGCCGGCCTTGGCGACGGCCTTGGCAATCGAGGCGCCCATCGTCGAATGGTCGCCGCCGAAGGCGATGACGTCGGTGAACGGATAGAGCAGCAGCGGCTGGTCGAGATCGACGACGCTGGCGATGCTGTCGATCGGCACCGGCGGGTCGTTGGCGAAGCTTTCGGCGCCCAGCAGGCCTTTTTCCTCGGCGGTGTTGGCGACGAACAGCAAGGACCGCTTCGGCGCCTTTTCGTCGCTGGCGAAGGCGCGCGCCGCCTCCAGCATCACGGCCACTCCGGCGGCATTGTCGAGCGCGCCATTGTAGATGTTGTCGCCCGACTTTTCGGGCCGGATGCCGAGATGGTCGAGATGCGCCATCAGCACGACATTCTCGTTCTTGAGGACCGGGTCGCTGCCTTCGATGCGGCCGACGATTTCGCTGCTGGTGACTGTGCGGCGCGCCGAGGTGGCGGTGATGCGGGCGCTGGTCTTCAGCGCAAAGCCCTTGGGATGGCCGCGATCGGCATCGGCGGCGGCAAGGACGGCGGCGAGCGGCGTCGGCGAACCGGCGAACAGGGTTTCGGCGCCCTTGCTGCTGACCGCGGCCGACGCACGGATTCCGGGCGCCGCGACGAACGGCGTGCCATCGGTCTGCACCCAGGTCATGCGCGGCACGCTGGCGGTCGCCTGCAGCTTGTCCCAGGGGCGGAGCTTGGCCGATTGCAGCGTCGGGATGGTAATGACGCCGATGGCGCCGCGCGCCGCCGCCATGCGCGCCTTTTCGGTGCCCAGATGCGCCAGCACCTCGTCGGGCGGCCCCTTGGGGATGCCGCTGAGCACGACGACGATCTTGCCGCGCACATTCAGCCCGGCATAGTCATCGAACCCCTGTTTCGGCGCGTCGAGGCCGAAGCCGGCAAAGACCAGCGGCGCCGACACATCGGTCTGCGTTTCCAGCTGGCTGGGGCTGACGATTGCTTCGCTGCCATGGTCCCAGACGGTCTTGTCGGCGCCGGCACCGGTAACCGTGAGGCTCGCCGGGCCATCGAGGCGGGTTTCGGACAGGGTGACGGGTTGGTACCAGCTGCCGTCGCGGGCGCCCGGCTTCAGGCCGGCGGCGGCGAATTGCGAGGCGACATAGCGCGCGGCGATGTCATAGCCGCGGGTGCCGGTGCCGCGGCCTTCGAGCAGGTCATCGGCAAGAAAGGCGACATGCGCCTTGACCCGGTCGGGCGAGAAGCTCGGCTCGGCGGCGACGGCGGGGACGGCCGCAAGAATGACGGCGGCGGACAGCAGCAGCTTCATCGAACTCTCCGATTTCACGCGGGGACGCCACCCGCCACCGGGTAGCGGTCGAATGGGAAGGTTTCTGCCTTTGCCTCGGCGATCCATTCCGCCATCCAGGGATGGGCGAGCATGGCGTCGACATAGGCGCGGGCGGCCGGGCTGACCGGCAGATGATAGGTGTCGATGCGCGTGACGACGGGCGCATACATGATGTCGGCCGCGCTCAATGGCCCGAAGAGCCAGGGCAGGTCGGTATCGGCGCCATGCTCGGCGCGCGCCTGCGACCAGAGCGCATCGACGCGGGCGACTTCCGCCATGATCTCGGCCGTGGGAGCGAACGACGGAAAGCGTTCCTTCAGGTTCATCGGGCAACCCGCGCGCAGCGCCGGAAAACCCGAGTGCATTTCCGCCGCCATGGCATAGGCGAGGCCGCGCGCGGGCAGTTCACGCGGCCAGTAGCGATCGTGGCCGCCCTTATCCGACAGCCACAGGATGATGGCGAAACTGTCCCACACCGGCGTCTTGCCGTCCCACAGCACCGGCACCTTGCCCGACGGCATGTCGATCTTGGCCGCGCCCGACTTCCATTCGGGCGTGTCCATCGGCACGAGCATGGTGGTGAACGGCAGGCCGGACTGTTTCGCCGCCAGCCAGCCGCGCAGCGACCAGCTCGAATAGGCGCGATTGGCGATGACGAGCTTCATGGACGGCCCCCGGTTGGTTGCGCCCGGGTCATAGCCCGGTTGCGCGCCGGCCGAAAGGGCGGCGTGGACCGCATGCGACCGGGGCGAAAGTCTCGAAAGTCACACCGAATGCGGGCGGACGGATGATGCCGGAGGAAGCGGTTGTCAGGATTTTGCCGCCAGCACGACCGCGGCGCGCAGTTCGGGGATGCCGGCACCGGTTTCGGCGCTGGTCGCCAGGATTTCGGGATAGGCGGCGACATGGGTGCGCGCGATGGCTTCGACCTTGGCCATCGTCGTTGCGAGTTCGCTCGGCTTGATCTTGTCGGCCTTGGTGAGGACGACCTGGTAGCTGACCGCCGCCTTGTCGAGCATCGTCATGATCTCCCGGTCGACCGGCTTCAGCCCGTGGCGGGCATCGATGAGCACCAGCACCCGCTTCAGCACGACGCGGCCGCGCAGATAATCGAAGATCAGCCGCTTCCAGCGCGCCACCAGGTCCTTTGGGGCTTCGGCATAGCCATAGCCGGGCATGTCGACGAGGCGGAAGACGCGCGGTTCACCGACATCGAAGATGTTGAGTTCCTGCGTCCGCCCCGGCGTGTTGGAGGCGCGCGCCAGCCCCTGCCGGCCGGTCAGCGCGTTGAGCAGCGACGATTTCCCGACATTGCTGCGCCCGGCAAAGGCGATTTCCGACACGTCGGGGGCGGGCAGGAATTCCAGTTCGGGCGCCGACAGGCGGAATTCCACCGGCCCGGCGAACAGCCGGCGCGCGGTTTCAAGATCCCAGGCGATGCGCTTGGCTTCGGCCTTGTCGGCGGCGGGATCGGTCAGGTCCTCGTTCATTTCGGGCGTGCCGGACGCGGCTTGGCGGGTGTTCCCTTGGTCGGCGTCACCTTGGCCGGCGTCGCCGCCACTGTCACGGTTTCCGCCGCGGGCGTGGCGGGCATCGGATATTTGCGCAGCATATACCATTGCTGCCCGATCGAGACGAGGTTGTTGACGATCCAGTAGAGCTGCAACCCGGCCGGGAACGGCGCCATGACGAACATCAGCACCCAGGGCATCAGCGCGAACACCTGGCGCTGGACCGGATCGGCCTGCGGCGGCGCCAGCTTCTGCTGCAGCCACATCGTCAGGCCGAGCAGGATCGGGAAGACGCCGAGCGCGATCATCGCCGGCGGCGTCCAGGGGATGAGGCCGAACAGGTTGAGCGGGGTCAGCGGGTCGGGTGCCGACAGATCCTTGATCCACAGCACGAACGGCTGGTGGCGCATCTCGATCGACACCATCAGCGACTTGTAGAGCGCGTAGAACACCGGGATCTGGATGAGCAAAGGCAGGCAGCCGGCGACCGGATTGACCTTTTCGGCCTTGTACAGCGCCATGATCTCCTGCTGCTGCTTGACCTTGTCGTCCTTGTAGCGGTCCTGCAGCGCCTTCATCTTGGGGCCCATGATCCGCATCTTGGCCATGGATTCATATTGCTTGTTGGCGATGGGAAACAGCGCGGCGCGAACGATCAGCGTCAGCCCGATGATGGCGACGCCGAAGTTGCCGGTGACATGGAACAGCCATTCGAGCAGGTGGAAGATCGGCTGTGCCAGCATGATGAACCAGCCCCAGCTGACCGCCAGGTCGAAATGCGGGATGCCGAGGCGCGTCATATAGCTGTCGAGGAGGCTGATTTCCTTGGCGCCGGCGAAGAAATGCCCGGTGACGTCCTGCGTGGCGCCGGGGGCGACGACCGTCACCGGGCCGAGGAAATCGGTCTGGAACAGGTCGCCCGGCGCCGCCGCGAAGCGCGCATCGACCTTCATCTTCTGATCGGGGATGACCGCTGCCAGCCAGTATTTTTCGGTGATGCCGAGCCAGCCGCCGGTGGTGGTGTAGCGTTTGGGGCCATCGTCCCGCAGCTTTTCATATTCGACCTCGCTGTCGCGCAGCGTGCCGTCCGTGACGCCAACGGGGCCGATGTGCATGTTGAAGCTGGTCTGTTCGGCGCCTTCGCCAAGCCGCGAGACAAGGCCCCAGGTCTGCAG
This sequence comes from Polymorphobacter fuscus, assembly GCF_011927825.1. Classification (NCBI taxonomy): domain Bacteria; kingdom Pseudomonadati; phylum Pseudomonadota; class Alphaproteobacteria; order Sphingomonadales; family Sphingosinicellaceae; genus Sandarakinorhabdus; species Sandarakinorhabdus fusca. The sequence continues at coordinate 2,482,370 of NZ_JAATJI010000001.1, read as the reverse complement.
GCTGAGCGGTGCCGGGCCGGGGTTGGTCACCCGCTGGCGCACCGTGAACATGAAATCCTTGTCGATCGCGATGATCTGTTCGAACACCGCACCGGCCGGGTTGATCCAGCGCAGCGTCACCGGCGCGGCGGTGGTCAGCGTGGCGCGATCGGCCGTCCACAGCGCATCGACCGGCGGCGCGCCGGCACCGACCCAGCCGAACTGGCCGAAATAGGCGTCCTTCGTGCCGCTGGGGCTGAAGATGCGGACCGGCGGCGAATCCTTGAGGATGGTCAACCGATAGGGCGGCAGCACCAGATCGTCGAAGCGCGCACCCTTGAGGTTGATCGACCCCGACACGCGCGGCGTGGCGATGGTCACGCGCGGCGTGGCGGCCAGAATGGTGGCGCGATCGCCACTGGCGGCGGCGGCGCCGACCCCGGGGACGGCGCCGCCCGGCGCTGCCACGACGCCCGGCGTCGCGGCTGGCGCCGCCGGCGCGGAACTGTCCGCCACCACCGCCGGCGGTGCGACAGCGGCCGGAAAATAGCGGTCCGCCGCGATCTGCCAGCCCATCAGCACCAGCGCCGACAGCAGGAAGGCGAGAATGATGTTGCGCGTGTCTTTGCTCACAAACTCGGTTCTCTTCGGCAAATGGCGAGTCCGGCAGGCAGGGCCGGACAGCAGTGGCAGCGCCCTATAGCGTGTCAGGGGACCGGGTCATAGCCCGATGGTCCCCAGGGGTGGCAGCGGCCGAGGCGGCGTGCCCCGAGCCAAAGGCCCTTCAACGGCCCGTGCCGCCGCAACGCCTCGATCGTATAGGCCGAGCATGACGGCGAAAAGCGGCAGGTCGGCGGCAGTAGCTTCGAAAACGTCAGCTGCCAGATGCGAATCGGGACGATGAGCACGCGGCTGACGATGTTCACCGGGTCGCCTTGGCGAGCGCGCGTTCGAGATCGGCGTGGAGGCTGGCGAAATCGCGGGTCCGGGCGTCTTCGCGGCCGATCAGCACATGATCGGCACCGGCCAGGCCCTGCGTCGGCAGCAGCGCCCGCGCCAGGCTGCGAAAACGCCGCTTCATGCGGTTGCGGACGACGGCGCCGCCGATCTTCTTGGTCACCGTATAGCCGGCGCGAATCTTGGGGTCGCCGTCGTTGCGCGGGCGAACGAGCAGGATGAAGCCGGGCATCACCACCCGCCGCGCCTTGTTGGCGGCGAGGAAATCGCGCCGCAGCCTGATCGTCTCAGGCGTCATCGCGGCATGCGCCAGCGTTAGGCGGACAGCTTCTTGCGGCCCTGGGCGCGGCGGTTGCGGATGACATTGCGGCCACCGACGGTCGCCATGCGGGCGCGAAAGCCGTGGCGGCGGGCGCGAACGAGCTTCGAGGGCTGATAGGTACGCTTCATGTCAAAATCCCGCAGGCGATGGGTGCACGGCGCGAGGCCGCAAAATCAAGTCGTCGCCCATAGGGGCAGCGCGGGTTTGAGTCAATGCCGCCAGTCGGCTCTCGACTTCGGCGCCGCTGCTCGGCAAGACGCCGGCATGACCATTTCGCCCCTCGCCCGCCCCTTCCCCGCCCTGGCGCCGATCACCGGCGTCCGCATCGGCACCGCCACCGCCGGCTACAAGAACTGGAGCCGCGCCGATGTGACTTTGGTCGAACTGGCGGCCGGCACCAGCGTCGCCGGCGTGCTGACCCGGTCGCGCTGCCCGTCGCCCGAGGTCGAGCTGTGCCGCGAGCGGCTGGCCGGCGGCCAGGCGCGGGCGCTGGTGGTCAACGCCGGCAACAGCAACGCCTTCACCGGGCTGACCGGGCGGCAGGCGGCGGCGGCGCAGACGGCGGCGGCGGCGACGCTGGTCGGCTGCGCGCCCGAGGCGGTGTTCGCCGCCTCCACCGGCGTCATCGGCGTTCCATTGCCGCAGGACAAGGCGGTGGCAGGGGTGACGGCGGCGCATGCGGCGCTCGGAACCGGCGATTTTCACGCAGCGACGCTGGCGATCGGCACCACCGACACCTTTGCCAAGGCAGCGACGACCGCGGCGCTGGTGGGCGACACGCGGGTGACATTGACCGGCATCATCAAGGGGTCGGGGATGATCGCCCCCGACATGGCGACGATGCTGGGCTTCATCTTCACCGACGCGGCTGTAGCGCCGGCCTTCCTGCAGGCAGCGCTCGACCGCGCCAATGCGACGAGCTTTTCGTGCATCACCGTCGATGGCGACACGTCGACATCGGACACGGTGCTGGCCTTTGCCACCGGCGCCGCCGGCCATGCCCCGTTGACCGGGTGGGATTCGCCCGGCGCCGACGCCTTTGCAGCAGCGCTTGCAGACCTGTGCCGCCAGCTGGCGCAGCTGGTGGTGCGCGACGGCGAGGGCGCGACCAAGTTCATCACCATCAGCGTGACCGGGGCGGAATCCGATGCCGCGGCGCATCGCATCGGCATGAGCATCGCCAACTCGCCGCTGGTCAAGACGGCGATCGCCGGCGGCGACGCCAATTGGGGGCGGGTGGTGATGGCGGTCGGCAAGGCCGGCGAGGCCGCCGACCGCGACCGGCTGTCGATCCGGTTCGGGACGACCGAGGTGGCCGCCGGCGGCGCCGTGGTGCCGGGCTATGACGAGGCGCCGGTGGCGGCGCATCTGGCCGGCGAAGACGTCGAGATCGCTGTCGATCTCGGCCTCGGGTCAGGCCGCGCCCGCGTCTGGACGTGCGACCTGACCCATGGCTACATCAGCATCAACGCCGATTACCGCAGTTAGAACCGCTTGCGAACGCCGAACTGGAAGACGCGGCCGAGCGGATTGCCGATGAACGGATCATAGCTGATCTCCAGCCGCGCACTTGGCGGATCGCGATCGAGGATATTCACCACCGACGCCTGCAGCGTCATGTCCCACGGCGTTTCATAGGTGATGTGGAAATCATGGGTGACCCATTCGCCGATCTGCTGGCCGAAGGTGATCGGGATGGGCGCCCCCGGCGTGGGTGACTCGATGCCGGCCTGCACGCTGATCTGGGCGCGATTGTCGGTGGCGCCCGAGATATAGCCCAGTTCGTAGCGCAGGTTGAGCTTGTCGACATTGTAGTTGATGTTGCCGCGTCCGCGCCAGGCGGAGATGGTGCCGGGGAAACGGTCGTAGTTGGTGAAGCCGACCGCGGAATAGGCCGGGCTGACCAGCACACCACCGACGCTGAACGCCTCCTGGTCCCATTTCAGCGTGTGGCTGGCGTTGGCGCCGATTTCGAGCGTGCCGCCCATCACATCGTCGAAGGTGTAGCTGACTTCGAAATCGATGCCCTGGACGTGGATCTTGGCACCATTGACGATATCGGAGCGGACGCGCGCGATGTCGTTGCCGATGGTGACGCCCTGGATACAGGCGTTGCCGCTGGCAAAGGTGATCAGGTCGCGCAGCGGGCTGCCGCAATTGACCGTCTGGGTGCCGTTGCCGGTGCCGGCGACCGCGGTGGCGATGACATTGGCGGGAACGGTGACGATCTGGTCCTTGAAATCATAGTTCCAGAAATCGACGCTGGCGCGCAGCCCGCCGGTCGCGACGATGGCGCCGACATTATAGGTGAAGGCGGTTTCCGGGCCGACGGAGGGGTTGCCGAGGAAATCGACCGACTTGAAATTGTTGCCGGCAGCGATGATTCCCGACAGGCCGGTGACGCCGCCGGTGCGCCGGTCATTCGGCGTCGGGCCGCGGAAGGTGGTGCCGATCGAACCGCGCAGGGTCAACCAGTCAAGCGGCTTCCACCGCACCGACCCCTTGGGGTTGAGCGTCGATCCGGTCAGGCCGCCATAGTCTTCGAAGCGCAGCGCGCCGCGCAGGTCGAAGCGTTCGGTGATCGGCACCGCGACTTCGCCGAAGACCGCCCAGACCTGGCCCTTGACGGTGTTGGGCAGGGCCTGGCCGAGGAAGATATAGGGGCCGGTGCGGAACTGGCAGTTGGTGACGCCGGGGACCGGGCACGGGGTGATGCGCTGGTCGTTGAGCAACGACGCGGTCGAGCTTTCATATTTTTCGGACCGGAACTGCGACCCGATGGCAAAGCCGATCGGCCCGCCGGACAGGCCGACATCGAAACTGCCATCGAACACCGCGTCGGCGACGAACAGGTTCTGCCGGCGCGTCGATGCCGGCGAATCGAACAGCCAGGCGACGAGATCATTGCTGTTGGCATTGGCGGAAACAAAGCCCGGGTTGGTCTGGCCCGACGACGGATTGGTGCCATAGCCGTTCGAAAAGGGATTGAACGCCTGGCAGGTCGACCCCGGGCTGCCGAAGGCGATGCCGTTGCAGTTGGGGCCGCCAAGGCCGTTGAGCGCGCGTTGCAGGCGATCGATCTGGATATCGGTCGTCATCGTGTTGGTGGTTTCATCGGAATAGGTGATGGCGCCGTTGAAGCCGAAGTTTTCGGTGATGCGATAGTCGACCGAACCCGAGACCCTGTAGATATCGTAGTTGCGAAAGCCCTTCTGCCCGCCCAGCCCGCCGGTGGTCGGGTTGCCACCGTTGCCGAGCGGGCGCCACAGGGTCAGGCCGATGTTGTTCGTCGCAGCGATCGCCCCCGGCGACAGGCCGGCCTGGGTCAGCGCGGTCAGCGCGCCGGGGTTGTTGGCGAACGGCGTCGGGCCGGCGCTGGTGACGGAAAAGACGTTGACGCTGCCGGGGCCATTGGGCCCCGATGTGGGCGGATAGGAGGGGCTGAAGCGGATGCCGGGCACATCGGTCTTGGCATAGAGCGCCTCGACATGCAGGGTCACCTTGTCGGTCAGCTCGGTATTGGCTTCCCCATACAGCTGATAGCGCGTCTGTTTTTCGACCAGATTGTCGAACGGGATATAGGTGAAATAACAGGCCGGGGTCGTGCCGGAAAACCCGGCATAGCCGCCGACGGCGTTGCAATTGGCGTCGCGCTGGACGCCGGCGGTGGGGGCCGCCCCGTTGCGCGGCAGGAACGACCCCGGCTGCCCGAGCACCGACCAGCCCGACGGGTTGGTGGTATAGGCGGGGCGAGTCCAGTCGCGCTTGGTCGTGCTGAGTTCCGACCGGTGCTGGTAGCCGGCGGAGAGCAGGACTCGCGACCGGTCATCCTGCCAGCCCCAGGCCAGATCGGCCGTGTAATCGCCCGCCGAGCCGTTGATGAGCTTGTACTGGACGCCGCCATCGAAGCCGTTGAGATCGGTGCGGATGATGAAGTTGACGACGCCGGCGATGGCGTCGGAACCATAGGTGGCAGCGGCCCCGTCCTTGAGGATTTCGATGCGGCCGACGGCAGCGATCGGCAGCAAATTGGTATCGACGCCGAAGGAGCCGACATCGGGGGTGGTGGTGGTGCGACGGCCGTTGAGCAGCACCAGCGTGCGCTGCGGCCCGAGCCCGCGCAGATTGACCGAACCGGTGCCGACGACGCCCTGTGCCAATGTGCTGAACTGGTTGCTGTCCCCCAGGACCGGCCCCATGCTGGCGAGGTTCTTGGTCAGGTCGAGCAGGCTCGGCGAACCGCGATTGATCAGGTCCGCCGCGGTCAGGACATCGACCGGCAAGGCTGCGTCCTTCGTCGTGTTGCGGATCAGCGACCCGGTAACGACGATGGTGGCGGCTTCGTCCGGCGCATCGGCCGTAGCCGCCACGGGACGCTGCTGCGCCAGCGCCGGGCCGGCGATCAATGCCGAAGTCACGGCCCCCATAAGTCCGACGAAAGATACGGAGTCAAAGTACGCATTGCGCATCTTCATATCAGATCTCCCCCAAGGATGACGCCTGCCGAGGTTTTCCAAGTGCAGGGGTAACCGAGTCTATGGCGATAGTGCGCCGTGCCAATCAACATTATTATTATCTATCGCCTATTGAGATTTTGCGATACGATGCTGCATCTTCGCATTTGCAGCATGCTTGCCGCAGCAAAGTTGTGCTTCCTTGATATATTGTGTGGATCGGCGGTCTTGCGTCGGCGCCGTCGTGCGACCACCATGGCGCGGGACCCTCACGCCGAGCCCGAAGGATGTGCAATTGACGCCGGTTCTCCACGAATATCCGACATCGCCGTTTTCCGAGCTGGCGCGCCTCGCCTTCGGGCTGAAGGCGATGGCGTGGCAATCGGTCACCATTCCCGTCACCCTGCCCAAGCCCGACCTTGTCGAACTGACCGGCGGCTATGCCCGCACCCCGGTGCTGCAGGTCGGCGCCGACCTGTTTTGCGACACGGCGGCGATCCTGACGGCGATCGACCGGTTGCAACCGGCGCCGAGCCTGTATCCGCCACCGCTGGGCGCGCTTCACAAGGTCATGGCGAACTGGGCCGGCGGGCCGCAGTTCATGGCGCATGTCGGCGCCGCATTGGGGGCAATGCCCGAAGGCGCGCTGCCGCCGGCGTTCATCGCCGATCGCAAGGGCCGCTTCGGGCTCGACATGGCGGCGCTGGCGCGGGCGACGCCGCATCTGACGACCCAGGCATTGACGGCGGCGCACTGGCTCGACCAGAGCCTTGCCGACGGCCGCGCGTTTGTCGGCGGCGATGCGCCGGGCCACGCCGACCTGGCGTTCTACAGCAACATCTGGTTCGTGCGCGGCAACCCGTTCGCCAAGACGACCACCGAAGCCATATTGTCGCTGCCCCGGCTGGCAGCCTGGTATGACCGCGTCGCTGCGCTCGGCCATGGCAAAGTGGCGGCGATCAGCGCCGACGACGCCATCGCGATCGCGGCGGCGGCGTCGCCGGCACCGGTGACGGGGCGGATCGATGCGCCGTTCTCCGCCGGGCAAATGGTGTCGGTCAAGACCGACGGATCCGGCGATGCGCCCGTCACCGGGCGGCTGGCGCAATGCGACGCGACCGGGATCGTGGTGCTGCGCGAGGGCGAACGCTGCGGCCCCGTCGCGGTGCATTTCCCGCAACTGGGGCAGATGGTGATGGCGGTTTGAGGTCTCTACGACGTTCTGACGTCATTCCCGCAGAGGCAGGAGCTCATCTCCAGCAGGCGGAAGATGAGCTCCCGCCTGCTGGAATGACACATCGTGGCGACCCCAGGCTCAGGCGAGTTCGCCCTCGAGCCAGCTCTTGAGCTGCGACTTGGGGGCGGCGCCGACCTTGGTGGCGACGGGGGCGCCGTTCTTGAACAGGATCATCGTCGGGATGCCGCGCACGCCGTAGCGCGTCGGGGCGTCGGGATTGTCGTCGATGTTGATCTTGACGATGTCGACGCCGGCAAGCTCGTTGTTGATCTCTTCGAGCGCCGGCCCGATCTGGCGGCAGGGGCCGCACCATTCCGCCCAGAAATCGACAAGGACGGGCTTTTCACTGCTGATGACGTCGGCGTGGAACGAGGCGTCGGTGATGTGTTTTGCGGCCATGCGGGCCTCCTTTGCGGCTATTGCGGAAAGATAGGCACGTCGTCGGCCGGGTTCAACACGGCTTCGTCTTTCAGCGGGTAAAGCGCCAGCAGGGCATCGGGCAGCGCGATCAGCCGCGGACCTTCGGTGAACAGCAGCGCGGCGGTGACCCGGCGGCCGGGGAATACGACGCGCAGCGCCGCGACATAGGCAGCCATCTGGCGCAGATAATAGGGCGGCACGGCCTGGGCATCCGCCGGCACGCGGGCGCCGGTCTTGAAATCGACAACCAGCACGTCGGAACCGGTGACCACCAGCCGATCGACGGTGCCGGCGATGACGCGATACCCCACCAATGCGGCCAGCGGCGCTTCGGCCAGCGCATCGGGAGCGAAGACGGCGGCAAAAGCCGGATCGTCGAGGATGGCGAGGACGGTGGCGGTGGTGGCGGCGGCGTCGAGATCGGGATGGGCAGCGGCGCACCACGCCTCCCCCACCCGCCGCCGGTCGGCGTGGGGCAGTGCCGGCAACCGTTCGAACAGCGCGTGCAGCGCCTGGCCGCGGCGCGCGGCGGCGCGGGCGGCGGCCCCCATCGGCGGCAATGCAACGTCATCGGCGGCGATGGCGGAGGGCGACAACGGCCGTGCCGGGCGGGCTTCGGGCGGCGGTGCGGTGACCGCCCATTGCGGCAGGCTGGTGGCGTCATCGGGGACGATCACGGGTCCGGCGTCGCGCAGACAGGGGGCCGCGGTGCCGCTGCGCCATTCGATCGCGTCGCCATCCCAGCCGTCGGCGGCGACTACCTCGGCATCGAGCGCCTGCAGTGCCTCGCCCACCGCGGCGTACCAGCTGCCTTCGGGCGCATCGGTCTTGCCGGTGCCGAGCGTGCCGCCGATGAACAGCAGGTCCTCGGCGCGGGTCAGCGCGACATAGAGCAGGCGGCAATGTTCGCGGGCATTCTGTTCGTCTTCCGCCTCGATCGCGTCGGCAAGGCGACCGCTCAGCCCCTTGCGGGTGGCGAGGAACACCGGCAACGGCGCGCCATTGTCGAAGCTCATCAGCAGCGGGGCATCGCGTTCGCGTTGCCGGGCCTTGGTGGCGTCGGCCAGGATGACGACGGGCGCCTGCAGGCCCTTGGCGCCATGGACGGTCATCAGCCGCACCGCATCCAATGGCGCATCGGGGTCGCGCTTGATGGCGATATCCTCGGCATCGACCCAGGCGAGGAAGCCCTGCAGCGTCGGGGCATTTGCCACCTCGAACGCCAGCGCCTGGTCGAGCACGGCGTCGATGGCGTCGCGCGCCTCCGCTCCCAGCCGTGCCAGCAGACGCTTGCGGCCCTGCAGCGGCCCCGACAGCACGCGTTCGAAAAATTCGTGCGGTGCCGTAAAATCGGCAAAGCCGAGCAGCTTCGACAGCCAGTCGCGCGCCGCCACCACGCGCGGATCATCATCGCCGCGCACCGCGTCCCACAGCGTCCCCGGCCGATCGGCGGCGAGGCGGTGGAGCATGTCATGGTCAAGGCCCAGGAATGGCGAGACCAGCAGCGCCGCCAGCGTCAGGTCGTCACCCGGTTGCAGCGCGAAACGGGCCAGCGCCAGCAGGTCGGCGACGGCGAGCGGATCGGACAGTTTCAGCCGGTCGACGCCGGCCACCGGCACCTGGTTGGCGTGGAGCGCCTTGACCAGCGCCGGCGAAAAGGCGCCGCGGCTGCGGACGAGAACGAGAATGTCCTGCGGGCGCACGGCGCGGCCATGGGCGGGCAGGACCAGCGGGTCGCGCGGATCGAGCCAGCCGGCGATGGTATCGGCGATGCGATAGGCGAGCAGGGTTTCGGCGCGCGGCGGGGTGGTGGTGTCGGCGCCATCGCTGTCGTCATTGCCGGATGTGCCGCTGTCGTCGCGCACCGGCGGCCACAGCGTCACGGCCCCCTGCCCCGGCTTGCGGTGCGGGACATGGACCGGGACGCCATCGGCATCGAAGGTGGTCGCCCCGAGCACGGTGATGGTCGCATCGACGACCTCGAGAATGGCGCCGACCGAGCGGAAGTTGGTATCGAGGGCGATCTGGTCGATGGGGTCGCCGGCGTCGCCGGCCAGCTGCCCGAGTTCGTCGCGCTTGTCGCGATAGACGCGCGGGTCGGACCCCTGAAAGCCGAAGATCGACTGCTTGTAGTCGCCGACGACGAACAGCGTGCGGCGCAGGTCGCGAGCGCCGCTGCCGGCAAAGAATTCCTCGATCAGCGCGCCGATGATGTCCCATTGGCTGGCGTTGGTGTCCTGTGCTTCGTCGACCAGCACATGGTCGATGCGGCTGTCGAGCTTGAAGCGCACCCATTCGGCGGCGCCGGGGGCGCGCAACAATCGCTGCGCGGCCGCGATCATGTCGTCATAATCGACGACCCCCAATCGCGCCTTGGCGGTGCGCCAGTCGGCGGCGAGACGCTTGCCGATGCGCAGATGGCGCGCGGCGTGGACGACGGCGGCGTGGAGGCGCTGTTCGGCGAGAATGGCGAGAACGGCTTCGCCCAGCCGGGCGAACAGCGGCCGCAGCGCCGGATCGGCCTTGTCCACCGCCGCCGGCACGGCGCTGACAGCGCGCAGCTCGTCCTTGGCGGTGCAGAAGAAGCCGCGCAGTTGGTCGAAAGCCGCGGCGCGGTCGCTCGCCGCGAGCCATTCGTGCGCGCGTGCCGCCGCCGCAACGGCGGTCTTGCCGCCCGATCCGGCGAAGGCCGCCGCCAGCCGGGCGACGCCCACGGCATCGAAGCGCGCCATGGCGCTGGCCAGCGCCGAGGCGGCATCGCCATCGGTGGCAAGGCCGAAGCCGCGCCGCAGCATCGGCTCGATACCGGCGTCGGGCAGGCCTGCCAGCGCCTCGCCCAGGGCGTTGCCATGGCCGGCAAGGCGCGCTGCGACCTTGGCAAGGCGCATTTCGCCCTGGTCGATGCTGATCGCGGCGAGGTCGTCCAGAAAGCCTTCGTCCCCCAGTGCCGTCGCCGATTCGATCGCTTCGGCAAGCAGCCGGCGTTGCAGCGCGGTGCTGCTGCGATCGTCGAGCGTCGTGAATCCGGGCGACACCCCGGCTTCGATCGGGAAGCTGGCGATGAGCGATTGGGCAAAGGCGTGGATGGTCTGGATGGCGAGGCCCTGCGGGGCGTCGAGCACCTGCGCGAACAGGCGGCGGGCGCGCGTCCGGGTTTCGGCATCGGTTGCCGCCCCCAGCGCCGCAAGGTCACTGTCGAGCGCAGCGGCGTCGCAGCGCGCCCACCACGCCAGCCGGTCGAAGACCCGCGTCTGCATTTCCGCCGCCGCCAGCTTGGTGAAGGTCAGGCACAGCAGCGCCGCGGGCGGGGTGCCGCCGAGCAGCAGGCGCAGCACCCGCGCCGACAGCACCTGGGTCTTGCCGGTGCCCGCCGACGCCGCCACCCAGGCGTGGACATGCGGATTGGCGGCGGCGGCCTGCGCCGGCATCAACGCTTCAAGGCCGCGCGACCGGGTCATGTCGAACGCCCCCTGGGGCGATCGAGCCATTCGGCGACGCGCGACAGATGGTTGTAGTCGCCCCAGGCAAGATTGGGGTTGAGATCGGCGCGAAAGGGCGCGGTGCCCAGCAGATAGGCATCGGTGACACCGACGATGACCGCCAGCGCCGCGTCGATATGGTCGGCAAGGTCGATCGGCGGCTTGCCCTTCAGCGCGTCGACGATTTCGCCCGGTGGCTTGCCGCCCCCCATTTCCCAATAGGCGATGGCGTGCGGCAGGCCGCGCGGCACGCCGCCGGCGCGGGTGCGCAGCTGCCCGGTCATGGCCATCGCCATCAGCAGGGTCAGCTGGTTGGCGGCATGTTCGCGGACCCGGCGCGGCGATGGCGCCTTGCCGGTCTTGTAGTCGATGATCGCCAGCCGGCCTTCGCCATCGCGATCGACGCGGTCGGCGCGGCCCTGGACGATGATGCCATTGGCCAGCGTCAGCGCCCCGCCGGCTTCGGCCGCCAGCGGATGCCAGCCGTCCGCCTCCCGCGCGTGGACCTGTTCGCCGGCCCAGCGCAGCGCCCGGCGGGCGCGCGGCGCCCAGAGCGCGCGCAGCAGCGGGAATTGGCGGCCTTCCGCCAGCAGCATGGCTTCGGTGAGCTGGTCGAGCCGATCGAGGCTGCCGCCGCCGCTGCCGATCCAGTCTTCCATCACCTCGTGGATGCGGGTGCCGCGCGTCGCTGCCGTCGGGTCCTGGTCGAGCGGATCGAGCGGGCGCAGCCCGAGCATGGCGCGGGCGTAGAAGGCGAAGGGATCGGCGATCAGCGTGTCGACATCGGTGACGTACAGGGTCTGCGGGCGGCGCGCGGCGGGTGGCGCCGGGCGCGGCGGCGGCACCGGTTCGGGCTGGCCCTGGCCATCGAGCCGGCGAGCAAGCGCCAGCAGTTCCGAGTCCGGCGCCAGTCCGCCGGTGAACGCCTGCAGCCGCAGCCAGAAGCGCGAGGGCACCAGCGGTGCGCTGGCATCGCGCCGCGACCGGGTCAGCAGCACCTGCGGGGCGCCGAGCCCGGAGACGAAGTCATGCGCCGCCAGGCCGATGTCACGCGCCAGCCCGGCAAGGCCGAGGCGGGTGCGAATGGCGGGGGCCAGCCACGGATCGGGCGCCGGGCGGCCGGGCCAGGTGCCTTCGTTGAGGCCGCCGAGAATCATCAGGTCGGTGCGCTGCAGCTGGGCCTCCAGCGGGCCCAGAATGGCGATGCGCGGATGGCCGCCCCAGGCCGGGCGGACGGCGCCGTCGAGCAGCGCTGCGACCAGCGCCGGCGCCTCGCTGGTATCGAACGCGCCGAAACTGGCGCCGTGCAGTTCCAGGCGATCGACGAGATCGGCGAGCGCCCGACCGGCGATGCCGCTCCACAATTTTTCGCCGGCAAGGGCACCGCCGGCGTCGCGCAACGCCGCGGCAAGGTCGGGCAGCGTCAGGCCGGGGCGGGCATCGGCGACGCCGGCCAGCGGTTCCAGCGCCACCGCGGCGGTGCGCCACCAGGCAATGAGCGCGACATCGGCGGCTTCGGCGGCGGCAATCGCGGTGGCTTCGGCATTTTCGCGCCGCAGCCGGCGGCGGCGGTCGGCGACAAAGGCATCGACGGCCTCCCCCACCATCTCCAGCCCCGGTGGCGGCCGCACGCCGCGCAGGGTGCGATCGAGCCGCCGCACCTGCGCCAGCCAGGCGCCGCGGTCGTCGCCGGCGGCGACGAGCGGGTGTTTGAGGACGGCCAGCAACGCTACCGGCGCAAAGCCCTGCGCCATGGCCTCCACCAGCGCCAGCGCCAGCGTGCCCGGCGGGGTGAGGCGCAGCGGCGTGCCGGCCGAATCGTCGATGTCGAGCCCCCAGCGTCGGCAATGCGCCGCGACCCGCCGTGCCAGTTGGCGATCGGGCGTCACCAGTGCGGCGCGCTGCCCGGGCGTTTCCAGCGCGCGGCGCAGCGCCAGCGCGATGACCTGGGCTTCTTCGGCGGGGGTTGCGGCTTCCACAGTGGTGACGCCGGCAAACGCACCCCCTGCATCGGTGATGCCGCTGTGCCAGCCGTCGGCGGCGTCGGCGGGTGCCATCGCGGCCTGGACGCGCGGGGTACGCCCGGCGGGGCCGTCGAAATCGGTCGTGACGCCCCAGTCGGCGACGTCGTCGCGATCGCGGCGCAGCCGCGCCAGCAGCGCCTTCAGCGCATATTGCGGATGTTCCTCGGCATCGCGGCCCAGGAGATCGAGGTCGGCGGCGCGGCAGGCAATGGCAGCCCAGCGGGCGCAGCCGGCGTCCGACATGTCGGTATCCAGCCCCGGCAGCACGACGAGGCCTTGCGGCAGCGCGAGCACGCCGGCGAGCAGGCGGACGATCGGCGGCGAACTGCCGGTGATGCCGGCGGCGACGACAAGGCCGGGAGGCGGCACGCTGCGCCAGCGGGCGAGCATCGCATCGATCAGCGCGCCGGTGCGCGTGCCGCCATCGCTGCCGCCGGCGGCGTCGCGCGCGGCCGGCCAATGGGTGATGACAAGGTCGAGGAAGGCCAGGGTCGCCTGCCAATGGCTGGCGAGGTCGGTATCGGCGAGCACGGTCTTTAGATGATCGGGCGCGATTTCGGCAGCGAGCAGCGCGTCGAGCGTCGCCCCCAGCGCATCGCCGAGGCGCAAGGCCTCCACCGCGCTGCGCCCGGCGTCGCGCCCGGCCGGCAACTGGCGCACCAGCCGGGCGAGTTCCAGCCGGCGCTGCAGCAGCGGCACCGCCGGAGGCAGCACCGAATCGCCGCTGGCAAAGCGGTCGAAACTGTCATCGCCGATGTCGCCCACCGGCGTCAGCCGCGGCAGCAGCAGCCCGCCGCCCGAATGGCGGACAAAGGCATCGGTCAGCGTGCGGACAGCGCGGCGGTTGGGCAGCAGGACCTGGGTGTTGGCGAGCGCCAGCGCGTCGCCCCCGGCACGCGCGACAAGGCCGAGCGCCAGCGCGTCGACAAAGGCGACGTGCGGCGCGATGGTGAACAGGCGGTGCCCGGCCGACACCCCCGATCCACCAGCGAGAGCGTCAGGCGGTGGCAAGCAGGGTTTCGGTTTCGCCGACACTCGCCGGCGTGCCGACATGGAACCACAGGCCCTGGTGAACGGCGCCATAGATCCGGCCGGTGGCGAACGCCTTGTTCCAGGCGCGCCACATCGAAAAGGGCTCGACGGGTTCGCCATCGAACAGCTGCTTGGAAATCAGCTGGATGCCCGAATAGACGAAGGGCGCGATGCGGAACTCGCCGCGCGGAGTCACCACGCCATTGGGATCGAGGTGAAAATCGCCGCGGCCTTCATAGCCCGACGCGCGCGCCAGCGGCACCAGCAACAGCAGCGCGTCCATCATGTCGGGGTTCCAGCGCTGCGCCAGCAGGCGCAGCGTGTCGGTGGAACCATCGATCCACATATTGTCGGCGTTGATGACGAAAAAGGGATCGGCATCGATCAGCGGCAGGGCCTTGGTGATGCCGCCGCCGGTTTCCAGCAGCTGGCCGCGTTCATCCGACACACGGATGGCGAGCGGGCCGGGATTTTCCTGGCGCCGGGCGGCCACGGCGGCATCGATCTGGTCGGCGAAATAATGGGCGTTGACGATGGCCGTGGCGATGCCGGCCTTTTCGACGCGATCGAGAGCGCGGTCGAGCAGGGTGCGGCCGGCGACTTCCACCAGCGGCTTGGGGCGGGTGGCGGTGAGCGGGCGCATGCGCTTGCCAAGGCCCGCCGCCAGCACCATCGCCGATTGCGGCATGTCGACGGCGATGTGCGGGCGGATGGCGAGCGGGGCGCGGCTGCGCGGCGTCATGCGGCCACCCTGACGCCGAAGCGGGCAGCCGCCGGCACGCTGGCGGCGAACCAGGCGGCGACACCGGCAAGCGCCGGACGTTCGAGGTTGCGGGTGACGAGTTCCCACAGCCGCGGGTGATAGGCGGCATAGGCGGCCTTGCCGTCACGCACGTAAAGCCGGGTGAAAACGCCGAGGATCTTGATATTCCGCTGGGCGCCGAGAATGTCATAGGCCGTGCGGAATGCGGGCGCATCGATACCCGCCGCGCTTTGACCCCGCGCCGCGATATAGCGGTCGAGCATCGCTGCCTCGACATCCGGCGAGACGATGCGACGGACGTCCTGGAGAAGCGAGACGAGATCATAGGCCGGATGGCCGGCGAGCGCGTCCTGGAAATCGAGCAGGCCGAGCCCGCGCAGTCCTGGGCGGTCGATGATCATCAGATTGTCGGCGTGATAATCGCGCAGCGTCAGCACCCGCGGGCCAGCGAGGACGGCGGGCCACAGGGGCGCCCAGGCGGCGTCATAGCCCGGCGCTTCCGCCACGCCGACAGCGGGCAGATACCAGTCCGGGAACAGCCGCGCCTCGCGCAGCAGCTCGGACTCGGCATAGGGCGGCACATCGCCGGCGGGGTGGTCGTGGAGCGCGGCGAGGATATCGACGGCCGCGGCATAGACCGCGTGTTCCAGCGAAGGATCGCGTGCCAGCGCCGGGCCGACGCGGTCGTCGCCAAAGTCCTCGAGCAGGATCAGCCCCGCATCGAGATCGACAGCCAGCGGCTGCGGCGCCGAAAACCCCAGCGAATCGAGCTGTTTGCCGATGGCAAGGAAGGGACGCGAATCCTCCTTGTCCGGCGGCGCGTCCATCAGCACCGCGGTGCTGTCAACGCCGTGAATGCGAAAATAGCGGCGAAACGAGGCGTCGCCGGCCAGCGGCGCAATGCGGGCGCCGCCCCAGCCGTGGCGCGCGAGAAAGGCCGGCGCGGCGGCTGGCGGAATCATGGTTTGAAAAGCTGCGGCCACCGGCCTTCCCAAGCCTTGGGAACGATCGAAGTCAAGTGCCTTGGCGCGTCGCCGCTACCCGAAATCGTCAGGCGAAGCGCCTCGCGCGGCAGGCGGTCACCAAGCCGTTCCGGCCATTCGATGACCAGCGCCGCATCGGTTTCGAACAGGCCGAGCGCCTCGGCATCGTCCGGGCTGTCGAGCCGGTAAAGGTCGACGTGCCAGACGGGCACGCGGACGTCGGGGGGATCATAGCTCTGGACGAGAGTATAGGTCGGCGACGGGACTTCGCCGGGCCAGCCGAGCGCGGCGATCAGCGCCCGGGCAAATGTCGTCTTGCCGGCGCCGAGATCGCCGGACAGGGCGATGATGTCGCCCGGGCGCAGCACTGCCGCCAGCGTAGCGGCAAGGCCGGCCAGGGCGGCTTCGTCGGCGATGCGCATCAGAAGCGCCGGCTGGCGGGGTGGAGGTCGGCGTCGGTGGCGGCAAAGTCCTTGCCGGTACACAGGATGGGAAGTCCGGTGGCGCGGGCGACGCCATAGACCATCAGGTCGAGCATGTTGAGCGGGCCCGCGCGGCCGTTGCCCGAACCGAAGACTTCGTTGGCAACGACGGCAGCCGCGGCATCTTCCGGGCCGAAAGGGAGAATCTGGAGGCCGAATGCCTCGACCAGTGCCTGAACCCTTGCATCGGGGCGGTTGCCGATGGTTGCCATGACGCGGTTCAATTCGACAAATGCCGGCGCCGGCAAGCCGGCCGGTTCATCCACCAGTGCTGCCTGCATCATGGCGTCGCCATCTTCGGCCTTGATGATCGCCACCAGTGCCGAAGTGTCGACGATGAGCCTGACCGTCAACGCGGATTGCCGCCTTCGTCATATTCGCGCGCGTCGAATTCCGCCATCGTCGGGATATCGGTGCGCTCGCGCAGCTGGTCGAGGATGGCATTGATACGCGCCACCCGATCGGCTCGCTCATCGGGCAGGGTCGGCAACGGCATTGCCTCCAGCGCCTCCTCGATCACCTGGGCCTGGCTGCGGCCGTCGCGGGTCAGGGCTGCCAACCGCGACGCGGCGCGGTCGGAGCGAATGGTGATCGGCTGCTGGGCGCGGCGGGGCTGCATGGCGGCAGTCTACTCGACCGTGCTTGCACGCGCAAGTTGCGTGCAAGCACGGTCGCTGTATCAGTAGCGGTAATGATCCGGCTTGAAGGGGCCGCTGGTCGAAACGCCGATGTAGCCGGCCTGCTTGTCGGTCAACTTGGTCAGCTTCACGCCGAGCTTTTCGAGGTGAAGCATCGCGACCTTTTCGTCGAGGTGCTTGGGCAGGACATAGACTTCGTTCTTGTATTCGTCCGCCTTGGTCCACAGCTCGATCTGCGCCAGCACCTGGTTGGTGAAGCTGGCCGACATGACGAACGACGGGTGGCCGGTGGCGCAACCGAGGTTGACCAGGCGGCCCTTGGCAAGGACGATGATCTGGTTGCCTTCGGGGAATTCGACGATGTCGGTGCCCGGCTTCACTTCGGTCCATTTATAGTTCGACAGGGCGGCGATCTGGATCTCGCTGTCGAAGTGGCCGATGTTGCAGACGATGGCGTTGGGCTTCATAGCCTTCATGTGCTCGGCGGTGATGACATCGGCGTTGCCGGTGGCGGTGCAGAAGATGTCGGCGCGGGTCACCGCTTCTTCCATGGTGACGACTTCAAAGCCTTCCATCGCCGCCTGCAGCGCGCAGATCGGATCGATTTCGGTGACCATGACGCGGGCGCCGCCGTTGCGCAGCGACTGCGCCGAACCCTTGCCGACATCGCCGAAGCCGGCGACGCAGGCGACCTTGCCGGCGAGCATGACATCGGTGGCGCGGCGGATGGCGTCGACGAGCGATTCCTTGCAGCCATACAGATTGTCGAATTTCGACTTGGTGACGCTGTCGTTGACGTTGATCGCCGGGAACGGCAGCTCGCCCTTCTTGGCGATTTCATAGAGGCGGTGGACACCGGTGGTGGTTTCTTCCGACACGCCCTTCAAATTCTTGACAGTTTCGGTCAGATAGCCGGGGCGCGCCTTGATGAAGGCCTTGAGCGCGCGCTGGAATTCGACTTCTTCCTCGTTCTCCGGCTCGCCGAGCGTGGCGCCGGCTTCGAGCTTGGCGCCCCACAGCGCGAACATGGTGGCGTCGCCGCCATCGTCGAGGATGATATTGGCGGTCTGGTCACCCCAATCGAAGATGCGGCCGACATAATCCCAATAATCGGCAAGGCTTTCGCCCTTGATGGCGAACACCGGCACGCCGGCGGCGGCGATGGCGGCGGCGGCATGATCCTGGGTCGAAAAGATGTTGCACGTCGCCCAGCGGACATCGGCACCCAGCGCGGTCAGTGTTTCGATCAGCACCGCGGTCTGGATGGTCATGTGCAGCGACCCGGTGATGCGCGCGCCCTTCAAGGGCTGCGACGCGCCGAATTCGTCGCGCAGCGCCATCAGGCCCGGCATTTCGGTTTCGGCGATCTGGATTTCGCGGCGACCAAAGCCGGCAAGGCCGATATCGGCGATGACATAATCGGTAAGGTCGGACTTCACTTGGGTTGCCACGGCACAATTCCTGCTGTTCGGATCCGGTGTTCGGACGTTGCCCCGCGACATAGGCGCGACCCGCCTTCAGGGCAAGTATAAAGATATCTTTATATGATGTGGGCGCTGCAGCGCGGCTGCCAGCGATCTATACACCATGGCCGAAACGAGCTTAGGCTTTCACCTTATCCGCGGCGATTCGGGGGAGTGAGCCATGGAAACAACGGTGAGCGAAGTCAGCATCTGGTCGGCGACGGTCTTGCCGTTCATCACCGCGATCGGGCTCAAGATCGTCGGCGCCATCGTGCTCTACATGGTCGGGCGCTGGCTGATCAGCTTTGCGGTCAATGTCATGTCGCGCGTGCTGACGGCGCGCAATTTCGATCCGACGCTGCAACGCTATCTCGCCAACATATTGGGTGTTGTCCTCAACATCGTTCTCGTTGTCGCCATCCTGGGCTATTTCGGGATGCAGACGACGAGCTTTGCGGCGCTGCTCGCCGGTGTCGGTCTCGCCGTCGGCGCCGCCTGGTCGGGGCTGCTCGGCAATTTCGCGGCCGGGGCGTTCCTGATCATCTTCCGCCCCTACAAGGTCGGTGACTATGTCATTGCCGCCGGAATCGAAGGCACGGTGACCGAAATCGGCCTGTTCAACACCGTCATCACCAGCCCCGACAATGTCCAGACGATCGTTGGCAACGGCAAGGTTTCAAGCGACACGATCAAGAATTTTTCGACGCACAGCTACCGCCGTGTCGACCGCACCGCGCAGCTGGCATTCGGGGTCGATCCACTGGACGCCATCGCCCGGCTGAAACCGGCGCTGGCCGGCATCGCCAATGTCATGGCCGACCCGGCCCCTGATGTGGAGATCATCGACTTCAACGAGCGCGGCACGGTGCTGGCAGTGCGCCCCTATTGCCACACGCGGGATTATTGGCAGGTCACCTTCGACACCAACCGGCTGATCGCGGCGACCTTCGGCGCCGCCGGCTTCCCACCCCCCTTCACGGTCGAGCGCGACCAGCTGGTCATCCTGGACCACGACCTGGATGCCATCGCCGAAGCGGTGAACAAGACACGACCAGCGGCGCCCCCGCCAGCGTCGACCTGACGGGCACGGATTGTTGGCAGGCCGGGCCACCTGTGCCAGAACCTGTGGGCCGACCCGCCAGGGACCAAGCCGTTCAGGAGTTTCATGTCATTCCGTGCCATCGCCGCCGCCGCGTTGATCCTGTCGATGCCTGACGCCAGCCCTGCCGCTCCGCTGGCCTATCCCGTGACCGCCACGGTTCCGCAGACCGATGTGCTGCACGGCGTCACCGTTGCCGACCCCTATCGCTGGCTGGAAGGCGATGTGCGGACGCAAAAGCCGGTGGCCGACTGGGTGGCGGCGGAAAATCGCGTCACCCAGGCGTATCTGGCGACATTGCCCGGCCGCGATGCCCTGAAGGCGCGGTTGACCCAGTTGTTCGACTATGAACGGATCACCCTGCCCGAGGCACGCGGCGACCGGTTGTTCTTTCGCCGCAATTCGGGGCTGCAGAACCAGGCGGTGCTGATGCTCGACGATGGGACGGGGGCATCGCGCGTGCTGATCGACCCCAATATGTGGTCGAAGGACGGGGCGACGGCGCTGGCCGAATGGTCGGCGTCACCCGATGGCAAGCGCATCGCCTATGCCGTGCAGGACGGCGGCACCGACTGGCGGACGATCAAGCTGCTCGACGTCGATTCGGGCAAGGTGATGTCCGACGATCTCGACTGGGTGAAGTTTTCGGGGATCGCCTGGAACGCCGACAGCAGCGGCTTTTACTATTCGCGCCATCCGGCGACGCCCAGGGGCAAGGATTTCGTCTCCGCCGTCTACGATCACAGCGTCTACTTCCACAAGGTCGGCACGCCGCAGGATGCCGACACGCTGGTTTATGCGTCGCCCGAAAACCGCGGTTATTACAATATTGCCGAAACCAGCGCCGATGGCCATTGGCTGGTGATCCGGTCGAGCACCGGCTCCGACGACACTTATGAAGTCCGCGTCAAGGACGTCACCGACCCCGATTTCGCGCTGTTCACGCTGATCGCCAAGCGGACCGACGACTGGCGCTTCGTCGGCAATATCGGCACCTCGCTGTATTTTGTCACCAACGCCGGCGCGCCGAAATATCGTGTCGTCGCCTTCGACAATATCACCCATGTGCCGCGCGATATCGTGCCCGAGGGCAAGGACACGATCACCGGCGCGCATCTGGTCGGCGACCATCTGGTGGTCACGGCGCTGCACGACGCCAGCACGGCGGTGCGCCGCTATTCGCTCGATGGTGTGCCGCAGGGTGTCGTCGCGCTGCCCGGCCTCGGCACTGCGACCGGCTTCGAATCGGGCCCCGGCACCGGGCAGCGGACATCGAACACCGCCTATTATGCCTTTACCAGCTATAATGCCCCGACGACGATCTATCGCTACAATGCCGACACCAACGCCAGCAGCGTCTTTGCGGCACCCAAGGTCGCCTTCGACCCAGCCGATTTTGTCGTGGAACAGCGCTTCTTCACGTCGAAGGATGGCACCCGGGTGCCGATGTTCATCGCCCACAAGAAATCGCTCGACCTGTCGAAGGGCGCGCCGACGCTGATGTACGGCTATGGTGGCTTCAACATCAATGTGTTGCCGGCCTTCCAGGTCGATGCGCTGAGCTGGATGGAGATGGGCGGCGTCTATGCCGAGGTGACGCTGCGCGGCGGCGGCGAATATGGCGCGGCGTGGCATGACGATGGCAAACTGCTGAAAAAGCAGAATGTCTTCGATGATTTCATCGCCGGCGGCGAATATCTGATCGCGTCGGGCATCACGCCCAAGGGCGGCCTTGCCATCCAGGGCGGGTCGAACGGCGGGCTGCTCGTCGGCGCGGTCGTCAACCAGCGGCCGGACCTGTTCGCCGCCGCCCTGCCCGCCGTCGGCGTGATGGACATGCTGCGCTTCCCGCTGTTCACGGAAGGGCGGACCTGGACCGATGATTATGGCGACCCCGCCGACGCGGTGCAGTTCCGCAATCTTTACGGCTATTCGCCCTATCACAACATCAAGTCGGGCAAGGACTACCCGGCGATTCTGGTGACGACGGCGGATACCGACGACCGGGTGGTGCCGGGCCACAGCTTCAAATATGCAGCGGCGCTGCAGGCCGCCAAAATCGGTGACAAGCCGCACCTGATCCGCATCGAAACCCGCGCCGGGCACGGATCGGGCAAGCCGACATCGAAGCAGATCGACGAGATCGCTGACCTGTGGAGCTTCATCGGCTATTGGACAGGGTTGACGCGGAAATAGGCTTACACAGGGCCAGCACAACTCCGCTCGGGATGAGCGGCCTGGTGAAACCTCAACGCGCCAGCATGTCATGCACCGCTTCCGCGACGCGCGCATCGCCGGCCGCGATCACCCGGCCGTCGCTGCCCTGGCGCAGCGGTGCCCCCGACCAGTCGGTCATCACCCCGCCGGCGCCGGTCACCACCGGCACCAATGCCGCCCAATCATGGATCTTCAGCCAGGATTCGACGACGAGGTCGAGGTGGCCCGCGGCGACAAGGCCGTAGTTGTGGCAATCGCCGCCGAACAGCGTGTCGGCGACCTGGCCGCGAAGAGCCGCGAAGCGTGGCAGGTCGGCCGGGTCGAACAGGAACGGGCTGGTCGATCCCAGCCGCGCCGCAGCCAGCGTATCGCAGGCGCGGGCGTGGACACGCGCGCCGTTGAGCGTCGTCGGATGGTCGGTGCCGCCAATCCAGCGATCGCCGATGATGCACTGGTCGATGACGCCGAGCACCGGCACGCCGCCTTCCATCAGCGCGATCAGCGTGCCGAACAGCGGCCGGCCGGCGACGAAGGCCCGGGTGCCGTCGATGGGATCGAGCACCCAGACGCGGTCGGCATCGGGGCGATCGTCGCCATATTCCTCGCCGATGACGCCATCATGCGCGCGGTGCTCGGCGAGAAGCGCGCGGATCGCGGCTTCCGCCTCGCGGTCGGCGATGGTGACGGGGGAGAAATCCTCCTTGGTCTCGACGAGGAAGGGCCGGCGGAACCACGGCCGGATCGCAGCGCCAGCCGCGTCGGCGAGTTCATGGGCGAGGGCGATATCGTCGTCGGTCATGGCTGATCGATAGCCGCTGGCGGTCCTGTCGCCAACCGCGCTAAAGATGCAACATGGCAAGCGGGACGATCCGGGTGGGTGTCGGCGGCTGGGATTTCGATCCCTGGCGCGGGACCTTCTATCCCGATGGGCTCGCCAAGACGAAGCAGCTGGAATATGCGGCCGGGCGGTTGACCGCGGTCGAGGTCAATTCGACCTTCTACAGCAGCCAGAAACCGGCGACCTTCGCCAAATGGGCCGCGGCGGCGCCTGACGGCTTTCGCTTCGCATTGAAGGCATCGCGCTATTGCGTGACGCGCAAGAAGCTCGCCGATGCCGGCGAATCGGTCCAGCGCTTCGCCGAACAGGGCCTGACCGAGCTGGGCGACAAGCTGGGGCCCATCCTGTGGCAGTTCGCGGCGACGCGGGTGTTCGATGCGGACGATATTGCCGCCTTTCTTGCGCTGCTGCCCGCCCGCCAGGACGGCGTGCCGCTGCGCCATGCCATCGAACCGCGCCACGACAGTTTTCGCGACCCGGCGTTCATCGCCCTGGCCAGGGCCGCCAACGCTGCCATCGTCTTTGCCGATTCCGATGACTACCCTTGCATCGATGCTGCCACCGGCGATTTCGCCTATGCCCGGCTGCAGCGCAGCACCGAGGATTGCGCGACCGGCTATGATGCCGCGGGGATCGACGGCTGGGCCAAGGCGGCGCGCGGCTGGGCCGAGGATGGCCGCGACGCCTATGTGTTCTTCATCGCGGGCGCCAAGGTGCGCAATCCGGCGGCGGCGACGGAATTGATCGCGCGGCTGAAATAAAACACCCTTTCGGACGAGGCGGGTCCTGTGCCACGATGGCGGGGCACATCAGGGGGATGACATGACGGTTCTGAAAACGCTGGCGCTTGCGGCGCTGCTCGGCACATCGGCGATGGCGCAGGTCACCCCGCAGCAGGCGGCGCTGGAAAAGACGCTCGATGCCGGCATTTCGTCGGCCGACCAGATGGCCTGGTTGAAGCAGATGTCGTCGGCGCCCAACCATGTCGGGTCGGCGCACAACAAGGAAAATGCCGAGTTCCTGCTCGCCAAGTTCAAGGAGTTCGGCTGGGACGCGAAGATCGAGCAGTTCGACGTGCTCTACCCGACGCCGATCAGCACCACGCTCGAGATCACCGGTCCCAACCCCGTCAAGCTGGGCGGCCAGGAGCCGACGATCCCCGAGGATTCGACCAGCGGCAATCTGAAGGACGCGCTGCCGCCCTATGTCGCCTTTCAGGGCGATGGCGATGTCACGGCACCGGTCGTCTATGTCAACTACGGCCTGCCCGCCGATTACGAGGCGCTGGCGCGGCGCGGCATCGATGTGAAGGGCAAGATCGCGCTGGCGCGCTATGGCGGCGGCTGGCGCGGGTTGAAGCCCAAGCTGGCGCAGGAACATGGCGCCGTCGGCACGCTGATCTATTCGGACCCGGCCAATGATGGCTATGCGACGGCCGAAACCTACCCCAATGGCGGCGCCCGCCCCGACACCGGCGTCCAGCGCGGCTCGGTCGCCGACATGACGGTCTATCCGGGCGACCCGACGACGCCGGGCTATGGCTCCGTCCCCGGCGCCAAGCATATCGCCCGCGCCGATGCGCCGACGATCCTGAAAATTCCCGTCCTGCCGATCTCCTATGGCGATGCCAGCAAGATCTTCGCCGCGATGGGCGGGCCGCTGGCGCCCGACAATTTCAAGGGCGCGCTGCCCTTTGCCTATCGCCTTGGCGGCGACGACACGTCGAAGGTCCATCTGGCGGTCAAGTCCGACTGGTCGTTGAAGCCGCTGTACGATGTCGTCGCGACGATCAAGGGCAAGGACCGGCCCGACGAATGGGTGGTGCGCGGCAACCATCATGATGGCTGGGTGTTCGGTGCCTCCGACCCGCTGTCGGGCGACGTCGCCATGTTGTCCGAAGCCAAGGCGCTGGGCCAGTTGAAGAAGGCCGGGTGGCAGCCATCGCGCACCATCGTCTACACCAGCTGGGACGGCGAGGAGCCGATGCTGCTCGGATCGACCGAATGGGCCGAAACCCATGCCGCGGAACTGCAGAAGAAGGCCGTCATCTACATCAACACCGATGGCAACAGCCGCGGTTTCCTGGGCGCCGATGGCAGCCACCAGTGGCAGCATGTCGTGTCGCAGGTCGCAGCCGATGTGAAGGACCCGCAGACGGGGGCCACCGTGCTCGATCGCGCCCGCGCCAAGGTGCGTGCCGATGCATTCGACGGCGCGCGCGTCAACGAGGCGGAGGTCAAGGCCGCCGAAGCCGGGGGCGACCTGCCAATGGGCGCGCTGGGATCGGGCAGCGATTATTCGTCCTTCCTCCAGCATCTGGGCGTGCCGTCGCTCAACATCGGCTATGGCGGCGAGGGCGAAGGCGCCGGCTCCTACCATTCGATCTATGACAGCTATGACCATTTCACCCGCTTCGAGGATCCGGGCCTGGCCTATGGCAAGGCGCTGTCCGAAACCGTCGGCCGGCTGGTCCTGCGCATCGCCGATGCCGACACGCCGCCGGTGCGCTTTACCGATCTGGCGACGACGGTGCGCGGCTATCTGACCGAAGTGAAGACACTGGTCGACACCCGGCGCAAGCAGGACGAAAAGCGCGCCGCGCTGCTGAGCAGCGGCGCCTTCAGGCTGGCCAGCGACCCCAAGGCGCCGGTCACCGCGCCGCCGGCCGAAGCGCCGACCCCGGTCATCGAGATGGCGGCACTGGAAAACGCCGTCGGCCGGCTGGAAGCGAGTGCCAAGGCCTTCGACGCCGCCTATGCCGCCCGCGGGGCCGGGCTGGCGCCGGCGGCGCGCGGCAAGCTGAACGCCGCGCTGATCGGCATCGACCAGGCACTGCTGATCCCCGAAGGCCTGCCGGGCCGCAACTGGTACAAGCACGCCCTCTATGCCCCCGGCCGTTTCACCGGCTATGGCGCCAAGACGCTGCCGGGCGTGCGCGAAGCGGTGGAGGAGCGGCGGTTTGCCGACGCCAATCTCTATGCCACGCGCACCGCGGCGGCGATCGACCGTTTGTCGGCGCGCCTCGATGCGGCGCGGGCCATTATCGGATAGGCCGGGCTTTCTTCCCCGGTGGTGCATCCGCCGGGGCCGCGCAGGCGTTCGTTTCCTGAACACAGGAGAAGATCATGCGTGACGCCATTTTGATGGGTCTGGTCGGTGGCCAGCGAGCGATGACACCGCTGGCGATGGTTTCGGTCGCGGCAGCGCGCGGCGAGTTGTCGGCCGACAATAGTGCCTTGCCCATCCTGTCCCGGCCGATCGTGGCCGCCGGCGCACTGGCGCTGGCGGTGCTCGAAATGGCGGGCGACAAGCAGAAGACCGCGCCGGACCGGATCGTGGCAATCGGGCTGACGGCGCGGTTCATCACCAACGCCGTCGCCGGCGCGGCGCTGTCAACGCGCCGCGACCGTTGGCTCGGGGCCGCGGTCGGCGGGTTGACGGCGGTGGTTGCATCCTATCCGGGCTGGCGGGCGCGGATGGCGGCGATCCCGGTTTATGGCCAGAGCGCGACGGGCTTTGTCGAAGATGCCGCTGTCGTGGCGAGTGCCGCGGCCATCGTGCGCGGCCAGCAACAGGGCGCGCAGGCCTAAAGCGGCTTTCGACCAACTTGGATCACCGTCATCGCCCTGCGGGCGACCGCTGGCGCGATGACCCAAGTTGATCGAAAATCGCTCTAACGCATCGGCCCGAACGCGCTGACCGGGCGTCCGGCGGCACAGAGCGCAAGGTTGCGCGCGAGGCCGGGGCGAAAGCCGGCGTGGAAATCGGTGAGCTTGCCAAGCGCGGCGACGCGGTCGTAGCGCGCGGCGGCCGACTGCCAGCTGGCGCATGCCAGGGTGCGGTCGCCGGCCTGTTTGGCGGCAATGCCCAGGATCATCTCCGAAAATGCCAGGTCGACGCCGAGCGGGGCGCCGCCCTTGGCCACGATCTGGGCGATGCGGGCCTTTTCCCGGTCCACGACCTGCTGCTGCGCGGCGACGCTTTCGCGAAACCGTCCCAGATTGCCGAGATGCTGGGCCCAGGCTTCTCCGATGCTGTGATCGAGCGACACAACGCTGTCGTCGCGGTCCTCGCGGACGCGCAACCGGTCGACAGCGCCCTTCGCCGCCGCGATCAGCCGCGCCGCGGCGGGCGCATCGCCGGCCTGCGACGCGGCGGCAAAGCCATCGAGCCCCGACCAGGCCATCATGTAGAGCAGCGCCGGGTCACCGGGGCGCTGCGCCTCCGCAGCCGCAAAGCCCGCGTGACTTCGCGCCAGGATCGGTGTGCCGCGGTCACCCGTTTCGTCATAGGCATGCGACACGCCTTCGTAATAATCCGCCCATGCCTGCTCGACCGCGCCATCGACACCGTTGCGCAGCAGCGCCGGCCATTGCAGCCGGTCCGCCCGCAATTGCCGGGCGCCGGCCGCCATGGCCTTGGCGTCGGCCTGCTGGTTGGCGATTTCGAGCACGGTGTGCCGGGCGGCGCGGCGGGCCTTGTGCCAATCCGCGTCGCGCGTCGCGACGGGAACCGTGTCCAGTGTCGCCAGGGCCGCGGTGGTGAGCGTTGTCGCTGCCTTGGGGTCCTTGTCCTCCAGCACCGCCAGCAGGGCGCGATCGGCAAGGATTTCGGCCCGCAGCCGGCTGACCAGCGCGCCCGCGGGCAGCGGCGCCAGCAGCGCTTCGGCGGCGGCAAGGTTGGCGGCGGCAGCACGATCGTCGCCCAGCGTCGGCTGGGCGGGCACGCCCTGGACGCGCGCCAATGCGATGCGACCACGCGCCGTTTCCAGGCGGAGGTCGGGCGCCGGGTCGCCGCTGGCGGCAAGGCCGTCGAGATAGCGCTGCGCCTGTTCGGCGAGGTTGGCGCGGGCGGTGGTGTTGCCGGGAATGCGCGCCAGCCGGGCGTTGAGATCGAAGATCAGATAACCGGCAAGGCTGCGCAGTTCGGCAAAGCGCCGCGCCTCGGCCACGCGCGCCGCTTCGGCGCGAGCATAGGACCAGCTGGTCACGCCGAGCGCCGCGACGAGCAGCAGCAGCGCGGCCACGCCGACGCCGACGCCGAGCCGGTGGCGGCGCACGAACTTGGCGAACCGGTAGCGCCGGCCACCACCGCGCGCCGCGACGGCGGCACCGGCGTGCCAGGCACGAACATCGTCGGCGAGCGCATCGGCAGAGGGATAGCGATCGTCGGGGCTTTCGGCGCAGCTGCGGGCGACGATGGCGTCGCGATCGGGATCGCCCGCGTCGAACATGCGCGCGAAAATGGCGCCTAGGGAGTAGATGTCGGACAGGGTGGTCGCCGGCAGCCCGGCGACGCGCTCGGGCGCTGCGAAGCCGGGCGTCAGGCTCAGCGCTTCTGATGGTGAACGCGCCGGCGCGCCCGATGACGATGGCGATGCCGAGGCGGCTGAAGCGGCCGCCGGGGGCCGGGCAATGCCGAAATCGATCAGCTTCGGCGCGCCGGTGGCATCGACAAGGATGTTCGACGGCGTCAGGTCGCGGTGGATGACAAGGTTCTGATGGGCAAAGCCGACGGCAGCGCATACGGCAATGAAGAGCCCGATACGATCGGCGTGGGTCGGCGCGGTGGCCAGCCAGTCGTCGAGCCGCTGTCCGTCGACATATTCCATGACGATATAGGGCGCGCCGGCGGGGGTCTGGCCGCCATCGAACAGCCGCGCGATGTGCGGGTGGGCAAGGCCGGCGAGCGTCTGGCGTTCGCGCGCGAACCGCGCGACGAGCTGGTCGGACAAGGCGCCGGGCCGAATCAGCTTGATGGCGACGACATGGTGAAAGTCGCCGGAATCGCGTTCGCCGCGATAGACGGCGCCCATGCCGCCGACCCCGATCAGTCCTGTAATGCGATACTGGCCGATGCGATCGGGCACCGGCGCGTCGGCCACGGCGCGGGCGGCGGTGCCGGTGCGCAGCCGCCCGGCATCGTCGGCGGCGAGCAGCCGGAGCACGCGCGCCAGCAACTCCGCGTCGTCGCCGCAGCGGTCCCGGGCATAGGCCGCCCGTTCCGCCATCGGCCGGTCGAGCACCGCCTCCAGCACCGCCAGCGCCCGGGCCTCGCGCTGGTCGGTCATGCCGTCGTGAGTTCGGCGAGAAGCCACAGGCGGGCGGCGGCCCAGCGGCGCTTGACCGTCGATTCGGAACAGCCGAGCACCTCGGCGATGTCGCGAAACTCCATCCCGCCGAAATAGCGCATTTCGACGATGTCGGCGCGCGAGCGATCGATCCGGGCAAGGTCGTCGAGCGCCGCCGACAACGCCTCGACCTCGTAATCGGGCGCGCCGATGCCGATTCCGGTCAGCAGTTCGACCTTGTCATGTTCACGTTTCAGCGTGCGGCGCGCGCGCAGATGGTCGAGCAACGCGCGGCGCATCATGGTGGCCGCGAGCGCGAGAAAATGCGCACGATCGGTCCAGGCAATGCGATCGAGCGCGATCAGCCGCAGCATCGATTCCTGGACGAGATCGGCGGTCGACATCGACACGCCGCGTTCGCGGCGCAACAGGGCCGCGGCGGCGCGCTGGAGATCGGGATAGAACAGCGCCAGCAGTTGGTCGCGCGCCTCCTGGTCGCCGCGGCGCCAGCCGGCGAGCAGGGTTTTCGCATCGGGCTCCGCAAGGCTTGCCATGGAATCGCAGCCTAGCCGGCGCGCCGCGATGCGCAACCGCCAGATTAAGCACAGGTTATTTTCGTGCAAATAAATCCGGCCGGACGTGACACGCGCCGGGCCAGAATCGCGCCTTTACCCTCAGACGCGGCGTGGTGGGCACGCTGGCGCAACGCAGCCTCCCGCGACGGAGGGTCACAAAAGGGGTCCGACAGTGCACAAGCGAATCTTTTCCCTGGCCATGCTGATGGCGGGCATCGCCGCGCCGGCGATGGCGGCGACGACGACACTGGATTTTTCCGGCAGCATCTGTGGGCCGACCGGCACGATGGCCTGCGGCAACGGCAGCCAGATCGGCCAGAATTATGGCGATGGCACCGGGATCGACGTCAGTTATCGATCGATCGCCAATGCCACCGGCGCGACCGCCGAGAATTTTCTGAAGCACTGGGCCGGATCCTATGGCGACCTGACCAATGTCGTCTGGGGCGGGTCCGACCCGACATCGACGCGCAGCGAAATCCGGCTGACGCCGCTGGCGGGGTTCGAGGTGGCGTTGCTGCGCTTCGACGCCGGCTGCTACCTCAACCGCGCATCGTGCCAGACGCTCAACTACGACATTCGCAGCATCGGCGGGACGGTCATCGGCAGCGGTTCGACCCCGACGCTGCACCCGTCGCATGCCAGCCTGACGATCAACAGCGGCTATTTCAGCGACGGGATCGTCCTGCAATGGGGCCCCGATGGCTATGACACCGGGCTCGACAACATCGCCTTCGACGTCCGCGCCGTCGGCGCCCCCGGCGCCGTGCCGGAACCGGCGAGCTGGGCGATGATGATCGGCGGGTTCGGCCTGGTGGGGGCCGCCAGCCGGCGGCGGCGCACTGTCCTGACCTGCAGCGCCTGACGGACCGCGAGACCCGGGGGGGGCCGCTCAGACCCGGCGCTGCAGGGCGGCCGCAAGGCTGGTCTTGCCGCTGCCGGGTTTGAGCGGAACGGGTTGGCCCGGGGCCGGCGCCCAGCCGGCAAGATGGATGATCTCCACCGACACCGGCGTGCGGCCATCGCTGTCGGCACGCGCGGCAAAGCGGCGGGCGGCGTCGGCGAGGACGTCGCGGCGCAACGGCGCGCGCGCGGCAAGCGGGCTGCGCGCGCCCATGGCAGTCAGGTCGTCGAGCAGGCGGCCGAGCGACGCATAGCGCACCGTCAACCGCTCCACATCGGTCACCGGCATCGCAAAGCCGGCGCGCTGCAACAAGGCGGCGGCGGCCTGCGCCTCCACCATCGGCGCGGTGCGGGCGGCGGCGCGGCCGGTAAGCGCGACATCGGCTTCGAGCAGGTCGGCCCGCAATTCCGCCAGAGTCATCCCGCCGGCAAAGGCGGCGATGAACAGACCATCGGGACGCAGCACCCGGCGGATCTGCGCGAGCGCGCCGGGGAGATCGCTGACGCTCGCCAGCCCGCCGATGGACAGCACAAGGTCGAACGTCGCATCGGCGAAGGGCAACCGGTCTTCGTCGGCGACGATCGCTGCGGGCGGCGCCAGCGCGACGCGGATGGCGCCGGGCCAGACAGGTGCCGGGCCACCGAGATCGAGCACCGCGGCAAAGTGGCGGGCAACGCCCTGGATGCGCGCCAGCACCTCGTCCGCCATGGCCGCATGGAGAAAGGCGGCGCCTTCGAAGCCGGGTGCACGGTGGCGGCGGCGGCGCAGGGCGCGATCAAAGGGTTCGGCATCCATGCCGGCTTGTCGCCGCCTTTGCCTGGCGGGGCAAGGTTGCGGCGCGGGGTGCTTTTGCTTTCGGGCGGCAACCGTTAGCGTGGGCCATGGCCGCGTCCGACCTCCTCGCCCTGCTGGCGCTTCCGGTGCGGACGATCGTCGACCTGGTGCTGCCGCCGCGGTGCCCGGCTTGCCGGACGATCGTCGATGGCGACGGCCGGTTTTGCGTCGATTGCTGGCAGCAGCTCGACTTCATCACCGCGCCGATGTGCGCGACTTGCGGCACGCCGTTCGAACACGATCGCGGCGCCGGCACGCAATGCGGCGCCTGCCTTGCCGAACCACCGCACTATGCCAGGGCGCGGGCGGCGCTGGCCTATGGCGGGCCGGCACGGACGGTGTTGCTGGCGATGAAGCACGGCGATCGGCAGCATCTGGCGGCGGTGATGGCGCCGCACATGCTGCGCGCCGCCGCCGACCTGCTGGTGCCGGACGCCGTGCTGGTGCCGGTGCCGCTCCACCGCTGGCGATTGTGGCGGCGCGGTTTCAACCAGGCGGCCGTGCTGGCACAGGAACTTGCGCGGCTGAGCGGAATGGCGGTGGACGTGACGGTGCTGGCGCGGGTGAAGGCGACGCCGCCGAGCGCCGGTATGGGGCGCAAGGCGCGCGCGGCGAATGTGCGCGGGGCGTTCCGGGTGGTCGACAAGGCGCGGGTGCGGGGCCGCGATGTGGTGGTGATCGACGATGTGCTGACCACCGGCGCAACGGCGGACGCCTGTGCACGGCACCTGCGCCGGGCCGGGGCGCGCAGTGTCTCGGTCTTGACCTTTGCCCGTGTGGTGCGCGACGTGGGATGAACGGGTGCAACCACGGGGTGGCGGCGGAGGTTTGTCCCCATATGCCGCACAGGAGATGAAAATGGCGAAGATCGAAATCTATACCAAGATGATGTGCCCGTTCTGCACACGGGCCAAGACGCTGCTGACCAAGAAAGGCGCGACGTTCGACGAGATGGATATCACCATGGGTGGACCCCAGCGGGCCGAAATGATCGAGCGGTCGGGCGGTCGCCAGACCGTGCCGCAGATCTTCATCAACGGCACCCATGTCGGCGGCAGCGACGACCTCGCAGCGCTGGAGCGTGACGGCAAGCTCGACGCGATGCTGGCCGCATGACCGAAACGCTGCTGCGCATCGGGCTGGTGCAGCCGACGACGGGGATCGACCCCGCCGTCGAGGCACCGGCGCTGGCGGCAGCGGTGACGGAGCTG
Organism: Polymorphobacter fuscus; assembly: GCF_011927825.1. Lineage (NCBI taxonomy): Bacteria > Pseudomonadati > Pseudomonadota > Alphaproteobacteria > Sphingomonadales > Sphingosinicellaceae > Sandarakinorhabdus > Sandarakinorhabdus fusca. The sequence goes on along the minus strand of NZ_JAATJI010000001.1, from coordinate 2,450,389 downwards.
GCGGCCCAGGGCGCGCAGTTGATCTTCACGCCGGAAATGAGCGGGCTGGTCGACCGCGACCGGCGCCGCGCAGCCGGTCATGTCCGCCCCGAAGCCGATGACATCGTGCTTGCCGCGGTCCGCGAGGCGGCGCGGGCCAACAAGGTCTGGGTGCATCTCGGCAGCCTGGCACTGGCAGGCGATGGCGAGCGCTTTGCCAACCGCGGTTTCCTTGTCGACGATAGCGGCGCGATCCGTGGCCGGTACGACAAGATCCATCTGTTCGACGTGACGTTGCCGGGCGGCGAATCCTATCGCGAATCGGCCGCCTATGCCCCCGGCGACGCGGCGGTGTGCGCGGCGACGCCCTGGGGCGGGCTGGGCATGACGATCTGCTATGACGTGCGGTTTCCGGCGCTGCACGCGGCGCTGGCCAGGGCCGGTGCCGTGATCCTGGCGGTGCCGGCGGCGTTCACCCGCACCACCGGTGAAGCGCATTGGCACATTCTGCTGCGGGCGCGCGCCATCGAAACCGGCTGCTTCGTCGTCGCGGCGGCGCAGACCGGAACCCACGCCGATGGCCGGGAAACATTCGGCCATTCGCTGGTGGTGGCGCCCTGGGGGGAGATTGTGCTCGACATGGGGACGGCGCCGGGAACGGCGGTGTGCGACATCGACCTGGCGGCGGTGGCGGCGGCGCGCGGCAAGGTTCCGGCGCTGCAGCATGTGCGCGCCTTCGACGTTCTGACAGCGTGATCGTCTTCGATCTCGGCTGCGGCAGCGGCCATGTCTTCGAGGCATGGTTCGGATCGTCCGACGCCTATGAATCGCAGCGGGCGCGCGGGCTGATCGCCTGCCCGCTGTGCGGCAACGCCGACATCGCCAAGGCCGTGATGGCGCCTGCGGTGGCGGCCAAGGGCAACCGCGCGCCGGCGCCGATGGCCCAGCTGCTGCAGGCGCAGCGCGCCATGGAGGCCGAGGCCGATTATGTCGGGCGCGACTTCGCCGCCCGGGCGCGCGCCCTGCACGATGACCCCGCGCCGGCGCGGGGCATCTATGGCGAAGCGACGGCAGCGGAGGCCGCGGCTCTGCATGAGGACGGTATCGCCGTGCTGCCGCTGCCGTTCCGACCGCTGGCGCGATCCGACGCATGACGCGGAACCTTGACGTGCCGGGCCGGCGCCTGCGAAGGCAGATGCCACGCACCCGTAGCTCAGCAGGATAGAGCAACGGTTTCCTAAACCGGAGGTCGCAGGTTCAATTCCTGCCGGGTGCACCAATCACGTGTCCGTTTGCACGGAGCCTGCGCTTTTGTTTCAGATGCCTGCGCTTCGTCAGCCCATTGGCCGCAGAAGCTAGCAGTTAGGCGTGGAGCGCTTTTGCTCGGAATCTGATTATTGGTGTCCGCGCAGTGGTCGGGGTTCAACGCAGTCCCCTGAGCTCTCGGTGGGCAGGGAACTCATCTAATGCCGCGTCGATCAGGCTATCACGCGAGATGTTGCCGCCGCCGCCACCTTGGGAGATCAGGCGAAGCGCGCCGTACCACTGCGCCCGTCCGTTGCCGCTCAGCCTAAGGCGCGAGACGTCGCCACCGGCCCGCAGCCAAATGTCTTGGTCTGTGGGACCGAGCGGGAAGAGATCTGGCAGAATCTGCTCGATGTCCCGATTGCGCTGGTTAACTGCCGGCGAGATCGACTTTGTGCCGCCGTGCGCGAGTGCAACGGAAAAGTTGTCCTCAAGGTCGCTTGCCTTGAACACTGGGTGCTGCCTTCCCGAAACGGACGAGGCCCACATGTTTGGCCGACGGGAAGCGATCGTGCCGCCCGACGACGACGACCCGGCCCCGCCGACCCCGCCTACACCGCCGCGACCGCCGCGAAGGTCTCCGCCGCCGGGCGTCGACGGTGAGGCTTGGGAGCGCGCCGACGAACGGGAGCGCAAGCGCCTGGTCCGCATCGCTCGAGGCTAACAATGATCGCCGGAGGCGGAATGTCTTGCAGCGTGCAAGATCTTGGCCGGTCGGGAAACGAGGATAGAGACGAGTTGCGGAAATTCAGATCGATCTTCGCATCGACCACCGAGCGGCGGGAATGCGGCCCGCAGCCGCTGCAGGCCAGTTCGAGCGCAGCCTCCGTGATGGCGGCGTGATCCCGGGGCGGCGCTGGATCGCATCGGATTGCGAGAATGCACGCGCTGGTCGCAGGAAATGTCGGGACGAAAGCGTGCGGCTTTTCGACGTCAGCAAGAGACGTGCCGGTTCGCCCATCGCATGCCAGGGGCACGAGGCGCGAGGGTTGCCGCGTGACGTCCGCACGACAGCGTGGGTCGTATGGAACGCAAAGCCTGTGGCTCGCTCACATCAAGATTATTGATTGCGGCCGCGCACCGATATCCGTGGCACCGGCGCGCAAGCTGCCTGACTACGGTAGAATCCGAGGCTGGACGGGAGGCTTCAAGCTCGCCACGCAGCTATGTCGGCGAGGATTGGCGAGGGTCGGCGGCATAGCCGGCGTCCTCATGTTTGACTCGCGTCCGAGTGTTAACTCGCAACAATGGGCTCGAAGGCATTCGAATGCCAAGCGGCAGGTCCGCTCCCGATCGATTGACAGGGACCCGCGCGTCCGGCAGCTGTGCCATCGTGTAGACGAGTAACAATCTGATGTTTATCAGCTTTTGATGGCAGACGTTGCCGTTTCCACGTAGTGGCTGGAGTGATGCTGCGGCCGTTTTGGACTTCACAAATTTGTGTTTATGAGGGGACGCGGGCCGTGTGCGGCTGCGTATCGGTTTTGCCGGAGGCATGAGTGACCAAGCGTAAAGTATTGAAACCGGTGCCGACCGGGATACCCGGCCTCGACGAAATCCTGCGCGGCGGGTTGCCGCCTGCGAACCTCTACCTGCTCCAGGGCGCACCGGGCGCCGGCAAGACAACCGCAGCACTCCAGTTCCTGCGCGCCGGGGTGGCGCTTGGAGAGCGCTGCATCTACGTCAGCCTTTCACAGACGGCAGTGGAACTCGAATTGATCGCCGCTTCGCACGGCTGGACTCTCGAGGGTATCCGCGTCGAAGAACTTTCCGCATCTGATTCAGCTACTGCCGCCGGCGACCAGACGATCTTTCAAACCGTCGAGCTCCGGCTCGACGAGACGCGGCTGGCGATCGAGAAAGCGATCGAAGAGCACAAGCCAAGTCGCCTTGTCTACGATTCGCTTCTTGAAATTCGTCTCATTACCGGCGACGCGCCGCGCTTCCGCCGGGAATTGATCGCCTTCAAGGCATTTTTGGCGAAGCGCAATGTCGTTGCTCTGTTGCTCGACACGCAGCATGGCGAGATCGCCAACGGCGAGGAAATCGAGGGGATTCCACACGGCGTTATCCGGTTCGACCAGACGCTCGAGGATTACGGGTCGCTTCGCCGCCGAGTCGAAGTGTGCAAGATGCGCGGTGTCCCAATCGCCGATGGCTATCACGACATGGCGATCCGCGAGGGCCAGGGCGTCGTCGTATTCCCGCGCATCCTGCCGGGCCACGCGATCGAAACCGGCAAGCCCGAGCTGATCAAGTCAGGGGTTGAGGCCCTCGATGCGATGTTCGGCGGCGGCCAGGAATCGGGCACGACGACGCTGGTGATCGGGCAGCCGGGCACGGGCAAATCGACGATGGCATCGCTGTACGCGACCGCAGCGCTGAAGCGCGGGGAAAGCGTTGCGGTCTTCCTGTTCGAGGAAAGGCTGGAAACCTTCTTCCGCCGGTCCGAGGGCCTCGGCATGGACCTGCGCAAATACCACGAAAAGGGCCTGTTGATCGTCGAGGATTTCAACCCCAACGAGATTTCGCCGGGCGAATTCGCCCAAGTCGTGCAGGCAATCGTCAAGACCGCCCAGACCCGCGTCGTGGTGATCGACAGTTTTACAGGCTATCTGAATTCCTTGCCGCAACGCAACATGGCGGTGCGCGATATCCAGGCGCTGCTGAAATATCTCGCGCGGTCGGGCGTGCTGACGATCCTCATTGTCGCGCAGCACGGGCTGCTCGGCCAGAATGTCGGGGTCGATGTCGATGTCAGCTTTCTCGGCGACACGGTACTGCTGTTGCGTATTGCGGAGCATGACGGGCGCCTGCGCCGCAACATCACCGTCGTGAAGAAGCGACATGGCCCCCACGATCTTTTCGTGCACGAGCTGTTCATCAATGCGTCGGGCATTTCGGTGGTGCCCTATAATCCCCTGCCCGAAACATGAGGACACGCTTGCCCGAGGACGAGATCGCGCTCGACCATGTGCTGGTCATGGCGCCGTATCGGCGCGATGCCGAATTTCTGCAGAAGCTGTTTGCCGAAAACGAAATCGACGTCGAGGTGTGCGCCGATGCCGGGAACATCGTCGAATGTCTCGCCGATTCGCCGGGGGTGCTGGTTCTGACCCACGAGGCGTTAACGCCGAGCGTGATCGCCTATGTCGCCAGCCATTTGGTGTCGCAGCCGGCGTGGTTCGAAATGCCGATCGTAGTCCTGCTGCATCGAACGTCCGATGATGCGCGGCTGAAGGCCGAGCTTGCGTCGGCTTGGCCACAGGCGCGGCACCTTTATTACCAGCGGCCGGTAACGCCGGTGGAGCTGATCAGCGGCGTGCAGTCGGCGATGTTGTCTCGCATTCGCCAGCGCGATGTCCGCGATCACATCGCTCTCGAAGTCGAACTGCGTCGCGAGCTCAACCACCGTGTCAAGAACATCCTCGCGAGCGTTACGTCAATTCTTGAACTGACCTACCGCAGTGCGGATAACCTTTCGGAGTTTGCCAATGATCTTCGCGGTCGTTTGATGGCGCTGTCCAACGTGCATTCGGCGGTGTTCGAGGCTGCCGATGAAGCGGTCTCGTTTGAACAGATCGTCAACCTGACCTTCGAGCCATACCGTATTGCGGGACAGGGCCGTATTTCCGTCGGCGGCCCGGTCGTGATGCTGTCCCGCGGTGCCGGAACAACGCTGGCATTGTGCCTTCACGAACTTGCCACCAACGCGATCAAATACGGCGGCCTTTCGACCGGAGCGGGGACGGTGTCGTTTACATGGTCGCTGTCGGGCACCGATCCGGTCGAGCTTGCTGCCGTTTGGCAGGAAGCCGGAGGGCCCGCGGTCACTGTCCCATCCCGTGCCGGCTATGGCACTCGCTATCTCAAGTCCGCACTGGCGAGCTTGTTCGGCGCCAAGCCTGTCCTGACCTATGACGCCTCGGGCCTGCGCTGCGAAGTGACGGGCCGCGTTTCGCGATTGGCTTGGAACGCTTGATCCAGATCAACGTTAGGGTCTCATGCAGGATCTTCGGCCACTCCACAGCACGCCTCTGCGTATATTCTGCGTTGAGGACAATCCTCTGATTGTATGCCATCTCGAAATGATGATCGAGGACATGGGCCACCGGTTTGTAGGGTCCACAGAGAGCTTCGCCGACCTTCAGAATCATGTTGATCCGTCCGCTATTGATTGTGCGCTGGTCGATATCGATCTTTGCGACGGAGCGACCGGGCCGCAAGCAGTTGCGTGGCTGGCAGCGAACGGCATTCCGTCTGCATTTGTGACCGGCCAGGAACTGACAGCTGAACAGCATAGTAGTGGCGTCGTTTGCACTATCGGCAAGCCGGTCACTGCACCGAGTCTTGCAACTAGTCTGGCTGCGCTTGCGCGGGCGCTAGACGGCAACAGAACCACAAGCCACTGCCGCGATTCGATCCCATTGGTACAGACTTCAGAAACGACGCCAGCGCTCCGCTAGTTGTGAACCGACGTGGAATATTGACCCCTGTTGAGGGGAGCTCGGCGCGAAAATTTGGCTCTGACGCACTCCTTATGAAGCTGCCGGTCATTCAGCACATATGAGCCTGGCCTGGAGCAGATCGAGCTTTCCACGACAGTACATCTGACGTTTGACGCGCTTGAGCTTGGTGATCTGGCCCTCCGTCTAGCAATTCGACCATGGGGAGACGATTGCCGCCCTGACGGCAGCGATATCGCGGCTGACACCGTTGGCGAACGAGGCGACGAGGCTTCTCGACGCCTGCTTGACCCACGGATCGAGATCGGTAGCGGCTTTGCGGTGGAAGCCGTCGATGGATTCGCGTGCCTCGACGAGGAGCGGAACCCCGGTTTTGCCAGCGGCAACGATGACGGTCTCGGCTCTGGTCAGGGTGTCGCGTCCGATTGCCATAAGATTGGCGATCGTCCGCGCTGACCGAAAGCGATGCAGTGTGCCCGCGTCGGCCGCCTCGGCGCGCCGGTGGCGGGCGACCCATTGTGTCACGACCCGGAGCGAACCGCGAAAGCCCTTGGTCCTCAGACGGCGCCACAGCTCGGTACCGTTCTAACAGCCATCTGCCCACTAATCGGCAAGCCACGGAAGGTAGTTTTCGAGTGAGCTTTCCCGGACGCGGATTAGATCACTGCATTCGCCGCGCAAAATCCGCCTGACCAGACCACGGGCCATAGCCGGTGCGACGCACGATATCCTTGATGGCATAGCCATCCCTGGCGCTGGCCAAGATCGCGGCGTTGGTTTCCTCGCGACGGAGATATACGTCATGCTGGAGCCGCTCGGCTGCAGTAAGAAGCTAGGGATTGATCGTCATGACGCCAACCGCGCGCCGGTTTTGCCGCATCGATCTGCGGACGGCGTCCAGGAACGCCCGACTAGCGTTCTTCATCAGATGCCATCGATCGGCAACCTGAACTGCGTGGATAAGCCTTGGCAGCAGCGCGGGCATAGCCGCCGCCTCGGTCACGAGCGACAATGGCGATCTGTTGCTGTTCGGCGTGCCATCTGTGCCGTCGCCGCTTCGCGGCCCGGGAGCAAGGTGATGGGGCGCCGCCGTTCCAGATCGCAAATGATCGTGCCGTGGCTGGGCTCAAGATTGTCGACTTGTGTTAAACGGCAGTTCAGCGACCCGCTAGGAACGGCCACAGTATTCCAAAGCCGGGTATAATCCCTGATCTGGAAGGGTCCCCTAGCTGATAGTGTTCGCGCATCCGACGACAACAAGGATGAGCGCTTTTGCGTCAAGCAGTTTCGGCTGCACCTGAGGGCTCAGCCCGGGATTCGAATGCGAGGAACATTGCCGCGAGCGCCAGCACGGCAAGGCCGAGCCGGCGCGGCCAGCGACGAGTTCGTCCTCGGTTATGGGCCATTGCAGGCGATCCTGACGCCGGCGTCGGCGATCTTTCGAGACAGCACGGCCGGCCAAAGCGGGCAAGACGGCCATCCGGCTTTCGGATCGTCCCGTCGACCATGGCCAGCCGGATGTAGGACAGGTGAACCGCGCGAACGACCGGTCTCAGGCCGTCACCGCCAGCCTGCGGCACAAGGGCTTCGAGCGGCGTCAACGAAAGGTCGGCGTTCCAGACTTCATCAGCCACCGTTCGCATCTCGCGAGGTCGTGCGAGAGACCCCGATGACGACCGAAGTCCTGGCTCGGGACAAAGCCTTTCGGCGATCGACAAAATGCTTCCACTCCCGAAGGTTCCTCCTCAACAACGGGATAAGGATGGACGCGTTCCTGAAGACACCATAGCTGCACCTCGAAATTCGGCGACCGCGGCAAGGTGGAACGGCCTGAAGGCAGCCGGCTTGACAGCACGAAGGGGGGAAGCGGTCTGGCGACAATGCCCGGCAGGCCGTCGCATGTGGTGGCGATTGTCTTGGTTCCGACGCAAATTCAACGTCCACTTGTAATGAACACCGCATACGGCCCCGCCCATCGGTTTGTAACAGCGGGTCCATCATGTTAGTTCGTTTTGCCTGTTCCGTCGCTGCGCTCACCTGCTCCGGCGCCGGATTGGCGCAAGAGATGGCAGCGGCTGTTGCCAGCCCTGCATCCGATTTCGACGCGATCATCGTGACCGGTCGCGCCGCCGGGTCGGAGATGCGCAAGGCCGAGGCGAGCTATGCCATCACCACCATCGACCAGCAGTCGCTGAAGCTGGCGCCGCCGATTTCCACCGCCGACACCTTTCGCCGCGTGCCGGGCTTCTGGGTCGAATCGTCGGGCGGCGAAGGGTCGAACAACGTCCGCTCGCGCGGCATCCCCACGGACGGCTATTCGTCGGTCGGCCTGCAGGAAAACAGCCTGCCGGTGCAATATGACGGCGCGCTCGGCTATCTCAATGCCGACCAGAGCTTCCGCGTCGATGATACCATTGCCCGCGTTGAAGCTGTGCGCGGCGGGCCGGCGTCGATCTTCTCGCCGAACTCACCGGGCGGTGTCGTCAACTTCATCACCCGCCGGGGCACCGATACGCCAGGCGGCGCCGGGTCGGTCCGCTACACGTTCACCGACACCACAGCGCACCGCGTCGACGCCTGGTTCGGCAAGGAAATCGCCCCCAATCTCGGCCTTCTCGTCGGCGGCTTCTACCGCGAGGGCGATGGCATGCGCGACATGGGCTTTACCGCCGAAAAGGGCGGCCAGATCCGCGCGACGCTCAACTATGACGATGGCGACAACAGTGTTCTGCTCGATGTCCGGCACCTCGACGATCGCACGCCCTTTTATCTGCCGGTCCCGCTGACCTTCAATTCCGATGGCGGCATCATCGCAGTTCCGGGCTTCGACCCCCTGCGCGACACGCTGGCCGGCAGCAACAACCAGCGCGTGGCAATCAAGAATGTCGGCGGCCCGTTCGATTTCGACCTGACCGAAGGCAGCCACACCCAGCTGACCGCTGTTACCCTTGAAGCCAAGGTGCGGATGGCCGAGGGCGTTCACTTCGAAACGCGCAACCGATATCGCACCAGCGATATCCTGCGCAACGCGCTGTTCCCGACCGGCAACGTCGATACCATCGCCAACTACCGCACCAGCCTGCTGGCGCAGGCGCGCGCCGGCGGGCTGACCGGCGCCACCGGCATCCAGCTGCGCTATGCCGACGACGGCAGCGCGGTCCCGGCCGACGCCAACGGCAACGGCCTGCTCGTGCAGGGCAATTTCCTGTCGGCATCGGTGCCGCTCGACGAGATCATCTCCGACAACCGCATCACTGCGACGGTCGGCAACCATGCGCTTGCGGCCGGCGTCACCTATGCCCATTCGGACTTCCGCTTCGATCGCTACATGGGGACGGCCTTGCTCGATGTGCGCGGCAATTCGCGTCGTGTCGATGCGGTCGCTGTCGACGCAGCGGGGGCGGTCGTGGGTCGGGTTACCGACGACGGCTTCCTGCGCTACGGCTCGCTGTTCGACAACGCAGGCATCTCAACCGATAACATCGCCTTCTACGCAGGCGACGAATGGCAGCTGACACCGGAGATCCGGATCGACTTCGCGGGACGCTACGAGAAACTGTCCTTCCGCGGCCTCGTTGCCAACAAGCGAACGGTTAACCTGGGCGATCCGACGACGATCGCCGACAACAATGTCACTACCTTCGGCGACGGCTATGTGCGGGTCAACCAGCGCTACGACGGCTTTGGCTGGACTGTCGGCGGCAACTGGCAGTTCGAGCCGAACATGGGAATGTTCGCGCGCTATACCGACACGTTCCGGCTGCCATCGGCAGGCGAATGGAGCGGCAACCCGACCCGCACCGACCAGGGCAAGGTACCGATCAAGATGGGCGAAGTCGGCTTCAAATATGGCGCGTCGGCCGTCAGCCTGTTCGCCACCGCCTTCTGGACAAAATTCGAGCGGCTGACGCTGACCGACTGGTATTTCGACAATGCGACGAGCACCTATCTGTCGCGCGTCGCGATTGCCGGTTCGGAAACCTTCGGCGTCGAGGCAGAAGCGCGGGTGCGGCCGGTCGGCTGGTTCGACCTTGGGCTGGCGCTGACCTGGCAAGACCCGAATTACAAGAATTTCACTTACACCGATGCAACCGGCAACCCCGTCGATTTCAGCGGTCGCCAGCTGATCCGTGTTCCGAAACTCGCGGTGCGCTTGACGCCGGGGATCAACCTGTTCGACGACCGGCTGCGCGGCGAGGTCGAAGTCGAACATTATACCAAGCGGTTCGCCGATATCGCCAATTCGCAACCGCTGCCGGCGTTCACCAACGTCAACCTCAACCTGCGCGCTGTGGTGACCGAAAATGTCGCCGCCGGCCTCAACGTGTCCAATCTGTTCGACACGCTGCAGCTGACCGAGGGCAATCCCCGTGCCGGCAGCTTTGTGTCTGGCGATGCCGGCGCCCAATATTTCCTGGCACGGCCGAACTTCGGCCGCATCATCCGGGCGTCTGCAACGGTCAGCTTCTGATGCGCTGGCTGGCCTGGCTGCTGCTGGCGCTGCTGGCGGCGCCCGCGGCAGCGGCCAACCCCGGGACTGATGGCGGGCTCGCCGGCGGGAGGGCGCCGGACCGGGTACTGACCGGGCAGATCAGCCGCGCCGATTACCAGACCTACAAGTCCGTTCCCTTCGCCTTTCCAAAAGGGGCCGACCGGCTGCTGATCGCGATCGACCTCGATCGGCAGGAAGAACGCACCGTCATCGACATCGGACTGGAAGACCCGAATGGCATCCGCGGCGCGTCGGGTTCCAACAAGCGGGTCATCCTTGTCGGCGAGACAGCGTCGACCCCGTCATACCTGCCGGGCGCGATGGTGCCGGGTGCGTGGAAGCTGCTGATCGCCGTGCCCAACATCCGCGACGGCGTGGTCGCAACTTGGACGGCGCGGCTGTGGTTCCTGAAGCCCGGCGAGCCCGACACGCCGCCGCCGACCGCTGGGCGCGGCCCCGGCTGGTATCGCGGCGACCTGCATCTCCACAGCGGCCAGTCCGATGGCGCCTGTGCGCCCCAATCGGGCGGCGCCAAGGTGCCGTGCCCGCTTTTCCTGACCTTGCAAACGGCGGCGGCGCACGGACTCGATTTCGTCTCGCTGACCGAGCACAACAGCGTTGCGCATCACGGCCCTCTGCGCGAGGCCCAGCCATATTTTGACAGGATGCTGCTGATCCCGGGACGCGAGATCACCACCTTCTTCGGACATTTCAACATTCACGGCGTGACCCGGCCGATCGATTTTCGAATCCAGCCCGGGGGCCCGGTGACCTTCGACATGATCGCCGACACGGTACACCGGCTGGGCGGCATCGTCGTCGTCAACCATCCGAGGCTGCCATCCGACGAGCGGTGCATGGGGTGCGGCTGGACGATGCCAGCGGTCGACCCCGCCAAGGTCGATGCGATCGAGACCGTGAACGGCGCGTCGGTCGGAGCCGTCGGCGGCGCCGTGTCGGGCCCGGTCGACGGAACGCCGTTCTGGCGCAACTGGGTGGCAGCAAACGGCGCCACCACTGCGCTCGGCGCCTCGGACAATCACGACGGCGCGGCGCGCACCGATACGCTCGGCGTTGTCGGGCGGCCAGTGACAGTGGTGTTTGCCGATGACCTAACCCAGCCGGCGGTGCTCGGCGGCATCAAGCGCGGCCGGGTATTCATCGATACCGAGAATGTGCCCGGGCGCCATCTCGACTTCACCCTGCGCATCGGCGGCGTACGAACCCATATGGGAGGAGTCGCGATGCGGGGGGCCAGGCCGGTCGTGCTCGATGCCGATGTTGCGGCGCCTGCCGGGACAATACTGCGGGTGATCGATGGCGACACGATCGTGGCCGAGCATCGGCTTTCGGGCGTGCGGCAGGCGATTGCGACGCCGCTGAAGCTCGCCAAAGGCCGCCATCTTTTGCGGCTTGCCGTGCTGCGGGACGGTCAGGCGATCCTTATGTCCAACGCCATCGTCGTCGAATGATGGCAATGACGACCGTTGGGGCCCCGATCCGTTTGCCCGACGCTGCCTCCAATCAATCGCCTTGAATCAACTTTCGGAACCTTGGATCAGGTTTTGGTGACGCTTGAGGGTCCCCTTTAGGGAGACTTGCCGAACCTGGGTGCCCGTTCATGTGGAATGCCATTGTGAAGACCCCGCTGTCCTTCGTCTCGACCACGGCAGTCTTGGAACAGGCGAGACGCTCGCTGGTATTGCTGCGCTTAAAACCGCCCTTCCACTGATATCGGTGCGGGGATAATCTGATCATGACGGACAAGCCGAATGCGGCCAACATCGCTTCTCATGCGGAGGCGACCTTTTGGTTCGTGCGGTGGTCGGTAGCTCTGTTCGGCTTCGGGGTTCGCCAATAAAAAGGGCGGCGGCCTGTACTGGCCGCCGCCCCTTGTTCGGGCCGCCGATGAGCGATCAGGCCGCGACAGCAGCCTTGCGGCGGCGGGCAGCGATGCCGACCATGCCGAAGCCGAGGATCATCATGCCCCAGGTCGCCGGCTCCGGCACCTCGGCGGTGATGGCGCTCAATGCGTAGCCCTGGCCGCCATTGCCGAGGAAGTTGACATGGCCACCCGCCCGCGTCGTCAGGATATAACGATCGAAGCGCGTCGTGATGTCGAGTCCGAAGGTGCTGGTGCCGCCATTGGCGCTGGAGAAGGTGTTGCCGATGAGCGTTCCCCCAGCACCGCCCTTGATCGTGGCCGAAGCGGCGACAGCGGCGTCGACCGTTGCCGAAAAGCCCGTGCCATAGCCGAGGTCGACGAGACTACCATTCGTGTTCACGCCGTACACCTGAAGGGTGTCATCGGCATCGACCGCAGTCAGCTTGAGGCCGCGCAGGTAAAATGCGTCGCTGCCGGTCAGCAGGAACGCTTCGCGCGCCGTGCGGGTGTTGGTATCCATCTGCGTCCCCGAACCGCCACCGTTGATGCCGAGGCCGCCGGCGGTCTGGGTGATCTGGTTGGGAGCCGCATTGGCGAAGCTGCTGATGTTCGTCAGACCGCTATTGACCGTCGTCGCCACCGGCAGCGAAAACGTGAGTGCCGTAACGGTCAGGGCGAGCGAGATGTTCGACTCGGTGACCGAGGTTGTCGCAGCGCCCGCGCCCGCGACATCGGCGAGCAGGATGACGGCCGATGCCGGGGTTGCTGCAACGGTAGCGATCGTGGCGGCGGCGAGAAGGAAACGCTTGAAGACCATTTTTCTACCCTGTTGTTACGTCGGGCCTGCAACGAGCAGGCCCTACACGGCAAACCTATGCAACATCGGTGCCAATAACCTTAACGGAGCAGAAACAATACCTTAGTGACTTCGATAGAATCGGAAGTGTAAAGCATACCGGCACTTTGTGTGCCATTAGAGTTAACGCGCCAGCAAGGCTACGCAGCTCCCTCGGGCGATACCCGTCAGCAAAATGCATCATATTCTATGATCGACAGCCAATCTGGAGCCCCCTGTCGTGGGCGCCGCCAAAGTCCGCCGGAAACACGACGCGTCCGACGCCCAGTGAAAGGCATGCTTTATGTCATGGCAAAGGAGCATAGCAGGGGATTACGGCTACGATCCCCTGCACAGCCCACGCCATTTGCCGTTAAGCGACTGCCGTTCGACGCTGGCGCATTGTGCCGCCGACGAGGCCGAAGCCTGCAATCATCATCGCCCATGCAGCAGGCTCGGGCACTGCACCGGCGCTGGCGAGCACGATCTCGCCCGGGCCGAAGAACGAGAGCGTGTAAGCTCCCTTATCCCAATCGCTGTAACCCGACGCGACGACAAAATATGACGTTCCGAGGGTAAGCTCGGTCGTGAAACCGCTATTTCTTCCTACCAAATCGTCATTGTAGATTTGCGCGTTGGCCAGCGGCGAGCTTGGATCGAAGCTTCCCGCGTAGAGCCCAAGATAATTATCGAACTCACTGAGCATCGTGATCATATACGCGCCGCTCGCCAGCACCGTGAACTCGGTAGCTTGGTAGGCGACATCCATGCCGAAATCATCGAGCATGACCGGTGCATCGCTGCCGTTTTCTTGCGGGCGATGAAACGTCGGGGCAACGATTGTGTCACCCTCGACCGTGAGATTTGGCCCGGCTGCGAAAGCTGGCGACCCCAGAAGAGCAACGCTGGCCAATGCAACGAAATAGAGACTTTTCACATGTTTACTCCCTGTGACGATCATCCGCTACCGCCTAGATAGCGGTTCGATGCGCTGTTTCGGCAGCTACCAGAGGGTCGGTAACCACGAAACCGTCGGTTATCCAAAATGAGTAGCTGGTTCATTGCGTCGAGTTCGCCTGGACCATTAACAGGGCCTTACGGCGTCTAGGCCGGGCGACGGTTAGGTCACTCTCGATAAGACTGATGGGGACTATTTCTTCGCCCGATCTGGTTGCCGCGGGCATCACTTCGGCTACGGCCGGGGGGCCGATTGCATCCACTCGAGGAAAGCCATGAGCAATTTTGCCCGTGGGTTTATTGCCTTGATATCGGACGCGCGGTTAGCGGCAAATGTCCCACAATGGAAGGTTGGGGCACTCGCTTAAATGCGTCGAACTCGGTTTAACAATAGGCAACGGTTTTGTCTGGCGTCGTAACGGATTGTTCCGATGTTTCTTTTTTTGGAGTGTGTATGATTAAGAATGCTTTGGTTGCCTGCTTATTGCTGTCGACGTTCGCAACACCTGCGTCCGCCGCCTATATTTTTGATGTTAAAGAAGTGGGTAACGATGTTGTTGTCACTGGCTCTGGCTCGTTGAACCTGACGGGTCTGACCTCGCTTGGTCCGAACGTAGCCAACGGTGCGCTTCGTGCCGAAGATCCAGTTTTCATGGTTGTGGGCTTTGGGGGAGGGCCGACTTACTCAGGTTTGACTGGCCCCGACAGCTTTGGAAGATCTGGCTTTGTTCAGGCAGACACTAATACGGGCGATGTTGTGGGGCTCAGCCAAAGTCTGTTCATCGTGCCAAACGGATACGTTTCCGGAACGCAGATCGCCCCGAGCACCTCGACATATAGCAACCGGACCTTCGCTTCGCTGGGTCTTACGCCGGGGACCTACACGTACAACTTCAACAGTGGTGCGAACGCAGACACCTTCAAGATCCAGATCGGAAATGTCGCAGCCGTTCCTGAGCCTGCGTCATGGGCGATGATGATTGCCGGCTTCGGCATGGTCGGCGCAGCAGCGCGTCGCCGTGTCCGGACTTCGGTTTCGCCGGCCTGAGGCCTGAAAACTTCGGCATTTGGGACACCGCCGGTGGCAAGGCCGGCGGCGTTTCATGCCGCTGAATGGCGCCCAGCATAGCGCTGTTCGTCCCAGGCTGGTGTTCAAAGCGCTTGGTGAAACGCTGCCGCAGCCGTGGTCACGCGCCGGCCCGGGCCAGCAGTTTCCCGCGCGCGATTGCCGGATCATAGCCCTCGGCCAGAAGCGCCCGGAACTGCCGCGCGACATAGCCACGGTATGCCAATCGCGCCTGCTTGGGCTGTTCCTCGTGCAAGTCCGCCGTCGCCACCAGCCAGCCGTCGCGTGCCACCGGACGCGCCACCCGCAGCAAACGCAGCAGTTGCGCGCTCCGCCACACGGTGGCGTAGGGTAGGCCGAAGCGCGTCGCAACCACCAGCAGCGGCACCGGCTCACGCAGCGCATCCGGCGTGTTTTCATAGCGATAGCGACGGGACAGCACGGGGCTGGCCTTTACGGTCCGGATATTCTCATAGGCGATGCCAAGATACACGATGCCGGCGCACCAGTTCGTCAAAAGCATCGGCTGTAGTGCGAACGGAACGAGCACGATATCCAGCGCTCGTTCGATCACATTCACGGTCGGCACGGCCCACACGCTGCCCGGCTTGACCGGCAGCATGTCGTCGGCGTCGGCAAGATCAGTGCCGTACAACAGCATCGTGTCGTGCACTGCCGCCAGGTAGCTCGCTATGTGGTCGGTCATGTCGCCGGTCACCGCCAGCGCCGCGCCGCGCTGGTCCACAACCGCCACGCCGGCGCTTTCGAGCCAGCGCAAATGCCGTCGGATCGTCTCGAAGGGTCGTCCCAGCGATGCCGCGATCCCGCTCATCGACACCGGCTGAGGTTCGGCAGGCGGGCAGATCCGGCCGTCGGCAGAGATCCAATCGCGCGCGCACAGCCGTGCGAGCAATAGGAACGCGGCGCCTTCGGGGCGGCTCACCGGGAGCACACACTGCAGCGCTGCAACATTGCGCGAATGAAACTCCATCTGAGCGCGCACCGACTGCCAATTGTCTTTGTCAGGATCAAGCAGGCTGCTGATTTTATACTTCCTTAAGAGCCCGTAGATGAGACTTTTTCGCGCCACTCAAAGGCTATCGGTTCCCTACCCGATAAGGCCGCGCGCCGGAAACACCTGATTCTTGCGTAGACGCTCGCTCTTGTGTTCATTCCAAATGGCTCCTCAGCCGACCATTTTTCGGCTGCTCCGCCTTGGGCGCCCGCTTGCCGATTACCCGGTCGACCTGTCGGTGCCGATGGCAGGCGCCTACATTTAAAAACCGACAGCAGGGGTGAAGTTCATCTCGAATCCAACGCGCGAGTCTCGATGATGCTGTTCGCAGCGGTAATGACGCCGCCCGAGAAGGCCGAGCGCTTTGCGCGCAATCTGTCGATACTGACATTCGCACGCCCTAGACGCCCGGCTCGCTGAACGTAGATCGTCGGAATTTAGAAGAAGGACGAGGACGCGACGAATGCAGCGTGACATTCTGTAGCGGCTGTGGCGTTGCTGAGCTGTGTCGTCCGTAAAGCCCTTGCGCCTTCTCGTTGGAATGATTGCCGTGATCGTCGCGGCGCAGCTTGTAAACATGGGCCTCCAGCGGCTTCGTCCGGCACCATCGCCGACACTCTTCAATGCTGCGTCCGGATTGGCCGGGGCATCTGCCCCCTCGTTCGACCCTGACACGGCTGACGTCGTGATCCTTTTCTTTTCAGATTACGCGTGCCCGCTCTGTAGGGCGATGCATCGTGATCTGCGCAAGCTCGTCGCTGCCGATGAGCACGTTCGCATCGTCTATCGCGACTGGCCCATCTTGGGCCCGCAATCGGTCCGGGCAGCCCGACTTGCGATCGCCAGTGTGCGCCAAGACCGCCACGCGGCATTTGACGACGAGCTGATGCGACGTGGAGGCTCGCTCGACGAAGCGGCGCTGCGGGCGGCAGCGGCACGTGCCGATGTCGACTGGTCCCAGCTCGCAGAGGATACCGAGCGCGATGCAGCTACGATCGATCAATTGCTCGACGCATCGTCGAGGGTTGCCCGTGGGGCCAACTTCGCGGGGACGCCGACCATTGTGATTGGGCCGTACCTGTCGTCGGGTCGCATTAGTTATGATCGCATGACAGAGCTCGTCGCGTTGGCGCGCAATCGGAGCTCGAGCGGAAGTTAACGAACGCGCGGTTGCTTGGGTAACCGCAGCCTAAGGTCCCCTTACGTACAGTTCATCTACTGCTGAACGCCGGTGTTTCCCTGCAGAGTGTTAGCGCAACAACTCGCTGACCAAGGAGGGCTTGCGAGCGATCATCGCGAGCAAGACCTGGGCAGGGCCGGTGGGACGGCGACGTCCCTGTTCCCAATTGAGCAAAGTGCCCCTCGCGACGCCGATGCTGCGTGCAAATGCACCTTGCGACAGTCCGGTGCTGGCGCGGATCGCTGCGACATCGACGTCGGGCACCGTGACTTGATGGACCTGTGCACCATCATCGTTGCCGTCGGCAAACGCCAGAGCTTCGCCCAGACCCTGCTTGATACTGCTGAAAGCGGTCATCGAGATCCTCCGTAACGCGCCACCAAAGCCTTGCTCATCGCGACCAATTCCGTCTGCTCGGACTTGCTCAAATTCTCCATCTCGTTCTTGGCGAAGACCGTCAGGAGGAAGATTGGCATCTCCAGTCCGCCAAACACGTAGATCGTTCGGTATCCACCGCTTTCGCCACCGCCTTCGCGCGCGATGCGGACCTTGCGAAGTCCACCACCAAGCGAGATTCCCGCTTCAGGGTTTGCAGCGATGAAGTCGACAACTCCCGTTCGCTCGTCGTCCGTCATGATTGCCTTGGCGCGCCGCAGGAATTCGGGCAGCTCCACGACAGTCTGCAATCTCGCCATTCCGTTTTACTATGCGCCAGTGACGCATAGGTCAACGGCCGTGCAACCGGGCAAGGAAGGCTCCGCCCCCCACTACCGCAATAACGCCGGCAAACATCCGGTTAGCCGGATTGTTTTCCGATCCGATGATGCCAACTGCCCTCCTGCACGACGCAGAGGGACAACCTGAAACCCTTCCGCGATCAGCAACGTATCTTGCCAGTCGATGAACCGCGGCCTGCGGCTCTGACAGTGAGGAGTTGTAACGTGAGAATTTTGCTTATGGGCTTGGTTGCCTTAACGACTACGGCCGCCTCTCCGGCCTCGGCTGCGCTGCTGATGTTCGACTTTACAGGACGCGGTCTCGGCGGCCCGGTCGCCGCAACTTTCCAGCTCGATAGCAATCCGGTCCCAGACATGACCAATGATCCCGGTTTTGGTATCCAGCAGATCTTCTTCAATAACGTCCCTGGTGTGTTTAACGGGAATGCCGAAACGGCCACGACGATTGCGTTTGGGAAGGGCCTGGCCGCCCAATTCCAAATCCTCGGAACGTCGGCGGGCTTTGCCCAGTTCGGCGGCGACGAGGTGTTTTCGGGCACATTGGATAAGCCCATATTCCGAGCCGGGACCTACAACTTCACCGGCCTTTTCAGCAGCGGCACTTTGACGATCTCCGAAGTTGATGTGGCGGCTGCGGTTCCTGAGCCCGCTTCCTGGCTGACAATGATCCTTGGATTTGGATTGGTCGGCGTAGCGGTGCGACGACGCGTAGCTGCCCCCGCTGTAGGGTTCGCGGCCTGAGCCAACTTGTGGCGAGCGTGCTTTCTGCGCTGATCTTACCTCGGCGCATAAGCACGCTCGTTTGCAAGTGCGAACGACTTGGGCATGTGAATGCACGGGCTCGGCGCGCCAGCCAGTGATAGCTGAGCCATTTTCCCGTCAAAAGCCAAATGTCGCAGGACACTGGAACTCTCCCGGCGATAAGTTCCGGTTGTGCGTGTCTGCTCGTCAAGCCCGCAAATTTTTCCGCCAATGCCGTCCGTCGCACTAGGCCTTCGGCGCCATCCATCATGAAACAGTCGCGGAGGCCGTCCTCCTGCCGACATCGCGGCATTGCGGCGTCCATGAGACTGAGACTCGACAGGTCCGGCGCTATGCAACCAGTTATGAGACAATGGCGCGGCTTAGCTGAGGGCGGTGGTGAAGAAGGTCAGCGATGCGCAGCCAGTCCCAAATGCCTGATTGACGACCATTATCTACATAGGTAGATAATCAAGAATGGCACCACGTCCTCATTCATCACGTCAATCGCTGTCCGTTCTGGAAGCGCTGATCGCGCGCCCGGAAATGTGGCGGCACGGATATGATCTGCTTCAGGAAACGCAGCTCAAATCCGGTACGCTTTACCCGCTGCTGATGCGTCTGGCGGACGACGGGCTGCTCGAATCCGAGTGGCGCCCACCTGTTCCTCCGGCTCGCGCCCCGCGTCATGCGTATCGGCTCACCCCTTCAGGTCGCGCCTTTGCCCAGTCTATGCTGGCCCGGGCGGAAATGACCAGGCCTCGGCTGATCGGGATAACCGCATGAACAATCATAATCGCTTTTTGGCGCTCACGCTCATCGGGTGGTGCGCTGTGCTGCTTCCACCCGAACGCGCATCTTGGGCTGCTGCGATGAAAGCCGAGGTGGCCGCGATCGAGGATGGGAAGGCAGCGTTATCCTTCGCCGTCGGATGCATTTGGGGTTCGCTCAAGGAGAGGACGTTGACCATGACATTCGCCGCTCGGTCGATGCGGTTCGCCACAATCTGCGGAATGCTCGCGCTTTCGATCCTGTCTGCTGCAATAGCGGGTCGGCTGGTTGACGCTCATGCGTCCAGTGCGTTGGTTTTCGGTCTGACGTCCGCCCTCTTCGCAGCGGCGGCAGTATGGAGCTACCTGCGGGGGGCATTGGCTTTGGTGCAAACCGCGAGCTCGATGATCCCTCTATACATCGTAGCCTATGCCTTCGTGTCGCCCGATGCGGGCACGGCCGGCGCGTGGATCAACGCAAGACTGTATCACGCTCTCGCGATCGAAGGGATTGTCATCTGGGCTGCCCTTCTGACGTGCGGCATCTTCATGCTCCGCGCTGAAACGCTCCATCACCAAGCGCACGTGAGTTGAATCAATGAAAAATGGCTGGCTGGTCGCAGCAGGACTTTTGAGCACCGCTGCATCATTGTTGCACGTCGCAACCATCATTGGCAGCCCCGACTGGTATCGGTTCTTCGGAGCCGGGGAAGAGTTGGCGCGGGCGGCCGAACGCGGCTCAGCAATGCCCGGCCTGGTTACGGCGGCGATTGCCGCGATCCTTGCCGTATGGGCATTGTACGCATTCTCTGCCGCAGGCCTTGTTCGGCGACTGCCCATGTTGCGCACCGTGTTGGTTCTCATCACCGGCGTGTATCTGCTTCGCGGACTGGCGCTCGTCCCCTTGCTCGTGTTCAAGCCGCAGTTGGTCGATACCTTTGCGATCGTCAGCTCTGTTATCGTTCTGTGCTACGGGCTAACCTACGCGGTCGGGACATGGCTGGCTTGGCCTAGTCTTCGATCAACAATAACTTTGCATCACGTCTAGCCAGTACGGTTCGACCGACCGCGGTTCCGGGAACCATCGTCCCGAATCTGACGGAAAGCAGCAATTCCAAAAGCGGGCCGTCGGTGGTCTGCCACATCGCGGGTCCCCCTACGGACAACTGGGGGCGGCCGAACTTCGCTGTCCGAGTAGCACTGACAGGACAGAGCACAATTGGCCGCATATTCGCCGACCCTGTGCTGACGCCTAAGCATACGGCATGGGCGGTTCTACCTGTCGATCGACACAGTGCCTCGGCCGGCTTTGCGCTCAACCTTTCCGCACGTTCGTCACAAGTGGGAAATTTAACTTTCCCAGAATTGCCATTAAGCCGCAACAGTAAAGCAATGAACGCCCCTTAGCCCGCTGGCGGGTCAAGGGGGCATAGGCATGCAAATCGTTAAGATGAGCGTTGGACGATGGCTTGCGGGGGCAGCGCTTGTCGTCTGGTCGGGTCCTGGTTGGGCGCAGGCTGCACTTGCTACAGCGGCCGTTAATGCTCCGGTGGTCGACGAAGAGGAAATCGTCGTACGCGCGCCTATCGCCGAGGCGCAGGCACTTGCGATTCAAGAGCAGCGCCGTGCCGATAATCTCGTGTCGGTGCTTGCCGCGGACTCCATTGGCCGCTTTCCTGACCAGAATTCGGCTGCGGCGCTCAGCCGCTTGCCGGCGGTCGCAGTACAGCGTGACCAAGGTCAGGAACGCTACATCCAGGTGCGCGGCGCTCCGAACCGCTGGACCAGCGTTCTCGTCGATGGCGTGCCGATCGTCGGGGTCGATGAAGGCGGCGGCAGCCGCGCCTTCCGCTTCGACGCGATCCCCAGCGTCATCCTGTCGAGCGTCACCGTCAACAAGTCGTTGACGGCCGATCTGCCCGCTGAAGCGGTGGTGGCGCTGATCGACATGAAGACGTTTTCGCCGATGGATCGCAAGGGCTTCGATGTTGCCGGCGATGTCGGCTATGGGTGGATGGAGTTGGGCGGCGGCCAGCAGCGGCAGGCATCGCTGCGGGCGTCCTGGTCGAACGACAAGGTCGGGGTGCTGCTCGCCGGGTCACATTATTGGCGGGACCAGGTGACCGACAACCGCGAATTCGCCTACGGCGCCGACAATCTGCCGACGACCTTCGATTTCCGCAACTATCGCCTGACGCGCGAGAACAACGGGCTTTCGGCCGGGCTGGAGTTCCAGCCGTCGGAGGGCCAGCGCATCTTTATCAAGGGCATTTTCACCGAGTTCAATGACGATGAGGAGCGCAACCAGTATGCGTTCCAGAATTCGACCGCATTCTCGGGGACACGCGGCGCTGTGAGCGGTGACCTGGTCGGCGTTTCGGTGCGCGGCACCATGTCGGACTCGGACTATCGCAACCGCAATTATCTGGTCACGCTTGGCGGCGACCACGAACTGACCGACGACTGGTCGGCAACCTGGCGCGGCAACTACACCAAGGTCGTCAACACCAGTTACATCCCGTTGCTGCTGCAGAACCAGGCGATCAACCCGTTTCTGCGTCCAAGCCTGACCTATGATCGCAGCAATCCCGACCTGCCGATCCTGTCGCTGTTCACCACCGTGCCGGGCCCCGGCACACCGCCGAACCCGGCACGGGTGCGCGGTGTCCCCGTGTCGGCATTCAATCAGGCCGCTTTCGATTTCAACGTTGCGCTGCCGCTGTATTCGAGCATCCGCTCGGAAAGCTACACCGCCAAGGCGGATGTGCTCGGCGCGATCGGCGATGTCGAAGTCCGGTTCGGCGCGCAATATGACGACCGCGATATCGACGGCAATGTGTTCAGCCAGATCACCCGCAACATCACCGGCTTGCCGGCAGGCGATTACGTAACCGACCGGCCCTGGGTAACGGGTTTCCCGAGCGGGACCAGCTTTAACTATGTCGATAACAAGCGCCTGCGTGTCGATCTCGAAAGGGCGCTCGATGCGCAGACCCCGGGCGGCTTTGATGTCGAGAACTTCATCAGCCCGACTGACCGTTACGAGATCGGCGAGAAGCTGTTTGCCGCCTATGCCAGCGGTGCGGTCGAATTCGGCACCGCGCGCGTCGTGTTCGGCGGCCGGCTTGAAAATTTTGTGCAGGAGAGCAGCGGTTTCGTCCGCGTCGGCACGACCGTGACGCCGCTGACCGTGCGCAACTCCTATTGGGATTTCTTCCCCAGCGTTAACGCCAAGATCGACTTGACCGACGATATCGTGTTCCGCCTTGCGGGTCAGCGCAGCGTGTCGCGTCCGGGCTTCGGCCAGGTCCGCACCGGAGCTGCGATATCCGACACCTCGACTCCGGGGACGGTTTCGGGGGGCAACCCGAACCTGCGGCCCGAATACACATGGGGCGTCGACACAGCGCTCGAGTATTATATTCCCGGCAACGGACTATTGTCGGCCAGCATCTACTACCGCTGGGTGAGCAACGTGCTGTTCGACAGCCGCACCCGCGTAAATTCCGACATCTACAATTCCGGTGGCATCGATCGCTCGAACTATGATCTGATTTCGACGCTGAACGGAGACAATGGCAAGCTCTACGGCCTCGAACTATCCTATCTCCAGCAGTTCAAGTTCCTCCCCGGCGCACTCTCGGGCTTTGGCTTCCAGGGCAATATTTCGTTCATCGGCGGCAGCTTCGACACCTTCGACCGCACCGGCGCCGGCTTTCCCGGCACGTCGGACCGCATCGTCAACGCCTCGCTGTTCTATGAGAAGTACGGCTTTTCGGGGCGCGTTTCGTATCAGTGGCGCTCGGACTGGGTCGATACGCTCGGCGGCTTCGGCGTGGGCGTGAACGGCGATGAGCGCCGCGCCGGATATGCCAACCTCGATGTGGCGCTGCGCTATGCGGTGACACCCAACATCACCGTGTTCGTCGACGCGACCAACCTGACCAACGAAACCTACGTCGCCTATCAGGGCGCGCGCGACCGGCCGACCGAAGTCGAGCAGATCGGCCGCCGCTACCTTGGCGGCGTACGCTTCAACTTTTGAGGAGAAACGGCGATGCGCGCAGAGACGTTGATCGCAATCGCGCTGGTGCTGGCGCCACTGTCGTCGGCAGCGCCAGTCGCAGCCAAAGAAACCGCCAGCGCGCTCGCGCGGCCGACGGGTTCGGCCGAGCGCGATGGCGACAAGCTCACGCTGCGCTGGACCGGACTGGGTGATGCGGTGACGGTCTGGCAAGTGCCCCGCGGCGACGCTCTAGCCAAGGATGGCACGGTGGTCGGCAATGCCATTCGCGGGAGCGAGACGGTGGTCGTCGCCGCAGCGAGCCCACGCCCTTATTTTGTGGTGCGCGACGACAAGGGGCATGAGCTTCGCCTCGCCGAAAGTCTGTTGCCGCTCGAAGGCGGCGTCAATTTTCGCGACCTCGGCGGGTACCGTGGCGCCGGCGGCAAGCCCGTCGCCTGGGGACATATCTATCGGTCAGCGGTGATGAGCGGGCTGACAGCGGCGGATTTTCGCTATCTGAACGATCTCGGCATCGGCGCCGTGTGCGATCTGCGTGCCAACGAGGAACGCGACCGTGATCCGGTCAACTGGCCGGCCGAAATGAACATGCGGGTACTGGTACGCGACTACAAGCTCGACATGGCGCCGCTGATGACGCTGTTCACCAGCGGCGGCGATGTCTCGGCGGAAAAGACCCGGGCCGCGATGACAGCGGTCTATGCCGACATGCCGTTCAGCTTTGCGTCGCAATACAAGGAAATGTTCGGCGAGCTGCTGAAGAGTGACCGCCCGCTGGCGTTCAACTGTTCCGCAGGCAAGGATCGAACAGGGTTGGCGGCGGCACTGGTTCTCAGTGCGCTCGGTGTGCCGCGCGAGACAGTGATTGAAGATTATCTGCTGTCGAACCGGTATTACAAGCCAAAGCCACCGAAGCCCGGCGCCGCTCCCGATCCGACGATGGCGATGTTCGCGCGCCTGCCCCCCGATGTCGTGCAAGCGCTGATGGGGGTCGACAGGCAGTATATCGAGGCGGCGTTCGCCGCGATCGACGCCAAGGGTGGCATGAGCCGCTATCTTCGCGAAAACATGGGGCTCGGACCCGCAGAATTGACTCGGCTGCGCAGCTTGTATCTTCAGAGCTGACCGAACCCGCACGCTCGGTCCGGCTCATCGGTCGACTACAGGTCGTTGTAATCACGCCGTCACAAGAAGTGTGACAAGGGAACACCCAGGAGTGACCCATGTTTCATCGCAGCGCCGTTATATTTGCCGCCCTCGTCCTTACCGTTTCTCCGGATACTACGGTCGCCCAACCGGCTTCGACGACGGACGCTTACCGGGCGCAAGCCATGGCCGAGTTGGAGCGCCTGAATGCGGAGGCGCCGATCGTCGGCAAGGCGCGCAACATTATCCTGTTCATCGGTGATGGCATGGGCGTGACCACCCTGACAGCGGCGCGCATCCACCAGGGCCAGCGCCAGGGTGTGGACGGGGAATCCTTCGTCACCGCGATGGACCGGTTGCCCAACACCGCGCTGGTCAAAACCTATTCGCATGACGGGCAGGTGTCGGATTCGGCGCCGACGGCGACGGCAATGCTGACGGGGGTCAAGACGCGCAACGGCGTCATCGGCATTGGGCCGGAAGCAGCCGAGAATGATTGCGCGGCAAGCAAGTCGCATCGCCTGCCTTCGCTGTTCGAACTTGCACAGGGGCAGGGACTCGCGACCGGGGTGGTGTCGACGGCGCGAATTACCCATGCCACGCCGGCTGCGAGCTATGCGCACACGCCCCAACGTGATTGGGAAGCGGACGGCGACCTTTCGGCGGATGCCCGCAAACAGGGCTGCATCGACGTCGTCCGGCAGATGATCGAAGGCGAAGTCGGCTCGCGTCTCGACGTCATCCTGGGAGGTGGGCGCGCCTTTTTCCTGCCGGCCAGTGCATCAGATCCTGAATACGCAGATCGCAAGGGCAAGCGCACCGACAAGCGCGACCTGACCGCTGAATGGCAAAATCGCAATCCACGCGGCGCCTATGTCTGGAGCAGCCAGTCATTCGCCAAAGTCGATCTTCGCAGCACGTCGCGCCTGCTTGGCCTCTTCGAGCCGGACCATATGCAATATGAAGCCGATCGCGCGAAGGACGTCGGCGGCGAGCCTTCCCTCGCCGAAATGACGCGCGCGGCAATCACCATGCTGGGCAGCCGGGACAAGGGCTATGTGCTGCTGGTGGAAGGCGGCCGGATCGACCATGCGCACCACGCCGGCAATGCCCGTCGCGCGCTGGAAGATACCATCGCGCTCGACGAGGCCGTCAAGGCGGCCCTCGAGATGACGAACCGCCAGGATACACTCGTGCTGGTCACGGCCGACCATAGTCACACGATGTCGATCAGCGGCTATCCGAGCCGCGGCAATCCGATACTCGGTACGGCGGCCTTCGGAGGGCAAGCCGTCAAGGCAAAGGACGGCAAGGGCTATACGACGCTCGGCTATGCCGGTGGACCTGGTGCAGTCACAGAGACGCCGCGACCCGACCCGCTGCAGGTCGACACCACCGCGCTCGATTATAAACAGCAGTCCCTCGTCCCGCTCAACTCAGAGACCCATGCCGGCGACGACGTGCTCGCGCGTGCGTCAGGGCCGATGGCCCATCTGGTGAAAGGCACGATCGAGCAGAACACGCTCTACTACGTCATGCGACAGGCCCTTGCACTGCCGGTGGGGCGCTAGGCCACTGTTTCCTGATCGTCCGGAGCCATGCTATTGCGGTTATGCGCATAGACGCATAGAAAGCGGCGGTGGATGATAAGATCAGCGACCTTTTGAACGCGCTTGCCGAGCCCACGCGGCTGCGCGCGCTGCAGATTGTCTGGGATGGCGACGAGCACTGCGTTTGTGACCTGATGGATCAGCTGGGTGCCACCCAGTCGCGCATGTCACGCCACATGAGCCGCCTGAAAGCGGCCGGGCTGCTCTCGGACAGGCGTGATGCGCAATGGGTTCGCTACCGGCGCCGGCAGGATGTTCCACAAGCCTGGGTCGACATCATCGATTCCATCCTGGCAGCACTTCCGTCGCCGAGCGGGGTGCCCGCAGATCGCAAACTCGAGAGTGCCTGCTGATGCCCATTTTCGAGCGCTATCTCTCCGTCTGGGTGGGTTTTGCACTCATCGCCGGCATCGCACTGGGTGAGATCGCTCCGGCGCTGGTCGCGTTTCTGGCGTCGCTCGAATATGGCTCGGTCAATTTCGTCGTCGCCGTGCTCATCTGGTTCATGGTCTATCCGATGATGGTGGCGGTCGATTTCCGCGCCCTTGCGCGGGTCCATGAACGGCCCAAGGGTCTGATCATCACCTTGACGGTCAACTGGCTGATCAAGCCCTTCACCATGGCTGCGCTCGGCGTCCTGTTCTTCGAATTCGTTTTTGCGCCTTTCATCGCCCCGGGAACATCGGACCAGTATATCGCCGGGCTGATCCTGCTTGGTGCCGCGCCGTGCACCGCGATGGTGTTCGTCTGGTCGCAGATGACCAAGGGTGATCCAAATTACACGCTGGCGCAGGTGTCGCTCAACGATGCGATCATGGTCTTTGCCTATGCGCCGATCGTCGCGCTGCTGCTCGGCGTCACCGATATCGTGGTGCCATGGGGCACGTTGCTGCTGTCGGTAGGGCTCTATGTCGTCGTGCCGCTGGTAGCGGGCATCATCACCCGCGTGTTGATGACCCGCGATGCCGCCAGTCAGGCGCAAGCCGAAGCCGCCGTCTCGGCATTCACGGCTGCGGTGAAGCCATTCTCCATTGTCGGCCTTCTCGCCACGGTTGTGCTGCTGTTCGGCTTCCAGGGCGAGATCATTCTCAGCCAGCCCCTCGTCATCGCCATGATCGCCGTGCCGCTGCTGATCCAGTCCTATGGCATCTTTGCCATTTCCTATTGGGCCGCCAAGGCTTGGCGGGTGCCGCACAATGTGGCGGCGCCGTGCGCGATGATCGGCACATCGAACTTCTTCGAACTTGCCGTCGCCGTTGCCATCGGGCTGTTCGGGCTCAACTCGATCGCTGCGCTTGTCACCGTCGTCGGCGTCCTTGTCGAGGTGCCGGTGATGCTTTCCCTGGTATGGTTCGCCAATCGCACCACCCACTGGTTCCCGGCGCAGGAAACCCCGATCCGCGCACCTGAATCCAAGAAAGCCTGACACCATGCGCATCCTGTTCCTTTGCGTCGCCAATTCGGCACGTAGCCAGATGGCGGAAGGGCTTGCCCGCGCCATGCTCGGCGATGATGCCGTCGTGATGAGCGCTGGCTCCAGTCCGTCGCGGGTCAACCCCTTCGCGATCGCCGCCATGGCCGATAAGGGCATCGACATCAGCGGCCACACCTCCAAATCCGTCGCCGACATCGATCCGGCATCGATCGACCTCGTCATCACGCTTTGCGCCGAGGAGGTCTGCCCGGTGCTGCCGGGCCGGGTGAAGCGCTTGCACTGGCCAATCGCCGACCCGGCGTCGACTGACCCGACCCTGACCGAAGACGAATTGCGGGCGCGGTTTGCTACGGCGCGCGATGTGATCGCGGCGCGGCTCGACGTGCTGCATGGATTGCTTGCCCTGCCGCCAGGCCCGCCCGGCACCGAGTTCCACGCCAGCCTTCGCGTTGCCGACCTGCCCGCCTGCGCGCGTTTCTATGCCTGGCTGTTCGATGCCTGGCCGAAGGAATGGACGCATCGCTATGCGACCTTCCTGCGCCCCGATCTCAACCTCAACTTCGTCATCGTCGTTGCTGACGGTAAGCCGCTCAACCACGATACGCTTTACCATCTGGGCCTCGCGGTTGCCGACAAGGCTGCGGTGATCGAAAGCTATCATCGCGCTGTCGACTTTGGCGTCGCCGTCGAAAAGCCGCCACGCACCACCTGGAAGGGCACGCCGCTGCATGAGCTCTGGCTACGCGACCCCGACGGCAACCTTATCGAAATCTACGCCCGCCTGACCGACGCGGAACTCGCGACCAAGCCGGCTGACGAATTGCCGGCGTATCTTGTCGCCGGCACGGAGCCAACCGGATGACCACCCGACTTTTGACGCTTCGCGACCCCGACCATCTGCCAGCACTCGACCCCAGTTTCGTTCGCGCCAGTCCGGGCGACGGCCTTGGCCCGCTGGATCCGCCGCCGCGCATTCTCCTACTCTACGGCTCGCTGCGCGAACGATCTTACTCGCGACTGGTCGTCGAGGAAGCGGCGCGGCTGCTGCAACTCTTCGGTGCGGAGACGCGGATCTTCAATCCGTCGGACCTGCCACTGCCCGACCAGGTTGCAGGGGACGACCATCCGGCGGTGGCGGAACTGCGCGCCCATTCGATCTGGTCGGAAGGCCAGGTCTGGTGCAGTCCCGAACGCCACGGCCAGATCACTGGGATCATGAAGACCCAGATCGATCATCTGCCGCTGGAGATGAAGGGCCAGCGGCCCACCCAAGGGCGCACGCTGGCGGTGATGCAGGTCAGCGCTGGCTCGCAATCGTTCAACAGCGTCAACACGCTGCGGATTCTTGGCCGCTGGATGCGGATGTTCACCATCCCCAACCAGTCGAGCGTCGCGATGGCGTACAAGGAATTCGACGAGGCCGGGCGCATGCTGCCGTCAGCATATTATGATCGTATCGTCGATGTGGTCGAGGAACTGGTGCGCTTCACCATTCTGATGCGGCCGCATGCTGCGCAACTTGTCGACCGCTATTCCGAACGCAAGGACAAGGGCATCGTGACCGAGGCGGACAGCCATATTACAGCCGCCCTCGGTCGCGGGACCTGACCGGGGCTTAGGCGCGAACGGGCGGCTGTTCGGTCAGGTCGCCATCGTCGACGCAAGATGCGCCTGAAGTTTCGGCACGAGATCGCGTGCAATGCGCGATGACCCGATCAACGTCGCCGAGCCGGCGCCGCACCAGTCGCCGTAACCGGTAAGCCACAATCCTGGCTCCTTGACGGACTGCTGGGCTTCTACGGCGACGCGACCATCGGCCTCGATCACGCCCATCCCTGCCAGGTGCGCAAGCGCTGGACGAAATCCGGTGCACCAGATAATCGCATCGACGGATGTCTCGCGGCCGTCCGGCCAAACGACCCCGCCCGCGGTCATGCGGTTGAAGGGCCTGACGGACTGCAGAACGCCGCGTTCCCGCGCCTCGATGACCGGCGGCAGCATCACGATATCACCGATGCCACCGATGGGCGCATCGGCCGATCCACCGCGCAGCCGCGCTGTCGCCCGTTCGAACAGCACCCGGCCGTCGACATCGTCAGGCAGGAACAGCGGCTCGGTCACCGTCACCCAGGTCGTCTCGGCGACCTTTGATACTTCGGCGAGGATCTGCGCGCCGGAATTGCCGCCACCGACGACGAGGACGGTCTGGCCGACGAATGCATCTGGCCTGACATAGCGGGCTGAATGGAGCTGTTGTCCGCGGAACAGGTCGCGCCCTGGGTAATCCGGAATGAAGGGTGTCGACCATGTGCCGGTCGCACTCACCACCGCCCGAGACCGAAATTCACCCTGATCGGTTTCGGCGTGAAGCCGATCGCCGTCCCGCGCAACATTACTGACCAGGACTGGCCTGCGGACTGGCAAATCATAGCGGGCCTCATAGCGGGTCAGATAATCGATCACATCGTCGCGCGACGGATACCCCGGCTCGGTGCGCGCCGGCATCGGCCATCCCGGCATCGAGCTGTACCCCGCTGGCGAGAACAGCCGCAGCGAGTCCCACGCGTGGCGCCAGGCCCCGCCCGCGGCAGCCTCGGCGTCAAGGATCACAAAATCGAGGCCGGCGCGGCGCAGATAATATCCGGTCGCCAAACCGGCCTGGCCGCCGCCAATGACGATCACATCGTGGGCTTCAGCCATGTAGACACCTTTGATCGCCACGGGAAAGACGGTCTGATTGCTCGGATCAGCACGACGACGGTACGGCCGTCTTCACCTAGAAAGCCAGCCTGCTTGAATGGGCGACCGCTCTATCCCGGTCCCTTTGCGGACACGTCACCGCAGCAGCTCTCGCCCCCGAAACGGTCATCATCTTGATGCAGGCCCTGAGTACCGTTATTCACCCTTCGTTCAGAGACGCGCCCGCTGTTTCCGTCCAGTCTCGGGGGTTAGCCTTATGCGTTGGTGCTTGTCGACACTTGTCCTCGCAGTAGTGGCGACTGCTGGCGCAGCAGCGGCCAAACCTGCCGAGACGGCGGAACGCGATCTTGAGGTTCGCATGGGCGATGCTGTCGAGATGAAAATCAAGGATCAGCCGGTGCGCATTCGCCTCGCCCCTGATGCCATTTCCGTTCCAACCCTGAATGCCGAAGCGGCGCGGCGGATCGGGCTGAAGCCCAGCATGATTGGCTTTATCTATGTCATTGGGCCCGAGAAGATCGGATTCCGCACCGACAACGCGGCCTTTCGCGCCAAGTCCGCGTCATTCAACCGTCGCACCGCCTTCAGCGCTCGACAATTGACTGCGAACCCGGTCTGCAAGCCCACCCATCAATGGATCAAGCAGTGCATTGATGCACAGAGACGCCAAGATCACCCAGCCCGCAACTGCTGGATCGACCGCCATAACATCGGTAAACAGGAACAGAAGCGTTAGGTCTGCCGTGCTCCACAGCAGGTTCTTGCCGAAATTGCCCGACGCATAGCCGATAAGCTGCAAGCGTCCAATCGGCGGTGTTGCCAGGTGTCGCTGGGCGGCTCCAATTCGATCAGTAAGTTGCAGTTTATGATCGACCATCTTGATGTCAGCGCTACAGGAGCAGTGTGACACTCCAATGCTGCAAGCCGCGGCGGCCGCAAATCACCATTCATGCAGCACGATGGCAGCATGCCGTTCGGACACGGCCAAAACATCGCGATTCGACGACATCGACAGAGCACCGGAAAATGTCGGGTTCGAGCGAAAGCCGACTTTTAGCGACCCCGCGAGTAACAGCGACTATGTCCCAGACGCGGTCTTTGGCCCGTAGCCAACCCAATCAACGAATGGTGGCGGGTTTCCATTTGATCGAAGGCCCGGACGCGCTTGGTTGCCGGGCGATGGTCCGGTAGATTGTCGGCCGGGACACCTTAAACACGTCCGACAGATCGCTGATCGAATAGTCGCCCATGTCGTACATACGGCGCAGCTCCCGGCTCTGCATAGGTGACAATTTCGGTTGCTTGCCCTTCAATTTGCCCTTGGCCTTGGCCACCGCCATGCCTTCACGCGTGCGCATGCGGATGAGATCGCTCTCGAACTCGGCGAAGGTCGCCAGGATGTTGAAGAACATCTTGCCCATCGGGTCGGTGGGATCATGCACCGTTGAGCCCAGTTGCAGTTTCACACCGCGCTTCATTAACTCATCGGCAATGCCGCGGGCGTCCGGCACCGATCGGGCAAGGCGATCGAGCTTGGGAACCACCAGCGTGTCGCCGGCGCGGACGGCGGCAAGCGCCTGGTCAAGACCGGGCCGCAGCCGATTGGTGCCGGTCAGACCGTGGTCGGTGTAGATGCGGTCTTCCGTCACGCCGAGCTTCAAAAGCGCCTCGCGCTGGACTGTCAGGTCCTGCTTGTCGGTCGAGCAGCGTGCATAGCCGATGGCGATCCCGGTCATGGTCATGGTCATGGTCATGGTCATGGTCATGGTCATGGTCAAATCCGTACGTTTAGCCGCCCCTCATTGCAAAGGTCATCGTACCAGTTAAATGAGACAGACGGTTTCCGAGCATCATAACTACTGGTGTAACCGCAGGGCAGGGGTGTCCGCAAGCCGATCCCTCAACGTTCACGCAGATGCCACCGCTATTCGCTCAGCGGCTCGCGGGGCGATGCCGAAAGCGGGATATTGTGCAACCTTAACGACCCATCCTCTGCCTGCCGCTCAGGCGCTGTTGCCCAGTTCGCCAGGGCTGCCAGCGGCGCTTCCTTGTCCGTCGCAAATGCTCGCGGCCACCCAACCGACCCCGGCAGCAAAGTCGTCATCATACCAATCCGTCGCAATTCGAACAGCAGCGCCAGGTCGCCGGCGTCAACCGCACCCGACGCGGCCGGCACGTTGCGCAGCACCGGCGCCCTCGTTAGCGGACCCTCCAGAGACGGCGCAAAGTCGTTTGGCGCATTCTTTGCAAATGACCCCGCGCATTTAGTGCAGGCTAAGAAAGTCTGTGCCGGTGCACGCTTCTGATCTACCAGCGTGGTGTGGTGCAGGTTATCTGCAAACGGACATATCAGGAGCAGAGATGGCAACGGGCTTTATCGCACTGCTCGACGATATTGCGGCAATCGCCAAGGTGGCAGCGGCATCGCTCGACGATACGGCGGCCGCGGCGGCCAAGGCGTCGGCGAAGGCGGCGGGCGTGGTCATTGACGATGCGGCCGTCACGCCGCGTTATGTTCATGGCTTCGCCGCCGATCGCGAAATCCCGATCGTCGCCAAGATCGCCCGCGGATCGCTGAAGAACAAGCTGGTGTTTCTGCTGCCCGGCGCGCTGCTGTTGAGCTGGCTGGCGCCCTGGGCGATCACGCCGCTGTTGATGGCCGGTGGGGCATTCCTTTGCTACGAGGGCGCCGAGAAGATTTACGAGATATTCGCGCCGGTTGTCGAAGATCCGGCAGCCATACTCGATGAGGATGCCCGCGCCGTGGAGGACCGGATGGTCGGCAGCGCCATCCGCACCGACCTGATCCTGTCTGGCGAAATCATGGCGATCACCCTTGCCAGCGTCAGCGACGTGCCGATCGCCGAACAGGCCGCCGTGCTCGCGGTTGTCGGATTCGGCATCACTTTGCTGGTCTATGGGGCGGTGGCGCTGATCGTGAAGGCCGATGATGCCGGCTATGCGCTGGCCAAGACCGGATCGGCGCCGTTGCGGGCATTGGGCCGTGGGCTGGTCAAGGCGATGCCGCCGTTCCTGAAGGCGCTGACCTATGTCGGCACCGCCGCCATGTTGTGGGTGGGCGGCGGCATCATCCTTCACGGCATGGAAGGTTATGGCGTGATGGAGCCGGCGCACAGCATTCACGCAGCGGCAGAACGGGTGGGCGCCGCCAGTGGCGGGCTGTCCAGCGTCGTCACCTGGCTCGTCGGCGCGCTGGGGGCCGGGCTGTTCGGGCTGGTGGTCGGCGGCGCCATCGTCGCGGTGCTGCACCTGCGCCCGGGCAAGGCTGCGCATTGAAGCACCTCCATGCCATGACCGGTGGCTGAAAACAGGCGGGGCCCGCAATGCTGCATGTGCTGGCAATGTTGCAGGGGGTCGCCGCATTCGGCCCGCCGCTGGTGACCGACCCGCGGTTGCGTGCTGTGGTGCCATGCCAGCGCAAGGTCGACGAGATCACCGTCTGCGCCAAGGGTGATCAGCCGTATCGGTTGAAGCCCGACCTGGCGCCCCTGCCCGAACCGGGCCTGCCCAAGGCCGAAACCTCGGCATTGGGCGGGCGCGTGGCGGTGGAGACCGAGCGGGTCGGCGTCGGCGGCTTTCCGTCGAACCGCGCCATGGTGCGGATGAAGTGGAAATTCTGAGCCGTCGGGCGCTGTCGCCGGCATTGATTCCGCCGCCTGCCTGTATTATAGTTATAGGACAGTCGAGGAGTTTCCGCCATGATACGACCGATCTGGCTGCTGGCCACCACCGCGCTGATCACGCTTGCGGGATGCAGTGACGACAAGGCCGAAACCGGGGAACAGGGATCGTCGATCAGCATCGACCTGGACGACAGCGACGGACGTGCGACGGCGGTCGCCAGCGATGGCGGTAATGACAGCGTCGCGCTCGACTTGCCCGGCGGCATCGCTGCAAATCTGAAACTGCCGGCCGGTGCGATCAAGGGCGAATCCTTCGATATCGACGGCGTCGGCATGTATCCGGGCGCGGTGGTGCGATCGGTCAAGGTCAATGCGTCCGACCGCGGGCCGGACAAGCGCGCCACGGTGGCGATCGGGTTTACCGCGCCCGGCGACGCCGCCGCGGTGGCGGACTGGTATCAGAAGCAGTTCGAGGACAAGGCGCTGCGCGTGACGCGCAGCGGCGATACGGTTTCGGGCCGCAAGGCCGACGGCGACGACTTCACCATCGCCGTGACCGGCGAGGGCGGCGGCCAGGCGCGGGGACTGGTGACCATCGTCGACGCCAAGCGCGGTTAGGGCCCGTTCAGCGCAATCCAAGCCGGCAAGGGCGCTCTATAGCGCGCCGCTGCGGAAGGTGTCGCAGGCGGCAATCGTGCCTTCGTTCAGCCCGCGCATGAACCATTCGGTGCGCTGGGCGCTGCTGCCATGGGTGAAGCTTTCGGGCACCACGACGCCTTGGGCGGCGCGTTGCAGCGTGTCGTCGCCGATCGCCTGGGCAGCGCGCATGGCTTCCTCGACATCGCCGGGTTCCAGCCTGGTCGCATTGGCCTTGGCCCAGACGCCGGCGAGGCAATCGGCCTGAAGTTCCATGCGCACCTGGATGGCGTTGCCCTGAGTCTTGGAGGCGCGCGCCTGTGCTGCCTGGACCTGGTCAGAAATGCCCAGCAGCGTCTGGACATGGTGGCCGACTTCATGGGCGATGACATAGGCCGCGGCAAAATCCCCCGGCGCGCCGAAGCGCTTGGCGAGTTCATCGAAGAAGCTCTGGTCGAGATAGACCTTCTGGTCGGCCGGGCAGTAGAACGGCCCCATCGCCGATTGCGCGACGCCGCAGGCCGAGCGCGTCCCATTGGCATCGAAGAAGACCAGCTTTGGCGCGCGATAGGGGGTACCGACTTCCTGCTGGAAGATCGTCGTCCAGGTATCCTCGGTCGTTGCCAGCACCCGGGCGATGAAGCGGTCCATGTCGGACCGGGTGCGCGGCGCGCCGGCATCGGGCGCCGGTTGGCCGATCTGCGCCGTCGGCGCGCCGCCCTGGCCGCCGCCACCGCCGCCAAGCAGGCTGAGCGGGTTGATGCCGAACACCAGTGCCAGCACGACGACGATGACGATGCCGCCACAACCGAGCCCGCCGCCGCCGAGGTTGAAGCCGCCGCCACCACCGCCGAAACCGGGAATGCCGAAGCCGCCGCCGCCCTGGCCGCGCATGTCCTCGATGTTGCTGCTCTCGCGTTCGTCGTCGAGGTCCATGCTGCTCCCCTTTGCCTTTCCCTAACGCGCGAACGCGCCATTGAGAAGCATCGCCAGCCGCACCCCGGCGCGTTCGACCTGCAGCCGCAGCGCGTCCCGGGATGCCGCGAGATAGGCTTCGTCGACCATCGCGCGCATGTCCGATTTCGCCGGACAGCTGTCGGGGTATCCGCGCAGTTCCGGGTAGGCGATGGTGCGCGACACGTCCCAGCTTTCGCGCGCCCAGTCGGTGACATTGCCCTTGGCCATGGCGCGGCGGTCGGCAGCGGTGATGGAACGCGGCGTGATCGCCGGCGGTTCGGTCAGCGCGCGTTCGGCAAGATCCGAATCCCAGATGCGGTGCAGGTTCATGCGCTCGGGTGCCTTGGCGCCATAGGCGGCGCGGACGTCGTTGCCGCCCTTGTCGTGCTTGTCGCCGATGTGCAGCGGCTGGTGCATGTCGCCGACGAAATGGACGACAAAGGCCAGCGCCTGGGCGCGGTCCGCCGGGCGGGCCCGGCGATCGGCAGCGATGGCGAGCTGGCGGCCGATCTGCGCGGTGACGCAATTGCCGTCAGGGCATTTCGCCGACGCGTCGAACGGCGCGCAGACATCGATATTCTGGTAATGCCAGGGGAAGCTGAAGGCGAAGCGATCGGGCAGCGACCGCACGCAATCGGGCCAGACCGAAGCGTCCTTGAGCGTGCCGATCGGGCAATCCAGCGTATCGACCGCGGCGCCCCTGGCAAGGATGCGCCGCACTTCGGCGCGCGCCGCCGGCGTCAGTTCGGATTCGGCGATGCCGGCGACGAGGCGATGGGCGTAATCGCCCCAGGCCAGCGCCGGGGCCGGCAGCAGCGCGATGAGACAGGCGGTGGCGAAACGGCGAATCGTCATGCGCGGCCCTTAGAGCATGACGGCATGGTTGGCGACCATGGGCGGGCGCCCCCTCTTGCCATCAGCGCGATGGTTGCACATCTGGTGATGGCATGTGACACGACAGGATGACGATGCGCGATCCCTATCAGGTTCTGGGCGTGGCCCGCGGCGCCAGCGATGCCGATATCAAAAAGGCCTATCGCAAGCTGGCCAAGGAAAATCACCCGGACCGCAACGCCGACAACCCCAAGAAGCTGGAACTCTTCAAGGAAGCCAACAGCGCCTATGAAATGCTGTCCGACCCCGAGAAAAAGGGCCGGTTCGACCGCGGCGAGATCGGCCCCGACGGCAACCCGACATCGCCCTTTGCCGGCGGCGGTTTCGGCGGGGGCAGCGGCTATGGCGGGCGACCGGGCGGCGACCCGTTCGGCCAGGCGCGGCGGCCGCAATCGGGCGGCTTCGATTTCGCCGGCGGTGCCGATGACCTGTTTTCGGAATTGTTCGGCGGCGGCCGCAGTCCGTTCGGCGGCGGCGCTGCCCCCGGCGGCGGCTTTCGCACCCAGCCCAAGGGCGCCGATGTCGGCTATCGGCTGACGGTCCCGTTCGAGGAGGCCGCCAATCTGACACCGCAGCGGGTGACGTTGCGCGACGGCAAGACGGTGGAACTGAAGCTGCCGGCGGGGTTTGAACCCGGTCGCCAGCTGCGCATGGCCGGCCGCGGCGAAGCCGGTCCCGGCGGCAACGGCGACGCGCTGGTGACACTCGAGATCGGCCGCCACCGGTTGTTCGTCCGCGACGGCGACGACATCCGGATCGATGTGCCGGTAACGCTGGTGGAGGCGGTCAAGGGCGCCAAGGTGCGCCTGCCGACCGTGACCGGCGCCGTCACGCTGACGCTGCCGCCGGCCACGCCCTCCGGCAAGGTCTTTCGCCTGAAAGGGCGCGGTTTCAGCCGGGCCGACGGCAGCCGCGGCGACCAGTTGGTGACAGTCCAGATCGACCTGCCAGCCGGCGACAAGGCACTGGAAAGCTTTGTCGAAAGCTGGAGCGACACCCGCGAGGTCAGGCGCGAGCTCGGCGTTTGAGCCGGGCACACGGCCCCGCCTGATGTTCGCGCGGTCCGATCCGGTCCCGCGGCTGGTTTCGCGCCTGCTGGTGCGCCACCGCCGTACCTGGACGGTGGTGCGCGAGACGGTGACGGGGGTATGGGCGGATGGTTTCACCCACGCCGGCAACCTCGCCTATCTGTCGCTGCTGACGCTGTTTCCGTTCTTCATCGTGCTGGCGACGGTCGCGGGCACGATCGGGCGGACGGATTATGGCAGCCAGGCCTTGCGCGGCTTCATGCGGCTGCTGCCCCCCGATGTCGCCGAGCTTGTCGCCAAGCCGATCGCCGATGTGACCGAAGTGCGGGCGTCGGCCGGGCTGCTGACCTTCGGCATCCTCGTCACCTTGTGGACGGTGACGACATTCATCGAAACCATCCGCGACATCATCCGCCGCGCCTATGGCACCAAGTCGGTGGTGCCGGTCTGGCAGTATCGCATTGCGTCGCTGGCCTTTGTGTTTGCCGCCTGTTTCCTGATGCTGCTGGCCTTTGCCGCGCAGGTCGTCCTGACCGGCGCCGAAACCTTCATCGCGCGGCTGATGCCGCAGGCCGAAACCATCATCGCCGAAATCGGCTTTCGCCGGCTGTTGCCGGCGGTGGCATTGTTCACCGCGCTATATGCGATCTTCTATACCCTGACGCCGAAGCGGTTTCGCGGCGATGGCTTTCGCATCTGGCCCGGCGCGCTGGTGACGATGGTGACCTGGGTGGGCACGACGATGGTCATGCCCTGGGCGCTGGCGCTTGCCGGCGGTGGCTACAGCCTGACCTATGGCTCGCTGGCCGGGGTCATCGTCGCGCTGCTGTTCTTCTACATCATCGGCATGGGGCTGGTAGCGGGGGCGCATCTCAACGCGGCGCTCGCCAAGGCGCGGCAAAGACGCTTAAAGACGGCGGAGACACTCGCGGGACCGAATGGAGCACAATGGCCGGAATCATGAATGGCAAGCGCGGCCTGATCATGGGCGTCGCCAATGATCGCAGCCTCGCCTGGGGCATCGCCAAGGCCATCGCCGAACAGGGCGGTGAAATCGCCTTTTCCTTCCAGGGCGAAGCACTGGAAAAACGGGTGCGGCCGCTGGCCGAAAGCCTGGGCGTGGCCAGGCTGTTCGAATGCGATGTCACCGACATGGCGAGCATCGACGCGATGTTCGAAGGGCTGAAGGCGGACTGGGGGACGATCGACTTTCTGGTCCATGCCATCGGTTTTTCGGACAAGAACGA
This sequence comes from Polymorphobacter fuscus, assembly GCF_011927825.1. NCBI lineage: Bacteria > Pseudomonadati > Pseudomonadota > Alphaproteobacteria > Sphingomonadales > Sphingosinicellaceae > Sandarakinorhabdus > Sandarakinorhabdus fusca. The sequence goes on along the minus strand of NZ_JAATJI010000001.1, from coordinate 2,411,640 downwards.
GTTGCGTGGCCGCTATGTCGACACGTCGCTCGACAATTTCCTGCTGACCATGAACGTCAGCGTGTTCAGCTTCACCGCGATCGCCCAGCGCGCAATTCTCATGATGCCCGACGGCGGATCGCTGCTGACGCTCAGCTATTATGGCGCCGAAAAGGTCATCCCGCATTATAATGTCATGGGTGTCGCCAAGTCGGCGCTGGAAACCAGCGTCAAATATCTGGCGATGGACCTGGGGCCGCAGAACATCCGCGTGAACGCCATTTCCGCGGGGCCAATCAAGACACTGGCGGCCAGCGGCATCGGCGACTTCCGCTATATCCTCAAATGGAACGAGTATAATTCCCCGCTGCGCCGCAATGTGACGATCGAGGATGTCGGCGGCGCCGGCGTCTATCTGCTCAGCGACCTGGCGTCGGGCGTGACGGGGGAAATCCATCATGTCGACGCCGGCTATAATGTCATCGGCATGAAGGCCGAGGATGCGCCGGACATGAGCGTGGTGTGAGTTACAATTCGTTCGGCCAGCTCTTCCGCTTCACCACCTGGGGCGAATCGCACGGGCCGGCCATCGGCGCCGTGGTCGATGGCTGCCCGCCGGGGCTTGCCCTGGCAGAAGGCGATATCCAGCCCTGGCTCGACAAGCGTCGACCGGGCACGTCCCGGTTCACGACGCAGCGGCAGGAGCCCGACCAGGTGCGGATCCTGTCGGGTGTCCATGAAGGGCGGACGACGGGAACGCCGATCAGCCTGATGATCGAGAATGTCGACCAGCGGTCCAAGGATTATTCGGAGGTTTCCAGGGCCTATCGCCCGGGCCATGCCGATTATGCCTATGACGCCAAATATGGCCATCGTGACCCGCGCGGCGGCGGCCGGTCGTCGGCGCGCGAAACCGCGTCGCGCGTGGCGGCGGGTGCCGTGGCGCGGGCCGTCATCCCCGAGGTGCAGGTGCGGGCCTATCTTGTCGAACTGGGCGGTATCGCCATCGACTACAGCCGCTTCGACGATGCCGAGATCGACCGCAATCCCTTCTTCTGCCCCGACGCGGTGGTCGCGGCGCAGTGGGAAACCGTCCTCGACGCGGCGCGCAAGGCCGGGTCGTCGCTCGGCGCCATTGTCGAATGCACCGCCACCGGCGTGCCCGCCGGCTGGGGATCCCCGCTGTATCAGAAGCTCGACAGCCAATTGACCGCCGCCTGCATGGGCATCAATGCGGTCAAGGGTGTCGAGATCGGCGACGGCTTTGGCGCGGCGCGGTTGCGCGGGGAAGACAATGCCGACCGGATGCGACCGGGTGCCGATTCGCCGCAGTTCCTGTCCAACCACAGCGGCGGCACGGCGGGTGGCATTTCGACCGGGCAACCGATTGTGGTCCGCATGGCGCTGAAGCCGACCTCATCGATTCTGACACCGGTCGAGACCATCACCAGCGATGGCCAGGCAACCGACATTGTCACCAAGGGGCGGCACGATCCCTGCGTCGGCATCCGCGCCGCGCCGGTGATGGAAGCGATGGTCGCGCTGGTGCTTGCCGATGCAAAGCTGATGCATCGCGGGCAAACCGGGCGGTAGCGGCGGGGCCAACGCCGCTTACGCCTTCAGAAGAGGCGCCCGCCGTTGGGGGTTGCCTGGTCCGGCCGCAGCAAAACCACTTCCCCCTCGGCATCGGGCACACCGAGCGTCAGCACTTCCGACATGAACTTGCCGATCTGCCGCGGCGGAAAATTGACGACGGCAATGACCTGGCGGCCGACAAGATCTGCAGGCGCGTAATGACGCGTGATCTGGGCGCTGGACTTGCGGTGCCCGATCACCGGGCCGAAATCGATGACCAGCTTGAACGATGGCTTTCGCGCCTCGGGAAAGGCAACGGCCTCGATGATCGTGCCGACACGGACATCAGCGCGAAGCCAATCATCAAAGGCAATCGCGGGGGCGGCAGGCGCGGCGAAGTCCGGCGTGACATGGCTCATCCACGCCAGACAGCAAAAACGCAGGGCCGGCGCAAGCCGGAACGGCATCACTCCTGACTGGCGGCGTTGGCGGCGAGGCGGATTGTTGCCGCCAACGACAGTCTGCAGCAGTTCGGCGAAACGGCCGGGCTGATGGGGGCCGATCCACCCCAACCGACTGGCGACGCTCGGGATCGGCTTGCGGCAACCCCGTTCTGCGGCCCCGCGCAGTCCCATCGGCACCGGCTGATCCGGGTTTATGGCAAAGAACTGCCCGGAAGGTGGCAAGTCTCGCCAGACCGCATCGGATAGCTTTGCCGCGATGGCACCACCCAGCCATCAGCACAGCCAAAAGCCGAAACCGAACCATGACCGACATCGCCAAAGCCCGATTTCTTGCCGACCAGCGCTCGCAGATCCTTGCGCTCGACGATGCACTCGCCAAGGCGGAGGGGCCGGCCATATCCGCCGCATTCGATGACGTGGCGCGAACCCGTGGGTTGAAGCAGATCGCCCGCGACGCGCATATCCCCGTGGCGAAGCTCTTGCAGGCCCTGGCCGATCCGTGCCGGCCCGATTGCGTAGTGTTGCGTGACGTCGTGCAGGCACTCGCCGACATGCACCCGGATCTGCGGTCACAGCGGCGCGATCCTGGATGACATGAAGCGCATGCTGCGTCGGTGGTCGCGGGGACGTTCGGCGCTGTGACCTTGCCGCTACAAATATTCGGTCACGGTCAACCTCGAGCGAACCGATGCCTTGCCAGAGCCGAACGCTACGGATGTGACCCTGTCAGCGGCACGTCCAGGCACTTTCATGTCTGGCGAACCAGATCAAATGTTGCGCGCCGATGGCCAGCGCCAGCCGTTGGGGGAGACGGCTCGCGCCAAGGCAAAGGCGGTGGCGTCGTGAGCGCAGCGCCCGCTTCTAAAACCAGAACCGGATACCCGCCACGTAACTGACGCCACTCGCCCGTTCTCCGGCGTCACGGGCATATCGCGCTGTCTCACCGACTTTGGCTGCCCATTCCACACCGACATAGGGTGCAAACTCGCGAGCGAATTCATAGCGCAGGCGCAGGCCGACTTCGATATCGGTGAGGCCGGCACCGACGCCGATCTCGGGGATCGACTGCGCGGAGGCTTCGATTTCGGCGCGCGGTTGCAGGATCAGCCGCTGGGTAATGCGCTGGTCGTAAAAGCCCTCGATGCGGCCGCGCAGCTCGCCCTTGCTCGACAGGAACAGCGCGCCGGCGGCCTTGAACCAATAGGGGGCCAAGCCCTCGAACCCGATGACAGCATGGGTCCGCTGCGGATCTGGGCGAAAGTCGTGGCGCACCCCGGCCTGCAGGTTCCACCACGGGTCGATGGCGCGCGAATAAAGCGCCTGGATTTCGGCGTCCTCAAGCGGTCCGCGCACATCGCCTTCGCCTTCGGTCTTGACGACGAAGCGGTCGATGTCGCCGCCGAACCAGCCTTCGCCTTCCCAGCGATAGCCGTCGCTGCCGGGGCGGGCCTGATATTCGGCGATGTTGAACAGGATCATCGACCCGGAGAAGTTGCCATGTTCGCGGCGCAGCGCGGCGCGGGACGGCGCCACGGCATCAACGCCCCAGACCGCATCGGCGGCGTGATCGGCAGGTGGCGCCGGGGCGGGCTGGGTGCCGACGATTTCGCCGGTATCGGCCGCCGTCATGTCGTGCCCGGCATGCGGATCGGCGACTGGTGCCGGGGTCGGCATGTCGTGACCGGCGTGAGGGTCGGCAGCCGGCGGTGCCGTTGTCCGCGCTGCTGTCGGCGCGGGCGCGGCGCCGGGCGCCATGACGAGCAACAAGGTGATCGCGGCGCCGATCATGCCGCATCTTCTTCGTGGCGCACCGTGACGACGCGGAACATACCGGCATGCATGTGCAGCATCATGTGGCAATGAAACGCCCAATCCCCCAGCGCATCGGCGGTCAGGTCGAACGACACCTTGCCGCCCGGCAGGACATTGACCGTGTGCTTGACCGGGCGATGGCCCTTTTCGCCCATCACCACCTCGAAAAAATGGCCATGAAGGTGGATCGGATGCGGCATCATCGTGTCGTTGATCAGATTGACCCGAACGCGCTCGTTGTGGCGGAAGGCCAATGGCTCGGCACCCTCGCTGAACTTCACCCCGTCGAACGACCACATGTAGCGTTCCATGTTGGCAGTGAGGTGAATGTCGATCGCGCGTGACGGGTCGCGCGCATCGGGATTGGGGTCGAGCGAGCGGAGCTGGCTGTAGGTCAGAACGCGGTGCGGCACGTCCTCGAGGCCTGTCGGGGGTTCGGCGGTACGGTCCAGCGGCATCGCAGACAGCATCGCCACCCCGGGGCCCATCTTAACCTGCGGCGCCACCGATGGGTCGAGCATCTTCATCGAACCCATGTCGTGGCTCATGCCCGGCATGTTGCTGTGGTCCTTCCCGGCCATGGCACCGCCGCTCATGTCCATGTCGCCCATGCCCATGTCCTTCATGGTCAGCAGCGGGCGCTTCCGGAGAGGCGGCGCATCGGCCACCATGCCCATGCGGGGTGCCAGTGTGGCGCGCACCAACCCTGACCGGTCGATGCCTTCGGCGATGAGGCCATATGCGTGGTCCTCCGTCGGTTGCACGATCACGTCATAGGTTTCGGCGACACCGATCTGGAACTCGTCGGTCTCTACCGGTTGCACGGCATTGCCGTCGGCCGCCACCACCGTCATCGCCAGGCCCGGGATACGGACGTTGAAGTTGGTCATCGCCGATGCGTTGATGATCCGCAGCCGCACCTTTTCGCCGGGCACGAACAGACCAGTCCAGTTTTCGGCGGGGCCATGGCCGTTGACGAGATAGGTGTAGATCGCCCCCGTTGCGTCGGAGATATCGGTCGGGTCCATCCGCATCTGGCCCCACATCCGTCGATCGGCGGCGGATTGGCCCTTGCCGGCGAGCAGGCCGGCAAGGGTCTGTTTCTGGAAGTTGAAATTGCCGCCATTCTGCTTGAGGCGGGTGTAGATCTTGTGCGGATGCATGAAGCTCCAGTCACTGAGCACCAGCACATGCTCGCGATCGGCAGCAACCGGGTCCACCCCGGCCGGATCGATGACGATCGCGCCGAAGTGCCCCATTGCTTCCTGAAGCCCCGAATGGCTGTGGTACCAATAGGTCCCCGATTGGCGGATCGGAAACTCGTAGACGAACGTCGCGCCGGGCTTGATGCCGGGAAAGCTGATACCCGGCACGCCATCATACTGAAACGGCAGCAACAGCCCGTGCCAGTGGATCGAGGTATCCTCGGCGAGGGTGTTGGTGACCGAAAGGCGAGCGTTCTGGCCTTGCTTGAGACGGATCAGCGGCCCGGGAACGCGGCTGTTGACGGCAATCGCATGACCCGAACGGCCGCCGACCGAGTGCATCGCATGGCCGACGCTGAGCTTGATATCCTCGCCCGACAGCACATCGCCGCCAGGCACCAGCCCTCCGGTGCCGCTGCGCGCCCAGCCGGGAACTGCCGCTGCGCCTCCGACGAGCGAAGCAGCGCGCAGAAAGTCGCGGCGCGTGGTCGGTAAAGTCATGGCTATCCCTGGAAATTGATCGAAGCGCGACAGGTCCACTTTGAGATACGCGAGGTTTTTAATCGCCCCTCAAGCTCCGCCTGCGGCATCATCGCTTCTTCTCGACCTGACCGGTCAGCATCCTGCGGGCGCGGTAGATCCGAACTTCCACGGCCTTCTCGCTAATCCCCAGGACCGAGGCTGCTTCCGCCTGTGAAAGGCCGTCCACCGCCGTCAGGATCAGCGGCTCCTTCAGGTTAGCGGGAAGCGCCGCGATCGCCTTGGTCACGCGCGCCAGTGCGCGAACATCGTCGATGACCGCTTCTCCGGTAACCGCCGGGTCGACACTTTCGCTGGCCGCGTCGAGCGGCAACGCGAAGCGAAAGAGGCGCCGGACCGCGCGTCGACGCGCCCAGTCCCGGCATTTGTTCAGCGAAATGCGGTTTATCCAGTGGCGAAAGGGCCGGCTGCCATCATAGCGCCCGATCGATGCGAAGGCCGCCACGAACGCCTCCTGGACAATGTCGAGGGCCTCGTCCGGGTCACCAACATGGCTGCGGACCAGGCGGTACACCGGCTCGCGGTATCGCCGCATCAATTCGCCATATGCTGCCTGGCGACCCTTCAGGGCAAGCGCGCCCAGTTCGCCATCGGAACAGTCGGCGAGCGGCGTCGGCACCGTCTGGGCAAGCTCGCGTGTCACTCCGCCGGGGCTGTCAGTGCCTTGACCGCCGCCTCGTCGAACTTGCGCGCCTGGTCCGGTCGCAGGACGCTGCGCAGCCGGAAGACGTGCTGCAGCGTCTCCTTCTGCAGCTCGCCCATCACCTGATGCGAGCGATCAACCGCTGCCTGCACGCGCGGGCCATAGCCGTGTTCTGCCGTGATCGCATCGGCAAGACGCGCGTTGTCCGACCGCATCTCCTGTTCAAGAACCTGCTTTCTCGCCGCGAATTGCCGCTCGAGCACCTCGATCCGTGCCCGCTGCGCAGCGTCCAGCCCAAGCCTGTCATGCAAGATGGCGTGAAGCTCGGTCTCGGGCGGGGAGAGGCGCGTGACGAGGACGCGACCGACGAACACGCCGCCAAGCGCGGCCACGAAAGCCACCAGCGCGACAATCGCAAACCGCCGAACATTGGTCATCCGAGATTCGCAAGCAACGTCGAGGGTGCAAGATTGGCCCCGGCCGAAAACAGCGACGCGCCAGCGTCCGCCGAGCCGCCAGGCAGAATTGCTGCGCCAATGCCGATCCCCAGCGCGAGCGAAGCGGCGAGGCCCAGCACCGGGCCGGTCGTCAATGCCGATACGTTGCGTTCGCTATCGATGCGCAACAGTACATCGCTTTCAAGTGCCGCCAACCTGATGGGCACGGGCAAGGTCCGCAGCTGCTGCAACGCCCGGTCAAGGTCGTCCATGGAAGCTCCTTTTTCAAATCCAACCCTATTACGCACACGCATTGCGCAGCCCTCAACAAGACCTGCTGAGGGGCATGTCAGCCGGCTGCGTATGTGTTCCTAGTCCACCAAGGAGCTAACAATGAAGTCCGCTTTCCGCGCCATCCTCGCCGCCGCCATGATCACCGGGCTCAGCACCGCTGCATTTGCCAGTGCCGAGCTCGTCTCATCGACACCGGCGGCGAATGCCACCGTCGACAAGCCCGGCAAGATCGTCCTGGTGTTCAACGAGAAGCTGCTGGCGAAGTTTGCCGGTGCCGAACTGACGATGACGGGGATGCCCGGCATGGCGGACCATCAGCCAATGAAGATGACAGGCTTCACCACGGCCATGGGTGCCGATGGCAAGACACTGACGCTGCTCATGAAGCGCGCGCTTCCAAGCGGCAGCTATGAACTCAAGTGGTTCGCTGCCGGCGCCGATGCCCATCGCATGGAAGGCAGCTTTCCGTTCACCGTCAAATAGCATGCGCGCGCGGCCTGACAGCACGCCGGCTGTTCTGGCTCGCCTGCCCGGATCGGCGCTCGCGTGGCGTCGGGCCATTCCACGATGGGCGAGATGACGAAGCGTACGCCGGCCACCTCCCACGCCGGTGCAACTGCGCGATCTCGTGAAAACGCACGCAAAGTGTCGGTAGATTTTACACTCTGGTAAATAGTGTAAAAATCGCGCATCCTGATTTCAGCGGCTTATGTGGTTAACCGGACTTGGCATAACTCTTGCAAAGGCGTTAAGAGACATTTGTGTCGTCGCTTTCTAAGAGGTGAATCCATGCGTAACAAGTTCCTGTCTGCTGCAATCCTGGGCGCGGCCCTGCTCGCGTCGCCCTCTGTCGCCGCCACCACCATTGTGGGCAGCGCCGCCGTCTCGATCGTCGGCGTTGCCGCCAGCACGTCGTCGATCGATGTCGGCACGACGTTCACCAACACGCTCTTTTCGGTCGTCGGCAGCGCCACTGGCGATCTGGCACCTGTTCAGGGTCAGAACCTCAACCTTTCGCCGCTGACGGCTTCGGTTGGCCAGGTCTTCACGTTCACCTCGAGCTTCGGCGACTTCACCGGCACCGTCAACAGCGCCAGCGCGCAGGGCACACCGGACAACCGCACCGTCAATGCCTATGTCCTCGGGACCTTCACCCCGATGGGTTCGCTCGCCGGTTTCCTCGCTGGCCCGGCTTCGGCAACCTTCGCCTTCACCCAGACCGGCAGCGATCTCGCGACGTCGGGCAGCTTCACTTTCGCCAGCCCGCCGTCGGGCGCAGTGCCTGAGCCGGCTTCGTGGGCCATGCTGATCACCGGTTTCGGCCTTGTCGGCATCGCGTCGCGTCGCCGCCGCCACGCGGTCGCTGCCTAAAGGCAAACCGGCGTCCAGCCGTTCGCGGTCGACGCCGAGATGCCCGAGCCGCTCCGCCAGGAACAGGCTTATGAAATATATCGCCCATGGCCTTTAAGGGCCATGGGCGATATTTTTGTGTTTGAAGCTCGTGGCTCGCACCTGGAACAGGAACCGGTCGTCCCGTCCCAAGACATCGAAAAAGGGTTGAAGTTCACCTTTTGTCTGCTTTCTGCGCGCGGTAGCAATGTCCAATCTCGGCTGGTCAATTGCTTCTTCGCGTTGTTACGAATGGGCAGCTGCGTTGGCGTTCGTGCGTTGAGTCGCTTAACGGCGAGCTGAGGGCGCACAGCACGGCAAGGGATCCCGGTGTGCGCCATAGCTGTGCCCAAGGGGGCGAATTTGGATACGGGATGGGACGCTTCTGCTGACGCCTGGATCGCGCTCGTTGGAAGCGAGGGCGACTGGGGTCGCCGGTTCGTGCTGGATCGGCCAATGCTCGAACGGTGCCGTGGCCGAGGCATTGTCAGGGCGCTGGATATCGGCTGCGGCGAAGGGCGCTTTTGCCGGATGCTCGTCCGCGAAGGCATTGCGACTGTCGGCATCGATCCGACCGCGGGATTGATCGAACAGGCCCGCCACCTCCACCCGGACGGCGATTACAGGATCGAACGCGCAGAAGCGACAAGCCTCCCGGATGCAGGCTTCGATCTCGTCGTAAGTTACCTGTCCCTGATCGATATTGCGGACCTTGAAGCTGCCATCCGCGAAGCCCATCGCCTGCTCCGTCCGGGCGGCAGTTTCCTGATCGCCAACCTGCAGAGCTTTAACACGGCAGCCGAACCGCTAGGCTGGTCGCATGAGCCCGACGGCTCCCGCCGCTTTTCCATCGACCATTATCTCGAGGCCCGACCGCGCTGGACCGAATGGCAGGGTATCAGGATCTGCAACTGGCACCGCCCGCTCGCAAGCTACATGACCGCACTGCTCGATGCAGGTTTCTGCCTTACCCACTTCGCCGAACCCGGGCCCGAACCTGGCTGCACCGGACCCAAGGCCGACCGATACCGCCGTGCGCCCAACTTTCTCGTCATGGAGTGGCAAAAGCCGGTGTTTGCGTGAACTGAGCATGGCGCCGACCGCGGGCGGGGGTCGATGCCTTGCCCAGTGCTTATAACCGCATCCCGCACAGGCCCGTTTCTCGCTCCGGCAGATCGCGACCGGTGCACAGTGCTGATGGAGCCGGGCGCAGGCATGGTCCAGTGCTGTGCGTGCCTTCCAGACGCCAGCGGCTTGGCCGAACCAAGGCGCCACGAGCGCACGCCCGCGAGCACGCCGCCCGGCAGCGCATCATAGCCCGGCGCCAGCGCACATCGCAGGAGTGGCAATGTTGGTGAAGGCAGCGTCGAGATCCGGCAGCTCGGCCAAAATGGTCTTGTGCTGCGTTGGCAGCCCGGATGCGACCGTTGCGCCGCGGCGCATGGCCGGGCCGACAATGATCAGCACAGGTCCTGAACGAGGCGCTTTTCCGATTGCCGACCCGCGTTGATCGAGGCGGGTATGCACCAGACATTGTGCGGGTTCCTCGGCCGACCGCCCGAAGATCGATGGATCGCCGCCCTTCAGTCGCACGACCCTCTGCCCGGCCAAGGCAATGACCAGTCGCACCAAGATGGTCACTGCCACCGCCGCGCTGTTGAGATTGGCTATCTGAACCTTCGGAAGCCCGAACTCGCTCTTGATCAGCGGCACAGGGGTGCGGCGACGAACCAGGCGAGAAAGCAAATCAAGAACGCCAGCCAGGCGACGTCGAACGCCCGCGTCTGGGCGTGGCGAGGCTGAACACGTCGATGCGCCTCGCCTTGGGCTTAGTCTCGGTGATAGCCGGTGTCGTGACCCAGTTTTCATCCACGGGATTAGCGGCGCAGCAGGACAGCTATGGCAGGGGGCTTTTCCTCACCGTCGAAGCCATCCTTGGAAAAACACGTCAAACACAGAAAAGCCCCCGGCTAACTGCCGAGGGCGATCCTATGGTATTAGTGGTTGCGGGGACAGGATTTGAACCTGTGACCTTCAGGTTATGAGCCTGACGAGCTACCGGGCTGCTCCACCCCGCGTCAAAGACGAAAATCGCCCCAAGAGAACTCGGAGCGATCCGCCTGAAAAGGCTGTGACATATGAATGGGTTTACAATCCGTGCTGCGCCGGCTGCAAGGCCTGGCGGCGTCCTACTCTTCCATTGCTTGAGCAATAGTACCATCGGCGCTGTCTGGTTTCACGGCCGAGTTCGAGATGGGATCGGGTGGGTCACAGACGCTATGACCACCAAGCCATGAAGCCGGCGCGGCAGGATTGGGTTTTGAACGATGTTGTCCCGTGCAGGAAGTCAGTGTTGTCGTTGATGGTGGAGTTAACAAGCGCGACCAGAGTAATTAGGACCGGTTAGCTGAACGCATTACTGCGCTTACACATCCGGCCTATCAACGTGGTGGTCTTCCACGACTCGATGAGATCTAATCTCGAGGGAGGCTTCCCGCTTAGATGCTTTCAGCGGTTATCCCGTCCATACATAGCTACCCTGCTGCGCGACTGGCGTCACGACAGGTCCACCAGAGGTATGTTCATCCCGGTCCTCTCGTACTAGGGACAACTCCTCTCAAATCTCGACGCCCACGGCAGATAGGGACCAAACTGTCTCACGACGTTCTGAACCCAGCTCACGTACCACTTTAATTGGCGAACAGCCAAACCCTTGGGACCTGCTCCAGCCCCAGGATGTGATGAGCCGACATCGAGGTGCCAAACAACCCCGTCGATATGAGCTCTTGGGGGTTATCAGCCTGTTATCCCCGGCGTACCTTTTATCCGTTGAGCGATGGCCCGTCCACGAGGGACCACCGGATCACTATGACCGACTTTCGTCTCTGCTCGACCTGTCGGTCTCACAGTCAGGCTGGCTTATGCCATTGCACTCTAACAGACGGTTTCCAACCGTCCTGAGCCAACCTTCGCGCGCCTCCGTTACTCTTTAGGAGGCGACCGCCCCAGTCAAACTACCCGCCACAGAGGGTCCCTCGACCAGTTTCATGGTCGCAGGTTAGATATAAGAAACGAACAGGGTGGTATTTCACTGATTGGCTCCACACAGGCTGGCGCCCATGCTTCAAAGCCTCCCACCTATTCTACACAGTTCATTCCTCATACCACTCTGAAGCTGCAGTAAAGGTGCACGGGGTCTTTCCGTCTAACCGCGGGAACCCCGCATCTTCACGGGGAATTCAATTTCGCTGAGCAGGTGTTGGAGACAGTGGGGAAGTCGTTACGCCATTCGTGCAGGTCGG